>NZ_LKAQ01000004.1:559530-920804 GCF_001874525.1 Pseudodesulfovibrio hydrargyri | reverse complement strand
AGTACGCCTTGCCGATCACACACCCCGCGAAGCGGCACCAAAAAGTTTAGGAAAAAGGAGGGGATGGGGGGTCCGGGGGAAGGGGAGGGAAAAGCCCTTTTCAAAGGGTTTTCCCTCCCCTTCCCCCGGCCGCCGGAGGCACTCGCGACCGGCCGTCAGGCCGGTTGCGCGAGTTCCTCGGGCAACCCGAAGACCTTGGGGGTGAAGCGGACGTACCAGGCGGCGGACTGGACCTGGATGATGTAGGCCATGGCGATGACCAGGGCGGCGTCCGAGCCCTGGGTGCCGAAGGCGTTGATGGCGATGGCCAGGGCGATGGACAGGTTGCGCATGACCGAGCCGTAGACCAGGGCGATGGCGTCGCCGCGCGGCAGCATGGACTTGCCGATGAGCGTGGAGAGCAGGAAGTTGAAACCGTAGAGCAGGAGCAGGGGCACGAGGATGTCCAGGAGCACGCCGGGCGCGGCCGCGATGGTCTTGGCCTTGAGGGCCAGGGCCACGAACACGATGCCGAGCACGCCCACGGTGGACAGGCCCGGGAATTTCGGGCCGATGTCGCGCTGGAACGTCTGTTGGCCGTAGCGCTTCACCAGGACCCGCTGGGTCAGGTAGCCGAGCGCCATGGGCAGGAAGACGATGAACAGGATCTGCTTGAACACGGCGGACAGCTGCATCTGGATGGCCGTGCCCATCAGGGCCTGGACGTAGAACGGGGTGGCCAGGGACCCGGCGATGAGCCCGATGACGGTCATTTTGACCGCGGCGGACATATTGCCCTTGGCGAACCCGGTCCAGGAGATGGTCATGCCGCTGGTGGGCACCAGCCCGGCCAGGAGCAGTCCCAGGGCCATGTACGGGTTGTCCCGGAAGAAGAGGAGGCCGACGCCGAAGGCCAGGAATGGGGTCAGCCCGAAGTTGATGAGCTGCGTCAGGATTTGCGCTTTGGCGTCGCCCCCCTCAAAGACCTTGCGGATCTTGAGCGTGACCATCATGGGGTAGACCATGAGGAAGGTGAACGGGATGATCGCGGCCTTGAGCCAGGCCGTGTCCGCCCACAGTCCGTAGGCGAACCCGGCGAGCATCATGACCGGGATGGCGTAGATCAGATTTCTGGTCAGTTTCCGCAATATGGTGAACATGTCGGCTCCTTGGGGTTTATTCCTGGCCCGATCCGGCCATCTCGGTGGCGCGGCACTCGGGATCGGAACAGCAGGGGGCGTCGCCGTCGCGGTAGACGACGACCCCGTGGCGCACCGGCTCGACGATGTACCGCCTGGAACATTCCTGGCAATTGACGTAGAAGGGGGCGTAGTTGTCGAAATCGCCCACCACCTGGCCTGCGTTGCAGTACGGACAGTGAATGGTTGCGCTCATGGGGACCTCCTTGCTTTTTCTCGTTGTCGTCCTCAAAATAGGCGCGTGAAGCCCCTTTCACATTGATCTCGATCAACTTGCAGCACTTTTTCGGGGATTTTCATGCAGCCCATCGATCTCAAGAACGAAATCAGCGCCTTTCCCATCTTCGAACGGCTCGACGACGCCCAGCTCGACCGCATCGCCTCGCACGCCGAGGTCCTGCGTTTTCCCAAGAAATCCATGTTCTTCAGCGAGGACAACTCGTCCCAGGGGCTGCACGTGCTCCTGACCGGACAGGTCAAGCTCTTCCGCCTGGCCGAGGACGGCAAGGAACAGACCATCTTCGTGTTCGGGCCCGGCGAGCCGTTCTGCCTGTGCTCCACCTTTTCGGACGGCAAACTGCCCGCCAACCTCGGCGCGCTCGAAGACAGCCGCATCCTGTTCATCCCGCCCCGGGAATACGAACGCTTGGTCCGCGAAGACCCTTCCATCCTCCTGACCATGATGCGGGTCATGTCCCGGCGGCTCAAGGACGCCATGGACATGATCGACTCCCTGTCCCTCAAACAGGTCCCCTCCCGGCTCATGGCCTACTTTGAGAGCCGACACCAAAACGGCCGCGTCACCCTCGACCTCTCCCAACGCGAACTCGCCAAGATCATCGGCATCACCCCCGAAGCGCTGTCCCGCACCCTGCGCAAAATGGCCGACAACGGCGACATCCGCATGGATGGCAACGACATCGTCCTGCTCGACATGGAGGGGTGAGAGAGGAGTCTTCGGCGGCTCTCCGAACCCCATGGACGCCCGGCGCGAACACTTCGGGACACCATTCTAGCCGGACCCATCCCAACCCCCGCAAAACAAGCCGTCAGTCCGCGCCCCAGCCGCCGGAGGCATCTTTCCTCCCAATGTTGCGCGGTGGGGCCGGGCAGGGTAGGTTACACGGCAAACCGAGCAGTCAAGGAGTCGAGATGGCCACATTTCCGCCTGTCACCATATTGGTTCGGAACATCGACAAATCCGCGCGTTTCTACAAGCGGGCGCTGGGTTTCGACCTGGCCTGGGACGGCTTGCTGGTCGGTCCGTACGGCCAGTCGCTGCGCCTGGTGGAAGGGCCGGGCACCACGTCCGGTGGGTGCGTGATCGTCACTCTCGAGGTGCCGGACGTGGACCGGGCCGTGGACGCCATATTGGACAACGGCGGGGGCCGGGCCGAGAAGCTGATGGGCGACGCGCCGCTGTACCTGGGGCCGGACGGCGAGATGCTGGCCCTGTCCGGGCGCGGGCTGCCGGGCGCGAAGCGCATTCGGCTGGTGGTCTACGACTTTGACGGGGTGATGACGGACAACATGGTCCTGACCGACCAGGACGGGCGCGAGTCGGTCCTGGCCAACCGCAGCGACGGGCTGGGCGTGGGGCTTATCCAGCGGCTGGGCATCCGGCAGATCATCCTGTCCACCGAGGCCAACCCGGTGGTCAAGGCGCGAGCCGACAAGATCGGGCTGGAGGCGCTGCACGGCATCCGCGACAAGGGCTCGGCCCTGCTCCGGCTGGCCGAGAAATACCAGATTTCCGTGGGCGACATCCTGTTCATCGGCAACGACATCAACGACGCCACGGCCATGGGGCTGGCCGGGTTCAAGGCCGCGCCCGCCGACGCCCACCCGTCCATCCTGGCCATGGCCGACTACGTGACCGACGCCACGGGCGGCCACGGCGTGATCCGCGAGATGGCCGACGTCCTGACCGCCGCCTTCGAATAGCTACTTCCGGCGGTGGGTCCGCCGCCACTGGCCCGGGGTCATGTCCAGGCCGCCCTTGATCCAGAATCCGCGCCTTTCCCGGCGCGCCTCCTCTTCCGCCTCTTTGAACCGGTTGTAATACCGGGTGTTCGGCTTGATCCGGATGGGGACGGCCAGCCCGGCGCGAACCAGCGCCTCGTTGAGCATGCGGCCGTCCGCATAGACGTAGGCCAGGGTGCGGCCGTAGCGGTCGCGGCGCTCCTTGTCGAACTCCAGGCGCAGGGTTTCGCCCCGGCAGAAACGTTGGGAGAAGTCCCTGGCCTTGCGGCTGTATTCCTGCTTGTATTCCGGGGCGTCCACGCCGATGAGCCGGATTTCCAGGACCTCGCCCATGTGGTCCACGCGCAGGGAATCGCCGTCCAGGGCGCGCAGGAAACGGGCGTCCGGGCCGTCGGCCCCGGCGTGAGCGGGCGGGAGGCAGACGCAGGTGAGCATGCAGGCCACGAAAAAAGCGCGGAGAAAAAGGGGGTTGCGGCGGCGCATGCGTTGAGCATAGACTCTTTTCTCCTGTCCCGCCAGTAGACCGCAACCCCGGAGGCCCCTGATGGAACTAACCTTTCTGATAGACAACAACGCCCTGGTGGGCACCCGGCTCCTGGCCGAGGCCGGGCTGTCCATGCTCATCGAAACGGACGGAAAGCGCGTGCTGTTCGACACCGGCTATTCGGACGCGTTCCTGGCCAACGCCCGGTGCCTGGGCGCGGACATGGACCACCTGGACTGGATCGCCCTGTCCCACGGCCACTCGGACCACACCTGGGGGCTGGGCATGCTGCTGCGCTACTACGACATGACGCCCCGCCCGGACCGCACCCGGGCCGGACTGATCGCCCACCCCAAGGCGCTGGGCGCCAAGCGGCACCGTGGCATCCCGGAGTTCGGCTCGCTGGTGGCCGAGGACAAGCTGGCCAGCTATTTCGACCTGAAGCTCACGGCCGAGCCCGTCTGGCTGACCGACTCCCTGGTGGCACTCGGTGAAATCGAGCGGGTCACGGATTTCGAGAAGCCAGCGCCCCTGGGCGAGCGGCTGGAGGACGGCGCGTTCGTGCCGGACGACATCCCGGACGACACGGCGCTCGCCTACGTCTCGGACACGGGGCTGGTGGTCATCGCGGGCTGCGCCCACGCGGGCATCTGCAACACCGTGGAGCAGGCGAAGCGGGTGACGGGCGTGGACAACGTCCGCGCGGTGCTCGGCGGATTCCATCTGCAAAAAGCCCAGCCCGAGCGGCTCGACCCCACGGCGGACTACCTGGCCGCGCTTGACCTGGAGGGGCTGTGGTGCTGCCACTGCACGGACCTGGCCGCCAAGATCAGTCTGGCCGCCAAGTGCCCGGTTAGGGAGGTTGGCTCGGGCATGAAGCTGGCGTTCTGAGGACCGGCACGACAAAAATGTGGAGCTGCCCTGAGGCAACTCCACTGATTCATGTCACCGGACTTTCCGGGTCTTATCCACCAAGTATCCCCCATTTGATTCTCGATAAGAGGCGTGATCAATCACCCCTTTCCATCCTCCGCTTGGCGAGCCAAACGACGGCGAACAAAGCGACATACGCGCCGTGCGCCGTCAAAAGCACGGGAACAAAGCGGCCCCGGTAGGGAGCCCCGAGGAAATGCGTCGCCAAATACACTGCCGAAAAAAGCGCGGTGGCGGGAGCGACAATAGCGAGCGCCTTGTCCCGCAACATGGAGGCCAGGAACACGGCGAGAACGAAATAGAGGAGCCAGGTATAGTCGTTGGCCAGCCCGGTTGCATCATGCGACGTGAAGGCGGTCAGGTAGGCCAGCGGCGTGTAGGTCAGAAGAAACAACACGCAATACCATGTCCACCCATCGGCGGCGACCGCCACGCCGCGGCTCTGCCGGATAAGGCTCGCCGCATCGGCGAATACGACGAGCACGAAGAGGAGCATGCCCGCGCCATACGGGGTTGAGAGCGATTCCGGCGCAACAACGGCCAAGGACACGGTCAGATACGCCGGATAGAGGATATGAAGGGCGAGCAGCCAACCGAGCGCCTTACCGAAGACTGCCCGCTTCGTCCGAAAATACAAAAAGCACAGGGGGAGCTCCAGCGAGAGTAACGCCGTATAACCAACGGCAAAAACAAGATTTTGCCCTTGCACCACGGTTTCGCGAACATGATTCGAGAACAGAGCGAGGATGACAACCGCGCAGATATCCAGGATTATTTTGTACATGGGTGTCCCTACGGGGAGCACGGAGCCTTCCGGCACCGCACTCGTTCCTTATTCCTCTTTTCCTTTTCGTATTTCTCCCCATTTCCTTATCGGAGACACAATGGGGTCTGGCAAATCCAAAAATCCGTGCGCGAACCCTTCCAGTTTGTTCTTCAATAATTTTTCGGCCTGATCGCGCTTCGGGTCCCCCTTGGGCTTCCACAACGGTGGTACCAGGTGTTCATATGCCCATGATTTTTCCCGATCATTCTCTTGAGGCGTATCAGAAGAGTTCTTCTGCTCGTCCTTTCCAGCCCCAGATTTTTCCCCAGTTTTCTCAGCAGCCTGCCCTCCCATAGCGAGCAGAGTGCGGGGCGGGTCAGCGGGCTGGGGCCCGGTAGAAACAGGCCGATTCTTCGGCGCGTTGGCCTGCTTGTCTGTGCCCCTCTCCGGTTGACCGTAGGCATGATTCAGTGAGACCTTTCTCCCCTCCTCGGTGGGGTTCCAGTCGAGCGGTTTTTCCACGGTCCACCAGTCCAAGGAGCGCTTGTTACCGTGAAACTTTTTGCTCAGGCGGCCCTCCTTGCGGACCGGCTCCATTACGCCGTCCGCGTATTCGAGCCACTGTCGGCGGGGGGCGCCGGTAAACGTATCCATTCTTGTACGAGTAAACGCATCGCTTTTCAACAGGTCGTTCATATCGATTTTCCTTTCTAGGCTGTTTTCTTGAGAAAGGGCCTCCCGAAGGAGGCCCATAGAGGGGGAAGTGCCCCCAACGTCAATCTCCTCTGTTTGTCCGTTAGGCGGTGATCACGGTGACCGCGCCGTCCGTGTTGGCCGCGACCATCAGGTCGATGGCGGAAGCCATGTTCGCGCCGGTGCAGGCGATGACGATGTCGCCGGTCTCCAGGTTGTAGTCCTCGGCCGCCTGGTCGAAGTAGCCCGGCCCGGCCACGGTGGCCGCGTCGTCCTCGGAGCGGTAGATGAACAGCTGCTGGCCGGGCACGCCGCCCATGAGCCGCATGTCTTCGCTGGTGTATGCCATGGTTGGTATCTCCTTTTGCGGTTGGTTGTGGTCGATTGCGGTCCTAGACGATGGCCGCGTCGTCGTCGCACTGGATCTGGACCACGCCGTCCGGATCGATGAGGCAGGCCCCGGCCGAGAGCATGTGGTCCACCAGGTGGGCGGCCTTTTCCGGCACCCAGTCCACGAAGGCCTGGACCTTCTGGCCCTCGGCCAGGCCCGCGGCGTTGCGGTGGTAGATGTAGCACTTGCGCATGCCCGCCTCGTCGAGCGGCAGGCCGGTGTGGAACATCCAGGTGATGCCCAGCCAGGTGCGGGACTCGGTGCCCTTGAGCCAGGCGTACTGCTCGCCCGCGTAGTCGCTGGACTTGAACTCCTGGATGTTCAGCAGCTCGTTCCACTGGTGCGGGCCGACCACGGCGAAGCGGTGGCCGTCGTCGGGCACGTCGTTGGCGTTCAGCGTGCCGAAGGCCTGGAGGATCTTGTCCTTGGTCAGGCCTGTGGCCGCCTCGGCGACCACGTTGGTGGCCCCTTCGAGCTTGGTGATGATCAACTCGTCGATCTTGCGGCCGAGCGCCCAGGCGCCGGCGTTGGCGGCCACCTGCTTCTCGTCGCTCTTGTCCTTGAGCTCGTCGAGCTTGTCGATGTACTCGGCGGCGTACCAGTCGGACAGGGTGCAGGACACGTTGGAATGGTTGAGGTTCATGAGCGGCACGTTGCCGTGGCGGGTCTTTTTCCCGGCCGCGCCCTTGCCGACCTTCTGGAAGACGCACTTGGCACCCTCCACCTCGGTCTGCAGGCGGACGGTCTGGCGCATCTTGGAGCCCTGGGCCTGATAGGCCTGATGGACCATCTCGACGTACTGGGAGACAAAGGCATTGCTGACAGTCGTGGACATCGGTTTCTCCTTGTCCGTTGCGGTTGTGACATGCCGGGTATCCGAGCTGCGTCCGCCGGGCGGGTGTCCGGGAGCGGGCGGGCGAACCGTTCGCCGCCGCTCCCGGGCCGCGTGCAAGACCTCCGGGCCGGGTGCGCAAACCGTACCACCGGTTTTCCGCAAACACCGGTTTCGTTGAAGAATGTCAGGGGAAAACAGCCGAGAGGTATAAAAAAGCAACTTGACAGGGATTCAAATCCGGGCAGATTCGGCCGTGATGCAACCGCTCGACGAAAACCGCAGACAGAAACTGGCCGAACGCCTCAATCAACCGCTGACCATCGGCTCCAAGACCGTGGCCAACCGCCTCTGGCTCGCGCCCCTGGCCGGGCTCGGCAACGTGGCCTTTCGCGAGGTGCTCGACGGGTACGGCGGGTGCGGGCTGACGTTCACCGAGATGTGCGGGGCCAAGAGCGTGCCCACCGAGAGCCCGCTGGTCTCGCCGGTCTTCCGCTGGCGCGAGGCCGAGCTTCCCCGCCTGGTCTGCCAGGTGGCCGGGGCCACCCCGGAGCAGATGATTCCGGCCGCCCGGCGCGTGCAGGACTGCGGCTTCTTCGGCTTCGACATCAACATGGGCTGCTCGGTCTCCGGCATCGTCAAGAAGAACGCGGGCGCGGCCCTGCTCAAGGACCCGGACCAGGCCCTGCGCGTGGTCGAGGGGGTACGCGGGGCCATCTCCATCCCCCTGTTCATCAAGTTCCGCACCGGCTGGACCCCGGACATCGAACCCGCCGTGAGGCTCGCCAAACGCTTCGAGGACGCGGGCGCGGACTGCCTGGTCTTCCACCCGCGCATGGCCCCGGACAAGCGCACCCGCCCGGCGATCCGCGGCCACATCAAGACCATAGCCGACGCGGTGTCCATCCCGGTCCTCGGCAACGGCGACGTCATCACCCCGGAAGACTGCCTCGACATGCTCGCAACCACGGGCTGCGCCGGCGTCTCCGTGGGCCGCATGGCCATCGCCCGGCCCTGGCTGTTCGCCGAGTGGACCTCACCCTACACCCCGCCCGAGACCTGCTTCCGCGACTACGCCCTGCAACTGGCCGACGCCCTGGACCATCACTTCGACCCGGTGCGGGCGCTCAAGCGCTACCGGCTGTTCACCATCTATTTCGCGGCCAATTTCCTGTTCGGCCACTCCCTGCAATCCCGATTCCTCAAGGCCAGGAACATGGATGAAATACGGGATGCCGTACGAAAGCATGTCCAACCGGGCATGCAACTCGTCAAACGGCCGAACATGAACATGTACAATATCTGACGGAGGGTAGCCATGCAGACCATCGATCTCAGCCATACCATCCGCACCGGCATGCCGGTCTTTCCCGGCGACGAGACGCCCAATGTGCGCCGTACCCATTTCGTCAAGAAGCACGGTTTCGCCCAGACCGCGCTTACCCTGACCACCCATGCCGGGACGCACGTGGACGCGGCCGCGCACCTGTTTCTCGATGCGCCCACCCTGGACGGACTCGGCCCGGACAACTTCACCGGCTGGGGCGCGGTCCTTGACCTGACCGCACTGACCACCCCGCTCATCGACCAGCCCGCTCTCGCGTCCCTGGCCGACATCGACAGCCTGGACTTCGCCCTGCTGCACACCGGCTGGGACCGACACTGGAACACCGACCGCTATTACCGGGATTTTCCCACCCTGACCCAAACCGCCGCCCGCTTCCTGGCCGGGCTCGGCCTCAAGGGCGTCGGCGTCGACACCCCGTCGCCCGATCCCGTGGATTCCCATGACCTGCCCGCGCACCGCATCCTTTTCGACCACGGCCTGACCATCGTCGAAAACCTCACCCGTCTCGGCGACCTGCCTTCCGAGAGCTTCATATTCTGCTGCCTGCCCCTGAAAATAGCCGACGGCGAAGCCTCGCCGTGCAGAGCCGTGGGGATTGCGCTGTAGCGAAAGGGCGATCCTAGGGCCGTCCCCGCAAGATCTCCCGTAAGGTCACCAATCCCTGCCTCAGCTGGTCCAGGGATTCGGTGCCGGTGAGCGAGACGCGGGCGGCGCGGGGGGCGGGGTTTTGGCCGACCACGAATTTCTCGGCGCCGAAGACGTTGACGCCCTGTTGGGCGGCGGTTTGTTCGAGGGCGTGGCCGGTCCAGGGTTCGGGCAATTCGAGCCAGAGGAAGAAGCCGGTGGGTTTGCCGTGGAAGCGCAGGCCGTCGAGAATGTCGCAGGCGAGCATGTACCGGCGGGCGGCCTCGGCCTGTTTGGCGGCCACCACGCGGTCGGCGGTGCCGTCCGTGATCCACATGGCGGTCAGTTCCACGTTCAGGGGCGGGGCCATCCAGATGGTGTTGAGCACGGCCTGGGCCAGGGGCTTGAGCATGGGCTGCGGAGCGACGACAAAGGCGACGCGCAGTCCGGCGGCCAGGGATTTGGACATGCCCGCGATGTACACCGAGCGACGCGGCACGCGGTTGCCCACCGGTTCGATGCGGCCGGGGTCGGTCAGGTCGTAGGCGTCGTCCTCGATGAGGATGAGGTCGTGTTTGTCGGCCAGGCGGGCGATGTCGTTGCGCCGGGGTTCGGGCATGGAGATGGTGGTGGGATTGTGCACGCCGGGCATGAGATAGAGCGCCTTGATCTCGTCGCGGCGGCAAGCCGCGTCCAGGCTGTCCGGGACCATGCCGTGCTCGTCCATGGCGATGGACACCAACCGCAGGCCGAGCATGGCGGCCAGGGTCTTGAGCCCGGGGTAGGTCAGCCGGTCCACGGCCACCCGGTCGCCGGGCTTGAGCAGGCCGCCCAGGGCGCAGGTCAGGGCGTGCTGGGACCCGGCGCAGACGATGATGTCCTCGGCCTTGGCCGGGACGCCGTACCTCTCGGCCCAGAGCGCGCCCGCCCTTCGGTGTTCGGCCTGGCCGCGCGGGTCGGAATAGCGCAGCAGCGCTGACGGGTCCTTGCGCCGGGCGATCCGTTTGAACCCTTCGGATATCTCCGGGTCCAGGTGATCCAGCGGCGCGATGAGCCCGAGCTCGAGCATGCCGGGCGCGCTCGGCTCGAACGAGACCATGGCGGAGTTGGTCACCGCGTCCGAGGTGACGAAAGTGCCGCGCCCCACCGTGGCGGACACCAGTCCGCGTTTCTCGGCCTCGCGGTAGCCGCGCGTCACCGTGGACACGTTCAGCCGGAGCGCGTCGGCCAGGTCGCGGTGCGTGGGCAGCCGCTCGCCGGGCGCGAGCGTCCCGGCCGTGATATCCCGTTCGATGGCGTCCGCCAACTCCACGTACAAGGGGCCTTCGCCCCGGACCAGTGCGGGTGCGTATATTGTCATGCAGACAATATATTCATTGACTACACACAAAGTCAACCTTACCCCTCAAAGTACGAAAAATCGCAGCAGGGCCGCCACCAAAGGGCGGCGGTCCGGGGAGTTACAGCCATGAACATGGAAACATACGCCGCCTTCGTCCTCTTTGTCATCGTCATGACCGGCACGCCCGGCGCGGGCAACCTGACCATGATGGGCATCGGCCAGACCACGGGCTTCAAGTCCGCCATCCCCTTTCTGATCGGGGCCACCGTGGGCGCGGTCAGCCTGGACACCATGGTGGCGCTCGGCCTGGGCAAGATCATCCAGACCTCACCCAACCTCGCGACGGTCATGAAGGTTTGCGGAACGTGCTACATTTTGTATCTCGGGTGGAAACTGCTGACCATGCGGCTGGGCAGTCATGCGGTGAACCGCCGGTTCACCTTCTGGGAAGGGGTCATCCTGCACCCGCTCAATCCCAAGAGCTGGGCCATGGCCCTGGTCGGGTTCACGCAGTTCGCCGACCCGTCCCTGCCGCTCCTGTGGCAGGTCTCGGTCTTTGTCCTGACCTTCATGGTCTTCCAGGTGTCCTTCCACTCGGCCTGGGGGTTGGCCGGGGCCGCCATCCTGCGCACCCTCAAATCCGGGGCCGTGCTCACCGGGGTCAACTGCGTGCTCGTGGCGGTCATGGTCGGGGCGACCATGTACGCCCTGTTCGTCTAGCCCTTGGGGCGGATCATCTCCTCGGGCACGACCACCCGGTCGAACTCCTCGGCCGAGACGAAGCCGAGCTCCAGGGCCGCCTCGCGCAGGCTCTGTCCGGTCTTGTGGGCGTGCAGGGCGATCTTGGCCGACTTGTCGTAGCCGATCACCGGGGTCAGGGCCGTGACCAGCATGAGCGAATGGGACACATGGGCCGCGATGCGTTCCCTGTCCGGCTCAAGCCCCTTGAGCAGGTGCTCGGTGAAGCTGTGCATGCCGTCGCCGAGCAGTCGTGCCGAGTGGAGCACGTTGCGCACCATCAGCGGCTTGTACACGTTCATCTCCAGCACCCCGCCTGTGCCGCCCAGGGTCACGGCCAGGTCGTTGGCCATGGCCTGCAGCGATACCATGGTCAACGCCTCGCACTGGGTCGGGTTGACCTTGCCCGGCATGATCGACGAGCCCGGCTCGTTGGCCGGGATGACCAGCTCGCCCAGCCCGGCGCGCGGCCCGCACGACAACAGCCTGATGTCCGACGCGATCTTGTTCAGGGAATTGGCCAGGGTCTTCAGCGCCGCGGACACGTGCACCAGCGCGTCATGGCCGCCCTGCGCCGCGAACCGGTTCGGGGCCGGGACGAACGGCAGCCCGCTCAACTCCGCGATATGCCCGATGGCCGCCTCGGCGAACCCGGGCCAGCTGTTCACTCCGGTGCCCACCGCCGTGCCGCCCAGGGTCAGTTCAAACACGTCTTCGAGCGCCTGACGAATCCGTTTCTCATCCCCCCCCAGCATGGAGGCGTACCCGGAAAACTCTTGCCCCAAGGTCAGGGGCGTGGCGTCCTGCATGTGTGTGCGCCCGATCTTGACGATCCCGTCCCATGCCCCGGCCTTGCCCGAGAGCTCCTCGCGCATGGCGCTCAGCGAAGGCAGGAGGCGTTCGATAATTGTATTTGCGACAGCCATATACATGACTGTCGGAAAGTTATCGTTAGTTGACTGACTCATGTTGACGTGGTCGTTGGGATGGACCGGCTCCTTGGAGCCCACGGGCCTGTCGGCCAGCTGCGAGCAGCGGTTGGCGACGACCTCGTTCACGTTCATGTTGAACTGCGTGCCGCTGCCCGAAATCCACACCGGCAGCGGGAACATGTCCGCGTGTTGTCCGGCCAGGATTTCGTCGCAGACCGCCACGATCAGGTCGCGCCGCTCATCGTCCAATTTCCCGGCCCCGCCGTTGGCCAGCGCGCACGCTTTCTTCAGGATCGCATACGCCCGGATCATCTCCCTGGGCATCAGCTCGCCGTCTATGGTGAACAGCGTCAGCGCCCGCTGCGTCTGCGCGCCCCACAACGCCTCTTCAGGAACCCGAACCTCGCCCAGACTGTCCGTCTCGATTCGAAACATGCGACCTCCAATGTCTGCTTTTGTCCACAATAGCCCATACAAGCGGCCCGCTCAACACATGGATTGGATTTTGTCGGCGTCTTTTTTCGTGTCTACGGCGGCTGGGGCGCTGCCCTGGACCCCTTCCCAAACTTTTTGTGTCGCCTGCGGGGAAGGTGCGGGCGAGCAGGGTGAGACCGGTTGATCGGAGAGGCGGCAGTAGCTTGGCAGTGTGGTGTTCCGAAGGTTTCCGCGCCGGACGTCCACGGGCCTCGGAGGGTCGTCCGGCGCGGAAACCTTCGGAACGGTCGCCAATGCCGCAGGCGAGGTTGGGCATACCCGCCCAAGCGGTCTTGCGGCGTTTTCTACTTCTGAAAAGCGGCAGAGCTCATCGCGCTACGGCTTTTCCAAGAAACAAAACCCGCGATTTCGGGCAGGGGAAGCGGCGGGCGATATTGTGGAAAAGCGCACGTCGTCCCGCCCGCCGGAGGCATTCATTCCCCGGACTCCGCTGCCCGTGCCGCCTAGAAAAAGGCGCTCATGACAATGTCGATTTGTTCGGCGTATTGGCTGACGGCTTCGTTGAGGGTCTTTTCGGGGTCGATGCCGAGGAGTTCCCAGGCCTGTTCGTCGAGTCCGGGCATGACGTACATGCCGCCCTGGGCGATTTCCACGGCATTGGTCAGGTTGTCGGCCACGTGGACGATGGCCGGTTCCAGGGGGTTGGGGTATTCCATGGGATTGTGGTGGTAGTTGATCATGAGGGCCAGGCTTTCGGGGAATTTCCATGCCGCGAGCAGGGGTTTGCTGATGTCGGTATGGCAGAGTTCCATGACGGCCATTTCGGCCTCGACCAGGGGCAGGCAATTTTCGCGGGCGAAGAGCATGGCCTCTGTGGAGGCGTAGGGCAGTTTCTTGAACAGGATGAGCCGGCCCACGTCGTGGAGCAGGCCGCCGATGAAGAACCGTTCCGGGGACAGCCCGCTCTGGGTTCCGGCGAGCATGCGGGCGAAGATGCCGCAGGTGATGGAGTGCCGCCAGAAGGACTGCATGTCCACGAGTTCGGGCGGAATGTCCTGGAAGTAGTTGATGGCCGAGATGCCGAGCGCCAGGGTGGACAGTTCCTTGCCGCCCACCAGGGCCACGGCCCGGCTGATGGAGTCGATGGTCTGGGGGAAGCCGTAGAGGGGCGAGTTGACCAGCTTGAGGAGTTTGGCGGACAGGCCGATGTCGGTGCTGACGACCTTGGCGATGCGGTCGGCCGAGGCGGCGTCGTCCTCGAGGACCTCTTTGATGCGGAAGAAGATGTCCGGGAAGCTGGCCAGTTCGGTCTCATGTTCGACAATGGTTTCGGGCGTGCCCATGCCGGTGATGAAGATGTCGTCCAGGTGCTCGACGTTGGCGGCCCGGCGTTCCTCCAGGTCGGGCAGCTTCCAGCCTTCGACCACGGCCCGGGCGGTCAGTTCCAGGGCGATGTGGAACATCTCGATGACCGCGGGGTGGTCCGGATTCACGTACAGGAAGAATTCGCGCACGTAATCCTCGATGGCCAGGAGGTCGTCCTCGGTCAGGTCGGCCAGATCAGGCTGCACGTCGGCCTCGGGGATGCCCACGCGTTTGAGCAGCTGGAGCTGGTTCTCCGCCAGTTCGGTGCCGCTCTTGAAGAGCAGCCTGCCGTCCTTGGCGACCAGGTCGGAGGCCAGGACCATACCCGGTTTGAGCTCGTCTATATGCTTTGTGGCCACGGCCTATTCCTCCTTCTTGTACGCGATGGCGCCCGCGTTGTGGACCGGCTTGAACGACTGGGAGACCTTGTGCAGGGACTCGGAATGGCCGACCAGCAGATAGCCGCCGGGCAGCAGGTTGTCGTAGAACGCCTGCACGACCTTGCGCTTCATGGCGTCGTCGAAATAGATGATCACGTTGCGGCAGAAAACGATGTGCGACCGGGGGATCCGCTTCAGGGCCAGGGGATCGTTCAGGTTCATGGGCATGAACCTGACCAGCTTGCGGATGCGCGGGTCGAGCTCCCAGCCGCCCTCGACCTCCTTGAAGTAGCGCTTGCGGATCTCGTCCGGCGTGGTCTTGAAGGCATATTCGGGGTAGATGCCGGCCTGGGCGCGGGCGATCATCTTTTCGGACAGGTCCACGGCGGTGATGTTGATTCGCCAGCGGGCGATCTCGGCCTTGAGGGTCTCGAGCAGAAGGAAGACCAGAGTGTAGGGTTCCTCGCCCGACGAGCACCCTGCGGACCAGATGTTCAGCTCATATCTGCCAGCCTTGCGCTGGCGGTCCAGCACCTCGGTGAGCAGGTTGTCGCGAAAGGATTCAAGCTGCCTGGTGTCCCGGCAGAAGCTGGTCTCGTTGGTGGTGACCATCTCGAAGAGCTGCTTGAGCTCCTGGCCCCGGTCCACCTTGAGGTACTTGATGTAGTCGGTAAAGCTGGTCAGGCCGAGCTCGCCCAGCCGCCGGGAGAAACGGCTCTCGAACAGGTACTTGCGCTTTTCGTCCACGAAGATGCCGCTCTTGTCGTAGATGAAGTCGCGCAGTTGGACGAATTCCTCGTCCGTTATCCTGACGCCCTTCCGCAAGGTGGCGGATTTACTAAACAACGAACCCATCTATCGTGATCCTTCCTGCGATACTGTCCATGGAACCCCGTTGACCGTTACTGCAAGTCCCTGGTTGAAGACCAGTATTTATTGATGAAAATAACGGGTTAAGAGTTAATCCGCCCGATAGGTCCGGACCGGCTCCGTGCCGTTCAGGGCCCGCACCGCGCCCTGGGCCAGGGCGGCCATCTCCACCTCGCCGGGGACCACCTCCACCGGGCCGAGGAATGAGACCTGTCGTGCGATCTCCTCCACCAGAGGGACGCTCCGGGCGAGCCCGCCGGTCAGGACCACGGCGGCCAGATCCAGGCCGCCCTCATCATTGGTCAGGGCCGGGGCCATGGACACGATGTACCGGGCGATGCCGTAGGCCATGGCCCGGAAGACGAGCGCCGCGTGCTCGTCGCCCTGGTCCACGCGAGCCAGGAGCAGACGCGGGTCGTTGATCCCCAGGTGGGCGACCAGGCCGCCCTGGCTCAGAATGGTCGTGCGCAGCTCGGCGTAGTCGCGTTCACCGTTATGGAGCATGTCCAGGATCGGCACCAGGGGCAGGCCGCCCGTGCGCTCCGGGGTGAACGGCCCCTCACCGTCCAGGGCGTTGATCACGTCCACCACGCGGCCCCGGCGGTGCGCGCCTATGGATACCCCGCCGCCCATGTGGCAGACGATGAAATTCGAGTGAGGATACTCCACGCCGAGGCGCCCGGCCACCATGCGGGCCACCCCGCGCTGGTTCAGGGCGTGGAAGATGGACCGCCGGAAAAGCCCGGGCAGTCCGGTCAGCCGTGCCTTGTCCATCATCTCGTCCGTGACAACCGGGTCCACCACGTAGGCGGGCACGCCCCAGTGCCGGGCCAGGGGCAGGGCCAGCACGCCGCCCAGGTTGCAGGCATGCTCGCCGTACCGGGCTGATTGCAGATCGTCGACCATGGCGTCGGACACTTCGTAAACCCCGCCTTCCAGGGGGCGCAACAGGCCGCCCCGGGCGACCACGGCCCGGATTCGCTTGGGATCCGTGCCGGTCTTGGCCAGAAACTCGGCCACCAGGCGCATGCGGTAGTCGAATTGGTCCGCCACCCGGCGGAAACCGGCCATCTTCTCGCGGGAGTGCTGCAGTTCCTCGGCGGCCAGAGTGTCGTCGCCTTTGTACAGGGCCACCTTGGTGGAGGTGGAGCCGGGGTTGATGACCAGTATGCTCACGGTTGGCTCCTCCTTGCCAGGACAGAGGCCAGGGCGATGGAGTGGAACTTGGACGCGTCCGAGTCGCCCCGGGACGGGACCACCACCGGCACCCGGCTGCCCACGACCACGGCGGCCATGACGCAGCCGCACAGGGTGGACAGGGACTTGTACAGGACGTTGCCCGCCTCGATGTTCGGGGTGACCAGGATGTCCGCGTTCCCGGCCACCGGGTTGTCGAAACGCTTGGTGGCCGCCACCTTGCGGGACACGGCCAGGTCCAGGGACAGCGGACCGAAGACCTGCGCGTCGCCGAACTGGCCCTGGCGGGCCATCTTGGTCAGGATGTCCCCGTCCAGGGTGGCGGGCATGGCCGGGTAGTTGACCTTTTCCGTGGCCGCCAGCACGGCCGCCTTGGGGGCCGCCATGCCCAGCGCCCGGGCCACTTCCAGGGCGTTGTTGAGGATCTCCACCTTGCGCTGCAGGGAAGGCGCGATGTTCACGCCCGGGTCGGTCATGAGCATCAGGCGGCCGTCCACCGGGGACTCGAAGACCGCCACGTGGCTGAGGATGCGCCCGCCGTGGGGCACGCCGGTCTCCTTGTTGAGCACCGCCTTGAGCAAGGTGGCCGTGGGCACCAGCCCCTTCATGATCAGCTGGGCCTCGCCCTCGCGAAACAGCCGGACCGCCTCGAACACGGCCCCGGCGTCGTCGGTGACGTGCACCTGCCGAAAGGGCGAGATGTCCAACCCCCGCTCGTCCGCGATGCGCCGGGTCTCCTCCATGTCGCCGACCAGGATGGGCTCGGCCACGCCGCGCTCAAAGGCCTCGATACCGGCCCTCAGCACGAACCCCTCGGCGGACCGGGCGATGGCCACCTTGGGCATGGTCCCGCCCCGGCCGTAATCCAGGGCGGCCCGGGCCAACTCGTTCAGACTCGTGACGGGTGAAAACTCGGACACTTACTCATCCCCGCGCTTGAGCGCGATCATCCCGGACCGGCACATGGACTTGATCCCGTAGGGCACAAGCATCTTGATCAGCCCGTCCACGCGCTCCTGGTCGCCGGACAGCTCCACCGTGACCGTCTCCCGGCCCATGCCGACCACGTTGGCCCGGAAGACCTCGAAGACCTGCATCAACTGGCTGGTCTGGGCCGGGTCCATGGCCACCTTGATCATGACCAGCTCGCGGTCCACGAAATCCTTGCGCGACAGGTCGTCCAGTTGGATGACCGCGTCCAGGGACTCCAGGTAGCGGCCGATCCTGTCCACGGCCTCGTCGTCGCCGTCCATGCACAGGATGATGCGGGAGACCTGCGGGTTCTCGGTTTCCCCGGCGGCCAGGGAGAGGATATTGGCGTCGTATTTACCGCATTCCCGGGCCATCATGGCCAGGACGCCGGGTTCGTTGCGGCACAGGGCGGACAGGGTGCGTTTCAAGGGAATCTCCTGGTTGCGGTTGGCGCGCGCGGGTTTCCGCGCTCAAGCACAATACCCGATACCCGGCCCAATGCAAATCCCGCCATGGCGCACCCCGTTTCCTGCGCTTTGAACTGGCGGCGATCCGTTCCCGCATGTATAGTGCCCGTACCGTGATCCATTTTCTCCGTGAAAAACGCTGGTTTTTCCTCACCCTGGCCATCCAGGCCGCCATGCTGCTCCTGCCTCCGCCCGAGGGCGTCACCCAGGAGGGCTGGCGCGTGCTGGTCATGACCGTGGGCGCGACCATCCTGTTCATCACCGAGCCCATCCCCCTGCCCGCCGTGGCCCTGCTGATCATCCTCGGCCAGGTCTTCCTCCTCGGGCTGGATTCCTCGCTGGTGGCCAAGTCCCTGATGAAGGACTCGGTCCTGTTCATCATGGGCTCGCTCATGCTTGCCGTGGCCCTGGTCAAACAGAAGCTCGACAAGCGCCTGGCTCTGCTGATCATCAAGGTAACCGGCTCATCCACCTATGCCATCGCCTTCGGCATCTCGGTCTTCTCCGGCCTGCTCGCCTCGTTCATCGGCGAGCACACCGTGGCCGCCATGATGCTGCCCGTGGCCCTGTCCCTGATCCAGCTGGCCACCGACGACGCCAAGCAGCAGAGGGCCCTGGCCGTGCTCTTTCTCTTCTCCATCTCCTACGCCTGCGCCATGGCCGGGATCGGCACCCCGTCGGGCGGCGCGCGCAACGCGATCATGATCGACTACCTGCGCGACTTCTTCTACGCACCGGACGACCCGGCCACCCACGGCTACTCGGTCTCCTACCTGCACTGGATGATCTACGCCTACCCCATCTTCCTCATCCAGCTGCCGCTCATGCACCTCATCCTCCGCCGTACCTTCAAAACCGACCTGCGCGACCTCGGTCCGGCCGTGGCCAAACTCAGGGAACAGGTCGGCAGCGAAGGGGCTCTGACCGGCCGCCACTACGTGGCCATCGTCCTGTTTCTCCTGACCCTGGCGGGCTGGGTCGGTTTTTCCTCGAAATACGGCATGGGCACCATCGCCATCCTCGGCGCGGTCCTCTTCCTGGTCACCGGCCTGGTCCGCTGGCAGGACCTCAACTCAGGCGTCAACTGGGGCGTAGTCCTGCTTTACGCCGCCGCCATTTCGCTCGGCGTGCAGATGCGCGACACCGGCGCGGCCGCCTGGGTGGCCGGCATGTTCATGGACGGGCTCGCCCCGTTCGGCCTCAACACCGGCCTCGGCCTGCTGGCCGCGGTCATGCTCCTGACCACCTTCATCACCAACACCATGAGCAACGGCGCGGCCGTGGCCGTGCTCGGCCCCATTGTCCTGACCATCGCCCTGGCCACCGAGTCCAACCCCCTGGCCGTGGGCATGGTCACCGCCATCTCCAGCGCGTTCGCCTATTTCACGGTCATCGGCACCCCGGCCTCCACCATCGTCTACTCCTCGGGCTACCTGCGCCCCACGGATTTCATGAAAGTGGGCTGGCGCATGGCCCTCATGTCCTTTATCGTGCTCCTGACGGCATCCAAACTGTACTGGCCCCTCATCGGCCTCTAAGGAGTTGTCCATGACCTCGGACGACAAGCTCAACATGCGCATCCTCATCTGCATCGGCGGCGGCCCCGAAGCCTACGCCAGCCTGCGCTACGCCGTCCGCCTATCCAAGACCGCCTGCGCCGATATTGCCCTGCTCTATGTCCGGCCCCTGGACAGCGGCCTCAACTCCGGCGGCATGGAAGTGCGCGTGGCCCGCGAGAACGTCCTGGACTGGGGGCTCGAACTGCCCGGCCTTCGCCAGCTCAAGGCCGCCCGCGACATCCTCGTGGAACTGGGCGAGATCGAACCCGGCGCGAAACGCGAATGGAAACACAGCGAGATCAAGGGCGACCCGGCGGGCGAGTACATCCGCGACTACGAGAACCCCTGCGGCGGCATCATCTCCCTGCGGCTGCGCACCGCCAAGGACGTGACCACCGCCGTGTCCGACGAGGCCAAGCGATTCAAGGCCGACGTGGTCATCGTCGGCGCCTCGCCCGAACCCATGACCGGGCTCAGAAAACTCTTCTCCCGCAAACCCCTGGCCCTCCAGATCGCCGCCCACGCGCACTGCTCGGTCATCGTGGCCCGGAATCTCGAACCCGGCCGCAACCACCTGGTCTGCGTCCAGGACACCGACCAGTCCCGGGCCATGCTCCCCATGGTCAGCCGCTACTTCCAGTCCTGCCGGTACCCCCTGTCCATCCTGTCCGTGGCTCCCACCGAGGCCGACCTCGCCTCGGCCCGGAAAGCCGCCCAGGAAGCCGCCCAGATCCTCGGCGAACTCGGCACCACACCCGCCGAAATCCTCGTCGAGGTCGGCGACCCCGTGGAAACCATCATCACCATCGGCTACGACTTCTCCCTCATCCTCGCCTCCGAATCCCTCAAACCCTGGTTCGCCAAAGGGTTTAGCGTGTCCCACGAAGTGGCCGAAAAGGCCCGAAACTCCGTCATGATCGTCAAATAGGGCGAGGGGAAACGCCTTCAAGAACGCCTGAAACATCCTCGACCCAAAAGGGCCTGCGACCAATGGTTGCAGGCCCTTTTGGGTTGTCTGGAACCGCCGTTATTCCAAAGTCTCGATGAAGGAGTCGGCTTCGGCTATGGATTTGTCCATTTCCTTGATGAGGGAGTCCACGTTGGAGCGGATGGAAGTGAGTTCGCCCTGAAGGGAGGCGATGGCTTTGGCGTTGAGGTTGTGCTTGAGGTAGAGAACCTGGTCGTGGAAGGCGTTGAGCACGGGCTGCATTTTCCTCTCGGCATTGCGCATGGCCCGGATCAGGCCGTTGTATTTCTTTTTGGTGGCCGCGAATTTCTGTTCGCTGGACCGGCGCAGCTTGGCGCTGGAGTATTGCTTGATCTCGCCGCTCCATTCGTCGAACAGTGCCTGGGCCACGTCCTCGACCGAGTCGATGCGCGCCTTGACGTCGTCCGCCTGGTCCTTGCAGTCCTCGTATTCGTCGTTGAGTTTTTCGTAGACCGCCTCAAGCTTGCCGCCGTCGAAGGCGGCCACGGACTTGAACTGGTCCAGGGCCGAGGCGAATTGCTCCTTTGCGTCCTTTTGCGATTCGCGGGCGTTTTCGACCCGGTCGGACAGGATCTCACGCTTGTCGTACCCCACGGATTCCATGGCGGAATAGTAGGTCTTGGAGCAACCGTAGGCGAGGAAGAGGGCGAGGACGGACAGGGCCAGGGCGAACCGTTTCATGAAAGACTCCTTGATGCGGCGAATGTTTCCCGGTGAATACAACAAAGGGTGGGCATGGGCAAACCTAGGGGCGCTGGATGAGCAGGCGGCGCGCGCCTTGGACCAGAGCGTCGGTGAAGGACGCCAGCCGGGCGGATTCGAGGTTCCAGCACTGCCAGTGCAGGCGCACGGTGAAGACGTGCCCGGGCAGGAGATCGACGATCTCGTCATGCTCAAGATAGGGCGCGGCCTGCTGGTCCAGAAGCATGCCCGCCACCCGGCCCGAGGCCACGGCCGGGGCGAACTGCTCGGCCGACGGCAGATAGAAGGGCGAACGCAGATTGGGCCGCTGCCCCAGCGCCTCGCCCAACAGGACTTCGTGCATGACGTCCTTGCGGTTGAAGACGAGGACAGGGGCGTTCTCCACGCTCTCCAACACAGCGCCGTTCTTATACCATTTCGTTTTGTATGACGGTGTGGCATACAGTCGATAATCCATGTCGCCGAGATACTCCACGCGGCAACCCTGGACCGGTTCGGCGCGGTCCGCGACACAGCCGAGCACATCGCCGGCCTTGAGGAGTTTGAGGGTTTCGGCCTGGTCGTCCACGGACAGGTCCAGCAGCACGGGTTCGGCGTCCAGATAGCCGTCCAGGGCCGGAAAGAACCAAGTGGCCAGGGAATCGGCGTTCACGCCCACGGGCAGGGTGTCGAACCCGGCCTCGTTCTGGCCCAGCCCCGCGCTTAGGTCCTCTTCAAGCCGCCGCACCTGTCGGAAATGCTTGAGCATGGCCTGCCCGGCCACGGTGGGCCGGGGCGGCGAGGAACGCACCAGGAGCACGCATCCGGCCTGTTCCTCCAGCAGTTTGACCCGCTGGGACACGGCCCCCTGGGTCAGATGCAGGACCCGCGCGCCCTTCTCGAACCCGCCTTCCCCGACCACGGCGGCAAAGGCCTCAAGCAACTTGTAATCCAACATGCCTGTTCATTAGCATTTCTAATGAACACTGAAAACAATTAGTTTTACACCACCACGCCTCGCCTCTACAACTTCAATCAACAACAACCTGAACCAACCACCCTCACCCCTCCCCGCGAAGCGGCACAAAAAGTTTAGGAGGGAGAAGGGGATGGGGGGTCCGGGGGAAGGGGAAGAGGGAAGCCCTTTTCAAAGGGTTCCCTCTTCCCCTTCCCTCGGCCGCCGGAGGCACAACAAATGACACCATTCATACAAGGGTATGCCATGGGAGGCGGGCTGATCGTGGCCATCGGGGCGCAGAACGCGTTTGTTTTGACGCAGAGCGTCCGGCGCAACCATCATCTGGCGGTGGCGGCGCTGTGCATCCTGTGCGACGGCCTGCTCATTGGCCTGGGCGTGACCGGCGTGGGCACGATGGTGGCGTCCAACCCGACCTTGGGGCTGATCGCGGCCTGGGCCGGGGCGGCGTTCCTGGCCTGGTACGGCCTGGGCGCGTTGAAAGCGGCGTTGCGCGGCGGGTCAATGGAGACGCGGCAGGAAGTCGAGCAGGGCCTGCGTCGCACCCTGGCACTGACCCTGGCCGTGACTCTCCTCAATCCGCACGTGTACCTGGACACCGTGGTGCTTATGGGCTCGGTCAGCGGACGATTCCCGGGCACGGCGCGATACGCCTTCGGCCTGGGCGCGTTCGCGGCCTCGTTCACCTGGTTCCTGTGCCTGAGTCTGGGAGGCCAGGTCCTGGCCCCGCTGTTCTCACGCGACCTGACCTGGCGCATCCTGGACGGGGCGGTCTGCCTGACCATGTGGTCCATCGCCGCCTCTCTGGTCCGGCCCATACTCTTTGCCTGAGACGCTGTCTTGCCCGCCCGACTGATGTATAGTTAGCTATCTATTGTTTTGGATGATCTTTAACAGCTCAGTAACTCAGTCTTTTTTATTGTCTTCAGCCCGGCCATGGCGAAACAGCCGTTCCCAGTCCAGGGGCACGAGGCTGCGGCTGTTGCGCCATTGGAGATAGGCCCACCCCTCGGCCGGGATGGTGCGCACCAGGACCTTGTTGACGAACTGTTTGCCGTCGTCGCCGCAGCACTTGCAGGCCCAGCCGCAGATGTCGCAGGTGCACCCGCCGGTTTTGACCATCTCCTTGTTGGTGCCGGAGTTGTCGCAGCAGGCGTCGCACAACCGCAGATGCGGGGAATCGATTTTGCCGGGCATGATCCATCTGTACGGCCGGGCATCAAAAGGGTCAACTCCAACCGGGCCGAAGGCGCGGAAGAGGGCTGCAAGGGTGCGCCCCTTGCCCGCCAGAGGCGAAGTCACCCGACGTTCGCCGCGAAGCGGCCTTCATTTCCCGATTTCTCCCTCTCGGCCCAATAGAAAAAGGCGGACGCTCCGAAGGGCGTCCGCCTGGCTTTCATCCGTTGCGCCGAGGTTAGTCCTTGGCGATCATGACGCTGGTGGCCTTGACCATGGCGTCGACCTTGTCGCCGACCTTGATGCCCATGCGTTCCACGGAATTCTTGGTGATGACCGAAACCATCTCCACGCCGGGAGCGATTTCGATGACGACCTCGGCATTGACCAGGCCGATGGTGACTTCTTTGACGGTGCCGGGGATGAGATTGCGTGCGCTTAACTTCATGATTTCCTCCAATCGTTCGTATTACATTGAATATGCAACAGTTAATGTCCGCTACGACCACCTGATGGCCGCAATTCATTGTGCCGTTGATGGCATAATGTAATCTTACGGGAAAAAAAGGAAGCACAAGATGCATGCAAAACGAAGAAAATTCTGCGCACTCGACCAATGGGGGCCGGTGGGGTATAGGCGGAGTGGAGGTCCCGTATGGCCATAGACTGCAAGACGGCGGCGCGAGCGTTGCGCCGGGAACAGGACCGGGAAGTCCCGCCTTCCGGCGATTCGCCGGGCGGTCCGGGAGCGGGAGACCGGCCGGGCGAACGCCTGGAACCAGTGGAGGCGGAGACCGGCGGAGTGCTGGTCTGCCGTGCGTGCCGCAGCCGGATCACCCGGCGCGACCTGGGCATGAAGATCAACGGCCGCCACCGGCATGTGTTCTTCAACCCGGATGGGCTGGTCTTCGAACTCGGCTGCTTCGCCTCGGCCAAAAACCTGACCCCGGCCGGGCCCGAGACCGGCGAGTTCACCTGGTTCCCGGGCTACCGCTGGCAGGTGGTCCTGTGCACCGGCTGCTCCTCCCAACTCGGCTGGCGTTACATGGGCGAAGACGGCGGCTTCTTCGGCCTGATCCTCAAGGCGCTCATGGAGGAGGAGCCGGGGATCCGGTCCTAGCCCGCTGGCAACCCGTTTCGGCTTGCGCTACACTCCGGTCATGGACACCCGCATCACCCGCTCCCTCCGCTGGCTCGTGGACCTGGGCCGAACGTTCGAGGACCGCGCGCCCGATGAACTCCGCATCCGGGTCCGGCGCAAGATCATGCATCCCATGCGCGTGCTGGCCCACGTGCGCCACATCCTCACGGAGGAACGGCCCGATCCCGACCTTGCCCTGGCCGCCGAGATCGCGGCCATTCTGCACGACACCGGGCGGTTCGCGCAGCTGGTGGACCGCCGGACCGCCGACGACGGCACCGAATACGACCACGGCGCGGAGGGCGCGCGCATCCTGGCCGGTTCCGACGTGCTGGACGGCCTGGACGGACATTGGCGCTCCGTGGTCATCGAGGCGGTGCGCCTGCACAACCGGGCCGCCCTGCCTGAAGGAATGAATCCGGACGCGCGCATGGTGACCGAGATGGTCCGGGACGCGGACAAGCTCGACGCGGTGCGCAACAGCGTGGGCGGCCTGCTGCACAAGGAGCTGACCGGCAGGGCGATCAAATACGGCATCACCGTGCACCCCGACGAGGTCTCGCCCGACGTGGTCCGCCGCACCCGGGAGCGCAGGCTCATCCCGTACGCGTCCATGCGCTGGTCCAACGACTTCGTCCTGTTCCTGTGCGCCTGGGTCCACGACCTGCACTTCGCCTACGCCTACAACCGGCTGATCGACACCGGCCACTTCGAGCAGCTCCTGGCACTGCTGCCGGACCGGGGCGTGTTCCCGGAACTGAAAGCCCAATTGCGCGGGGACCTCCGCCGGCTGGCCGAAAGGACCTGAGCCGAGCCGGGGTTGACCCTTTTTAATCGGCCGGGCTACACCGGCCCATGGCCGAACGTTACCCCATCCCCGCCGCCTTCCACCGGGTGGAGCAGACCATCAAGCGCAGCCGGTTCATGGCCTCCATGAACCACGCCCCGGACATGGACTCCGCCCGCGCCTTTGTCGCCGCCGTCAAGGAGGAATTCCCGGAGGCCACGCACAACTGCTGGGCCTTCAACGCCGGTCCGCCGGGCGACACGGCCCGGGTGGGGTTGAGCGACGACGGCGAGCCGGGCGGCACGGCGGGCAAGCCCATGCTGGGCGTCCTGCTCCACTCGGGCGTGGGCGAGATCGCGGTGGTGGTCACCCGCTGGTTCGGCGGGACCAAGCTCGGCACCGGCGGCCTGGTCCGGGCCTACGCCGGGCTGGTCAATCTCGGCCTGGAAACCCTGCCCCTGCGCGACATGATCGTGACCAGACGCCTCGGGGTGTCCCTGCCCTACCCGTCCGTGACCCTCTTCAAGCGGCTTTTGCCCGGCTTCGAGGCCGAAGTGGCGGACGAGGCCTTCAGCGACGTGGCCGAATTCACCGTGGAACTGCCCGAGGAGCACGTGGACGGGTTTGCCCGCACCGTGGTCGAGTTGACCGGCGGACGCGCGGAAATACACGAAAAATGATGGCTCCACCGGTTGCGGACCGCCCGGAAAATGGGCTAGCCTAAACTAGGCTTTTGATAATCCGGGGTAACAGCAAGGTGAAGAGCAGGTTCCATGTCCACACAGAAATTGCGAGCGATCTACAAGCAACTTACCGACAAAATTGATATTTCAAAAGAAAAGGCCCTGTTCGAGATCAAGGAGCTGAAGACGGACCTCAACGAACTCCAACGACATCTCTCCGGGCGCAAGAAGGACACCGATATCCAGCCGGAGGACCTGCTGCGTTCCGTCTACGAGATCGCGCAGTTCCTCCGGGACATGCAAAAGCGCGAGGAAATCCTGGCCGAGCTGGAAGGGGTGGCCGCCGAGACCGAGGCCGAGGAATACCTGCTTTCGCGCGGGGCCAAGTTCCTGACCCGGCCCGCGGGCTGGCATTTCCAGACCGCCAAGGAGCGGTTCCTGCTCCACGACTCCGACATGGTCAAGGCCGCGGCCGAGCTGCGCAAGCTTCTGGCCGCCGGCAAGCGGCTCAAACGGCCCGCCAAGAAGAAAAAATAGCCGGATTGCGGACAATCCCCCCCCGGCACGCCTTGACTTTCACGCTGCCGGGCGCATCTTGTTGCGCAACAAAGACAAACCCCAACCAAGGGAAAACAAGCCATGCTCAAACGACTTGTCACGGTCCTTGCGGCCCTTTTCATAGCGGCCTCCCTGGCCGGATGCGGCTACAACTCCATGCAACAGCAGGAGGAAGAGGTCTACGGCGCGTGGGCCAACCTGGAATCCGCCCTGCAACGCCGCGCGGACCTGATCCCCAATCTGGTGGAGACCGTCAAGGGCGCTGCCGCCCACGAAAAATCCACCCTGACCGCCGTGGTCGAGGCGCGCGCCAAGGCCACGCAGACCAAGCTCACCCCGGAGATGCTGACCGACAAGAACGCCCTGGCCAACTTCCAGGCCGCCCAGGGCCAGCTCTCCTCGGCCCTGTCCCGGCTCATGGTCGTGGTCGAACGATACCCGGACCTCAAGGCCAACCAGAATTTCCTGGCCCTGCAGCACCAGCTCGAGGGCACCGAGAACCGCATCAACGTGGCCCGGCAGCGCTACAACGATGCGGTCAAGACCTTCAACTTCTCCATCCGCAAGTTCCCGAACTCCCTGACCAACTCGCTGCTGCTCCACCTGGAGCGCAAGGAGTTCTTCGAGGCTGCCCCGGAGGCAAAGACCGCACCCAAGGTCAACTTCGGGTCCGAGTCCTAGGCGGGCATCGCGGTGCGCTTCCCCACAAACAGACTGTACGCCCTGTTCGCGGCCCTGGTCCTGGTACTCGGCCTGAGCGCCACGGCCCTGGCCTTGGACGTTCCGCCGTACACCACGCGGGTCAACGACCTGGGCAGGATGATGTCGCCCCAGACCCGGCAGACCCTCGAGAGCCAGTTGGCCGCCCTGGAGGAGTCGGACTCCACCCAGGTGGCGGTCCTGACCGTCCCGTCGCTTGAGGGCGACGCCATCGAGGACTTCTCCATCCGCGTGGCCGAGGCCTGGAAGGTCGGCCACAAGGACTTCGACAACGGGGTCATCCTCCTGGTCAGCAAGGAAGACCGCAGGATCCGCATCGAGGTCGGCTACGGCCTGGAAGGACGCCTGACCGACGTCCTGGCCGGGCAGATCATCGACAACGTGATCACCCCACAGTTCCGGGCCGGACGGTACAACCAGGGCTTCCTCGAAGGCGTGACCGCCATCACCGGTGCCGTGCGCGGCGAGTTCACCGCCCTGCCCAAGAAGCGCAAGAGCAAGCTCAACATCCTGGCCATCCTCATCGGCCCCATGATCTTCATGATCCTGCTGACCGAAAAGTTTGGCCGCCGCCGCATCCCCGGAGCGACCGAAGGAGCCAACACGGTCCGGCGCAGCGGCCCCGGCTTCATCTATATGCCCGGCCCGCGCATCGGCGGTGGCGGCGGATTCGGAGGCGGCTTTGGCGGCGGCGGATTCGGCGGGTTCGGCGGCGGCGGATTCGGAGGCGGAGGCGCCTCCGGCGGCTGGTAAACAAAAGGGACAACCCATGCGCAACGCGGAAACATTTCTCACCCAAGCGGAACAGGACGCGCTCGTTCAGTGCGTCAAGAAGGCCGAAGCCACGACCTCAGGCGAAATCGTGCCGGTCATCGCGACCATGAGCTACGACTACCCGAGGGCCGGGCTCATCGGCAGCCTCATCCTCGGCGCGCTCGTCGCCGTGGCGCTGACCCTGGCCCTGGGCCGTGAGGACATGTGGGTCTTCCTGGCCCTGTTCCTGGCTCTGTTCTTCTGCTTTTCGCGCCTGTTCGACGCCCTCCCGGCCCTCAAGCGCCCGTTTGTCTCCAAACGCGAGATGCGCGAGGAAGTGGCCGAGGCCGCCTTCACCGCCTTCCACGCCCACGGCCTGCACGACACCCGCGACAAGACCGGCATCATCCTCTACGTCTCGGTCTACGAGCGCTCGGTCCAGGTCCTGGCCGACAAGGGCATCAACGACCTGGTCAACCCTCAGGCCTGGGAAGAGGTCGTCACCCTGGTCACCAAGGGCATCCGCGCGGGCAAACCCGGCGAGGCCCTGTGCGCAGGCGTGACCCGGTGCGGCGAAATGCTCACCAAGCGGTTCCCCATCAAACCCGATGACACCGACGAGCTGCCCAACCTGATCATCGAAAAAGCGGACTAGTCCCCGCAACGTCACCCAAGGGTCACGAGCCCTCCATATTTCCGTAACACCGGTCTGGTCTCCTGTGCCAAACATGGAGGTCCGTCATGTGTGCCGCCGTCCCGGTCGCGCTCCTGCTGCTTGTCATTCTCGTGGCGCTCACCATCCTGCGCCTGTCCAAACCGGCGCCCAATGCCCAACTTATTTCCCTGCTCCTCGAGCCCCTCGCCCACGACCTCGAACAGAGCGGCCTCCAAGACTCCACGCCTTCTGCCTCAACCTCCAGCCGCACCGGCAACGCGGGAACGGCCTGACCAACCGCCCCGCACCCGTCGCCGCGAACACGACGCGCTCTCTTCTGGGAGGGCGCGTCTCTTTTTGGACGAGCGGGGAGGCCTCCGGCGGCTGGGGCGCTGCCCCAGACCCCGCCAGGGGGGAACCCTTTGAAAAGGGTTCCCCCCTGGACCCCCTTCCCAAACTTTTTGGGTCGCCTACGGCGAAGGTGCGAAGCGGGATGGCGGATTGTTGCGCGTGGGGGAGTGTGAGTAGCTCGGCCGGGTGGTGTCCCGAAGTGTTCGCGCCGGACGTCCACGGGCCCCGGAGGGCCGCCCGGCGCGAACCCTTCGGGACGGTTGCCCAACGCCGCAGGCGGGCGTGGACGAAACCCGCCAAAGCGGTCTTGCGGCGTTTTCTTATTTCTGAAAAACGGCAGTACCCATTGCGCCAAGCCCTTTCCAAAAAATAAACCCCGCGATTTCGGGCAGGGGGAACGGCGGGCGATCTTATGGAAATGCGCACGGCGTCACACCCGTTTCCCCTGCCCGGAATCGCCAACCGGCACGGCGGAAGGCGTCTTTGTCGTAGTCTTCCGCGTCCGCACGCCCCTGAGCGAAGCGAACATGGGGGTCCAGGGCAGCGCCCTGCCCGTCGGAGACGCCCCCCGGCGAGGGCTCCACCCGAAGGGGCCGCCGGAGGCATTCCATCCCCCTTCACGCCAGACCGCTAACCGCGCTTCAAGGCGGGCAGGGTGAAGATGAATTTGCTGCCCTGGCCGGGTGTACTTTCGGCCCAGATATGGCCGCCGTGTTCGTGGACGATGTGTTTGCAGATGGTCAGGCCGAGTCCGGTTCCGGCGGGTCGGTTGGACAGGTGTTCCCCGGCCTGGGTGAATTCCTCGAAGATGGATTCGAGGAGTTCGGGCTGGATGCCGATGCCGGTGTCGGCCACGCTGATGCGCACGGTGTCTTCCACGGCGCGGGCGGCGCAGGTGACGGCGCCCCGGGAGGTGAACTTCACGGCATTGGAGAAGAGGTTGACCATGACTTGCATGAGCCGGTCCATGTCGCCCTTGACCATGGGCAGGTGGGATTCGATGTTCAGGTTCAGGGTCAGGTTGTTGTCGTCGAACAGGGAGGAGGTGACCTCCACGGTCCGGGTGATGAACTCTTCGGGGTGAATGGGGGCCATGACGTATTCGACGCGGTTGGCCTCCATCTTGGCCAGGTCGAGGACGTCGTTGATCAGCGAAGTAAGGCGCTGGCCTTCGCCTGCGATGATCTCTAGGTTCTTGCGGACTACCTCCATCTCGTTTCTCAGTTCGTCGTCCGCTATGCGGTCCAGGGCCGGGAAGATGGAGCCGATGAGTTTCTTGCGGGTGACCTTGGCGAAACCGAGCACGGCGGTCAGGGGGGTACGCAGTTCGTGGGACACGGTGGACAGGAACTCGGACTTGGCCCGGTTGGCCTGATCCAGTTCCTTGGTCCGTTCGCGGACCCGGATCTCCAACTGGTCGTGGCTGCGTTTGAGGGCGCGTTCCGAGCGTTTGCGCTCGCTGATGTCGCGGGCCACGATGATGGCCTGGCGCTGGTCCTGGAAGGAGACCAGGCTGAGGGTCAGGTCCACCGGAACCGGGGGCTGCCCGTCGCAGAAGGGGCAGATGAATTCGGTCTCCAGACGCACGGTCTTGGTCTCGTTGTGGAAGAGGTTGTTGGCGTGGCGGCGGATGTGCGGAGGCAGGATCTCCTTGAAGCTCATGCCCCGCAGCTGTTCCGGGCCGCAGCCGAGCAGGGCGTCGGCCGCGCCCGAAATGTCCAGGATGACGCCGCTGTCCGCGTCGACCACGAAGATGGCGTCGTTGACCCTGTCGAGCAGGGCGCGGAAATGTTCGAGTTCATCCAGCCGGCTCTTGAGTTCCGGGTAGTAACTCTTGCTGATGGAACGTTTGCCCAGGCCGATGAGCTTTTCGCGCTCCGTGGCCTGGACCGGTTCGGAATCAGCAGGTGGCTTTGAATATCTGGATGAGCTCATCGGCCGTCGGTTGTTTGGGGTTGGTCAGCATGCAGGCGTCGGACAGGGCGTTGCGCGCCAGCAGGGGCAGGTCCTCGTCGGTCATGCCCAGTTCGCACAGTGTGTGGGTCACGCCCACGCTCCGCTTCAGGTCGCGGATCGCCTCCAGGGTGCGTTCCCTGGCCTCGTCGATGGAGGTCTCCTCCGGGATGTCCGCGCCCAGGATGACGCCCAGACGGCGGTATTTCTCCGGTTCGGCGTCGAAGTTGTAGGCGACGACGCGGTCCAGGAGGATGGCGTTGCACAGGCCGTGGGGCAGGTCCAGGAGGCCGCCCAGGCTGTGGGCCATGGCGTGGACCGCGCCGAGAATGGCGTTGGAGAAGGCCAGACCCGCGTAGGTGGAAGCGAGCATCATGCCGGTGCGCGCCTCCAGGTCGTCGGGGCGCTCGACCGCGTTGCGCAGGTGTTTGCGGACGAGGCGCATGGCCTCCATGGCGTTCAGGTCGGTGATGGCCGAGGCGGCGTTGGAGGCGAACGCCTCGACCGCGTGGGTCAGGGCGTCCAGGCCGGTGTGCGCGGTAAGCCGCGCGTCCATGGTCAGGGTCAATTTGGGGTCGATGAGGGCCACGTCCGGGACCATGGTCTTGGACACGATGGCGATTTTCACCTTCCGGTCGGTGTCGTTGATGATGCAGAACTGGGAGATGTCGGCGGCGGTTCCGGCGGTGGTGGGGATGCAGATGAGCGGCGGCCCGGGCCGTTCCACATTGTCCACGCCCTCGAATTCGAGGACGTGCCTGTCGTTGGTGCAGACGATGCCGATGGCCTTGGCGCAGTCCATGGGCGATCCGCCGCCCACGGCCACGAGGGAATCGCAGCCCTCGCGGCGGTAGACCTCGGCCCCGGCCATGACCTCCTCGTGGCGCGGGTTGGGGGTCACGTCCGAGAACACGGTGCAGGCCACGCCCTCCCGGGTGAGGGAGTCCACGACCCGACCGGTGCAGCCGATGGCCTCCAGGGCCCGGCAGGAGACCACCAGGGCCTTTTTGGTGGAGAGGTTGGCGGCGTATTGCCCGGCCAGCATGGCCGCGCCCGGGCCGAAGACGAACTCCGGGGCCACGAATTTCCGCAACTCGGCAAACTCCTCACCGGGCATGGCTCTCCTCCTTTTCGAAAAGTCGGTACGCGGACCAGGACGACGGAACGGACATTTCCCACTTCTACCTGGGAGAATAGGTCCCTGTAAAATCTTAGTCCATGATTTTCATCAGGCTGGATATCTCTTCGCGCAGGCGGGAGAAAAGCCCGTTTTCGTCGCCTTTCCCCGCGCAGGCGGCGGCCAGGGAGGCGGCGGTCAGGGCGGCCGCGTTGGCCCCGATGGCCGTGCACACGGACCGGACGGTGCCCGCCAGTTCTCCGGCCTTGGCCGTGTCGCCCGCGCCGGTGGCCTGCTCCAGCTCTTCGGTCAGCAGCGAGAGTTCGGTTTTGGCCGTGACCAGGAAGTCGGCGAAGATGGCCTCGTCCACGCCCAGGTGCTCCATGGCCGCTTCCGGGGTCCAGGGCGGCAGAGCGTCCATGGGTTCGGCCTCGGCCTGGACCGTGCCCGCGTCCGGGGGCTGCGGGGGCGCGGGGGCCGCGCCGATGAGCCGGTTGATGATCACGGCCAGTTCGTTGAAGTCCACGGGCTTGGCCACGTAGTCGTCCATGCCCGCGCCCAGGCTCTTGTCGCGAAACTCCTTGAGGGCGTGGGCCGTGACCCCGATGATCGGGATATTCGGGTCCGCGATGGGCCCGCCCGGCACGGCCGAACGGATGGCCTTGGTGGTGGAGATGCCGTCCAGCACCGGCATTTCGATGTCCATGAGGATGAGGTCAAAGGGCTCGCGCTTGAGCAGGTCCAGGACCTCGAGCCCGGTCTTGGCCACGGCGTAGGAGTAGCCAAGGTCCTCGAGCTTGAGGGTGGTGACCATGATGTTGACGTCGTTGTCCTCGGCCACGAGCACGCGCACGGGCCGGGTCGGGGCCTCGGGCCGCCGGTGGATGTCGTCCTCGTCGGGCATGGGGCAGGAGAAGCCCTGTTCGAACCAGACCGTGAAGGAAAAAACGCTGCCCTTGCCCACGGTGGACTCCACCCGGATGTCCCCGCCCATGAGCGAGATGAGCTGCTTGCAGATGGCCAGTCCCAGGCCGGTGCCGCCGAAGGCGCGGGTGGACTGGGAGAAGCTCTGGAAAATGGAGTCCAGGAACTCGCGCGGGATGCCGATGCCCGTGTCCTCCACGGCAAAGGCCACGCCCACGGTCCGGCTCTCGTCCGGGGCCGGGCCCGCGGCGGCCCGCACGCGGATGGTGATGGACCCGCGGTGAGTGAACTTGACCGCGTTGCCCGCCAGGTTGACCAGCACCTGCCTCAGCGACAGGGGGTCGCCCTTGACGCAGTGGGGGACGGACCCGTCAATCTGAAGGGCCATGTCGAGCCCCTTCTGGCGGGCCTGGAGCTCGAGCCCCTTGATGGTCGTCTTGACGTGGAACGGCAGGTCGAAATCCACGTGGTCCAGTTCGAGCTTGCGCGCCTCGATCTTGGACAGGTCGAGGATGTCGTTGATGATGGACAGGAGGTGCTGGGCCGAGTCCTTGACGGTCTTGAGGTAGTCGCGCTGGTCCTCGGTCAGGTCGGTCTGCAGGGTGATCTCGGTCATGCCCACGATGGCGTTCATGGGGGTCCGGATCTCGTGGCTCATGGCGGCCAGGAACTCGGATTTGGCCCGGTTGGCGGCCTCGGCGTCCTCGCGGGTGCGCAACAGGTCCTCTTGGGCTCGCCGGTTCTCGGTGACGTCGTCCCAGGCCCAGATGACGCCCTTGGACAGGTCCCGGCGGTCCACGGTCTTGGCGTACATGCGGCACCAGATCGTGGAGCCGTTCTTGCTCCTGAACGCCTGCTCGGTATTGAATTCACCGCGCTCGGTCAGTGCGGACTTGGCCGCCACGACGAAGTCGTCCTCGGTCTGGTAGTGGCCGAGCAGCAGATTCAGGGTGTTGTTCTGGATCTCGTCCGTGGAATAGCCGAATATCTCCGCGCCCCGCCGGTTGATGGTCACGATCTTGCGGCCCACGGACATGGCGATGCCCATCAGGGAGTTTTCCAGGATGGCTTCGAACTTGACCAGGTTCTGGCGGATGGCGTTCTCCGACTCCTTGCGCTCCGAGATGTCCCGGACGTTGACCAGGACGGCCTCCTCGCCCCGGTAGATGATCCGGGTCAGGTGAACCTCCACGTCGAATTCCAGGTGGTCCCGGTAGCGGCGCGCGCGCCATTCCAGGTGGCGGGGCTTGCCGCCCAGGACCTCGCGAATGGTCCCGGCCATGGAGTGCAGGGGGTTTTCCCGGCTCGACAGATCCCGGGACAGGGACACGCCCGACGGGTCCATGCCCTCCAGGCCGAACATCTCGATCATCCGCCGGTTCACTTCCAGGATGCGGCCGCTGCCGTCGTGGATGATGATGGCGTCGTAGGAAAAGTCGAAAATGGTCCGCAGGACCTCCTCGGACTGGCGCAGCTCGCTGGTCCGCTCCTTGACCCGCTCTTCCAGGGTCCGGTGGGCGGTGCGCAGTTCCTTTTCGGCGCGCCGCCTGCGGGTGATGTTCAGGATCAGGGCCAGGATGATCAGGGTCTGCAGGGCGCCGAACCCGACCACGCCCAAAAGAACGGCGGAGTGCTCGCGGTAGAAGGATTCGGGGCGGTTGCTGATCGCGCTGTCCGGAGGGAGTTTGGCCAGGTTGAGGTCGAACCGCTTGAGCTGGACGTAGTCGAAAACCGGGGCGTAGGCGCTGCCGTGCAGGACCGGGATTTCACCGGGACTGCGGCCGGACATGACGTGCAGGGCGATCTGGGCCATGGCCTGCCCCTGGTCGTGGCCGTTGGAGAGCATGCCGCCCACGATGCCGTGGCCGATGTCCCCCTTGAGGATGCCGAAGACCGGCACCCGGGCGTGGGCGGACACCGCCTGGGCCACCTCGCTCTTGTCGTAGAACCGTCCGCTCTTGTCCCGGTTGAACACGCTGAGCAGGATCACGGCATTGGTCGGCAGCCGGTCCACGTGCTGAAGGATGTCGGCCAGGTCCGAATTCCCGGAGAAGACCACGGTGACTTCCGGGTCCAGGCCGCGCAGCTGTTCCTCAATGGATTTGCGCACGGCCGCGCCCGACCAGGTGTAGTCGTTGACCACGTAGACGGTTTTGGTGCCGGGCCTGAGCCTGAGGGCGCAGTCGATGGTCTGCCGGGCGTCCAGGACCTCGGCCACGCCCGTGAACAGGGGGTGGTTCTCGAGCTGGTCGGGCCTGAAGAAATTGACCCCGCCGAAAACCACCGGGATGTCCGGAAAGAGCTCGTCGTGATGGCGGAGCAGGAAGTCATAGGCCGCGTTGTCCGTGGACAGGATCAGGTCCAGGGGCACGCCCTTGTACTTGTGGGCGTAGATGTTCAGGAGCTGTTGCTCGTAGTGGGCGTTGTAGGCCACCCGCTTGGTGTCCATGTACTCCACGTGCATGGTGATGCCCGTCTCGCGGGGCCGGAGCACGTCGGTCAGCCCCAGGCAGACCTCGTCGGTCCATTGGAACCCCTGGTGGTAGGAGTTGAGCAGGAGGATCTGTTTCCGGTCCGAGGCCCGGGCGGCGGGCGCGAGCAGGACCGACAGCGCCAGGACGGCGAGCAGGAAGGGGCAAAGGACCCTGGGAGAACGAACCGACAGCTGCATGACGACTCCTGCTGTAGGGGGAACCGTCCGTTCTCTATCAAATGCGCGGTGATTAATAAAGTCGGGGCGCATGCCTGTCGGCTATGCCCGGCGCGGCGGGCAGCCGCAGGCTCCGGGCATGGTCTCCAGCAGCCGGACGCCCTCCGGGGTGTCGATGCGCGCGGCCATGCGCGGCGCCTCCAGGGGCGGCAGGGGATGCACCTTGACCATATCCACCGGGCCCACGGCGTCCAGAATGCCGCCCAGCCACTCGGGGTAGGGGTGATAGATGTTCAGGCCGAGCAGGCGGCATCCCAGGTCGGGCATGGACAGGGCCGGATGGAACTCGGTCTGCCACTGGATGGCGTAGGGCAGCATGCCCCCGGCCAGTAACCGCCCGTCCGAGGGCAGGGCGAACTGCCAGTTCAGCTCGCCCCGGCTGACCGGCGTGGCCTGGCCGAAAGACATGGGGGCCGCGTCCAGGAAGGCCGCGATATCGTCGGTGTTGGCCACCCAGGCCAGGAAGGCGGGCGAACGGTCCAGCCGCTCGCGCACGGACGGGTCGTCCAGGCCGAACCAGCGAGGCTTGGCCGGGACCGGGCCGTCCGGATTGATGGCGATGATCTCCAGAAACATCTCCGCTCCGATGCGCATGACGTGATTGCGGGTGCCCATGGTCTCGTGCACCCCGCCGCGCGGCACGCGCACGCCGAGTTGCTTCTCGGCCCAGTCAACGCCCCGTTCCATGTCCGTGGCCGCGATGACGATATGGTCCAGTCTGGTTCGCATGTTCCCGCCTCTCCCGTATTACAAAATAGTTGCTGAAATGTTTCCATTATCGTCGGACAATTCGATCTTCAAACGGCCCGCCTCCACAGCCGTGCCGCCCACCTGGACTTTATGCGGGCCGTTTGAATCGCGGGTCACGGTGACCTCGATGCGCCCTTCGCTCCCCATGGCCACGCCCTGGCGGCCCAGGTAGCGGACGACCGGTTGGTCGGGCAGCACGCCGTATCGGGAGAGATACGCCCCGCACGGCCCGTTGCCGTTGCCCGTGACCGGGTCCTCGTCGATGCCCACGGCCGGGGCGAACATCCGCCCGCTGGTCAGGCACGGGTCCTGCCCGCCGTTCAGGACAAAGACGAAATAGCCGTTGCAGCCGATCTCCCGGCTGAGCGCCCGGAGCGCGGCCATGTCCGGGGCAAGCCCGTCCAGGACGGCCACGGAGCGGATGGGAACCATGACCTTGGAGTGACCGGTGGAGACCTCCTGCACGGGCAACCCGTCCGCCAGGTCGCCCGGCCCGAGGCCGAGCCCGGCCAGGATGGCCTCGCGCACCTCGGCGCCGTAGGGCGGGGTAAAGGCCACCGCGCCCTGGGTCATGGTCACCTTGAGCCGTCCGTCCACGGTCTCTAGGTCGACGGGCAGCACGCCCGCCCCGGTCATGATGCGCACCCGGCCGTGCGCCATGCCCAGGGCCCGGGCGCGCACGAAGTGCGATCCGATGGTGGCGTGGCCGCAGGTCGGCACCTCCACCTCGGGCGTGAAATAGCGTTGCACCAGGTCGTAGTCCGCCCCCTCCGGCGCGGGGGACAGGAACGCGGTCTCGGACACGCCGACCAAGGCGGCCACGGCCCGCATGGCCGCATCGGGCAGCCCCTCCGCGTCCAGGACCACGCCCGCGCGGTTGCCCTTGCCGGGCTCCGTGGTGAAGGCGTCCGCCAGAAAGACGGTGATTGTTCGAGTCATGCCGGAAGGATAGTCCTTTCGGGCCCGGACCACAACCTGCGGGTCAAGATCAGTATTTTCGTTTTTCCCCCTTTTTTGACTTAAATCATACTCCTGTTCCGCTGGATGCCCTAGCCTTGGACGCATCGAGAGCAATTCACCAAAACAAAGGAGTGAAACCATGTTTTGTTACCAGTGTGAACAGACCGCCAAGGGCGGTTGCACCAAAATCGGCGTGTGCGGCAAGACCGATTCCACCGCCACCCTCCAGGACCTTCTCCTCCACCTGACCAAAGGCCTCGCCCAGGTGGCCGTGGCCGCCCGCGGGCAGGGCATCGAGGACAACGAAGTGAACCGCTTCATCTCCGAGGCGGTCTTCTCCACCCTGACCAACGTGAATTTCGACGACGCCCGGTTCGTCACCCTGATCAACAAGTGCGTGTCCCTGCGCGAAGGGCTCAAGACCAAGGTGTCCGGCGTGGAGTTCGGTGGCCCGGCCGTGATGGCTCCCGCCCTCGACATCCCCGGCCTGGTTGCCCAGGGCAAGGCGGTCGGCGTGGAGTCCGATCCCGAGCCCGACCCGGACATCAAGTCCCTCAAGCACACCCTGACCTACGGCCTCAAGGGCGTGGCCGCCTACATGGACCACGCCGCCATCCTGGGCCGCGAGGACGACGAACTGTACGCCAAGTTCCAGGGGCTGCTGGCCGCCACCCTGGCCACCGGGCTGACCCTGGAGCAGGCCGTGGAGGCCGGGCTCGAGTGCGGACGCATCAACATCCGGGCCATGGAGCTGCTGGACGACGCCAACACCTCGGCCTACGGCCATCCGGTTCCCACCGAGGTCAAGCTCGGCCCCACCGCGGGCAAGGCCATCCTGGTCTCGGGCCACGACCTCAAGGATCTCGAGACCCTGCTCAAGCAGACCGAGGGCAAGGGCATCAACGTCTATACCCACGGCGAAATGCTCCCCTGCCACGGCTACCCCGAGCTGCACAAGTACCCGCATCTGGCCGGTCACTACGGCACGGCCTGGCAGAACCAGAAAAAGGAATTCGCCGAGTTCCCGGGCGCCATCCTGATGACCACCAACTGCATCCAGGACCCCAAGAAATACATCGACAACATCTTCACCACCGGCCTGGTCGGCTGGCCCGGCGCGGTCCATGTGGGCAATGACGATTTCACCCCCGTCATCGAGCGGGCCCTTGCCATGCCGGGGTTTGAAGCAGATATCGATAAGGGATCGGTAATGACCGGCTTTGCCCGCAACGCGGTCATGTCCGTGGCCGACACGGTCATCAACGCGGTCAAGTCCGGCGACATCCGCCACTTCTTCCTGGTGGGCGGCTGCGACGGGGCCAAGCCCGGCCGCAACTACTACACCGAGTTCGTGGAGCAGGCCCCGGCCGACACGGTCATCCTGACCCTGGCCTGCGGCAAGTTCCGCTTCTTCGACAAGCAGCTCGGCGACATCGGCGGCATCCCGCGCCTGCTCGACGTGGGCCAGTGCAACGACGCCTACTCCGCGGTCCAGATCGCCCTGGCCCTGGCCAAGGCTTTCGACTGCGGAGTCAACGATCTGCCGCTCTCCCTGGTCCTGTCCTGGTACGAGCAGAAGGCCGTGGCCATCCTCCTGTCCCTGCTCGCCCTGGGCATCAAAAACATCAAGCTCGGACCGTCCCTGCCGTCCTTCATCACCCCCAACGTCCTCAACCTCCTGGTCGAGAACTACAACATCGCCCCGATCACCACCCCCGAGGCCGACCTGGCCGAAATCCTGGGCTAGACCAAGGGATAAACGAAAACACGGCCCGCCGGTGCAAACCGGCGGGCCTTTTTGTTTGGCGTCTTTCCTGCGATGAAAGCGAAAGGCAGGTGGGAAGCCGCTGCGCGGCGATTTCAGATGATTTCGCCTCCGGCGGGCAGGGGGTCCGCACCCTTGCATCCCGTTTATGCGCCTGCGGCGCGGTTTTGTCTCGCTTCGCAGGGAAGTCCCTTTTGCGCCCGAAAAGCCCGGTCGGTGGCGTCTGGCGTCCGCACCGGGGCTGTGCTAGCCTGCCTAGGTCCGCCCCTTTCAGGGGGGACGCAACGTCAACAGGCAGGAGAGAACGACGATGAAAGTAATAAAGTATACGGACGTGGACCCCGTGGAGCTGAAGGTGGCCGGGCCGGGCGTGACCGGCCGGGTGGTCATCGGCAAGGAGGACGACGACGTCAATTTCTGCATGCGGGTCATCGAGCTCGAGCCCGGCGCCCAGATTCCGCTGCACGCCCACCCGTGGGAGCACCAGCAATTCTATCACGCGGGCACTGGCTACGTCATCAAGGACGGCGACAAACTGGACGTCGGCCCGGGCAGCGTGGTCTACGTGGCCCCGGACGAGGAGCACTACGTGACCAACACCGGCGACGCGCCTCTGGTCTTCGTCTGCCTCATTCCCAAGGGCATCCCGGAGATATAGAACCCGGCCATCCCCTTTTTCCCGTCCGCCCCACTGCCGCGCCGGACGGAATGTTTGATTTTCCCTTGGGAATAGGGGATATATGGAGCAGTAGCAACCCGGAGGGCCGACATGGGCATTGAACGTTTGGAAGGCCGCGACGACGCGGTATTGACGATCCTCAAGATCACCGACGAGGTCAACCAACTCAAGGACGTGGACACGATCCTGGACAAGATTCTCCAGGAATCCAGGCGGTTTTCCGGCGCGGACGCCGGGTCCATCTTCCTGGTGGACAACGACCGGCTGATCTTCAGCTACGTCCAGAACGACACCCTGTTCAAGACCGAAGCCGCCAACGCCGCCCTGTACCAGAACTTCGGCATCCCCATCAGCGAGCAGTCCATCGTGGGCTACGTGGCCAAGACCCGCCAGAGCCTGTCCATCGACGATGCCTACGAACTGGACCCGACCCTCCCCTTTTCCTTCAACAAGTCCTTTGACGAAAAATCCGGCTTCCGGACCACCAGCATGCTGGCCATCCCGCTCATCGCCCAGGAGAGCAGGCTGGTCGGGGTCATGCAGCTGATCAACGCCAAGAACGAGTCCGGCGCGGTGGTCCCCTTTTCCGACGAGGCCAAGACCTACATCCCGCTGTTCTGCAACAACGCCTCGGTGGCCATCGAGCGCGGCCTCATGAACCGCGAGCTCATCCTGCGCATGATGCAGATGGCCGAACTGCGCGACCCGGCCGAGACCGGGGCGCATGTCCAGAGGGTGGGTGCGTACTGCGCGGAAATCTACGGAACCTGGGCCGCCCGCCGTGGCCTCTCCGCCAAGGACATCAAGAATACCCGCGACAACCTGCGCCTGGCCGCCATGCTCCACGACGTGGGCAAGGTCGGCATCTCCGACGCCATCCTCAAGAAGCCCGCCAAGCTGACCGACGAGGAATACGACATCATGAAGTGGCACACCATCTTCGGGGCCCGTCTCTTCAGGAACCAGACCTCGGAGCTGGACCGCATGTCCCAGGAGATCGCCCTGTATCACCACGAGAAATGGGCGGGCAGGGGCTACCCCTCCATCCCACTGGACCAGGTCTGGGCCGAAGAGCCGACCCTCGGCGGCGCGCCCATGAGCGGCGAGGGCATTCCCCTGTCCGCGCGTATCTGCGCGGTGGCCGACGTGTATGACGCTCTGGCCTCCCCCCGGTCATACAAGGACCCGTTCCCGGACGAAAAGTGCCTGGGCATACTGGAAAAGGACGCGGGCACCCATTTCGACCCAGAGATAGTGGAAATCTTCCTGGAAATCTTCGACGTCATCAAGGCCATCCGCGACAGGTGGGTGGAAACCCCCGGAACGTAGCCCATGGCAGGGTCCGAGATGAAGCTCTACGATTTTGTGGACCCGGTGGACGCCGAGTGCGTGCGCCGTGAGACCGAGGACCTCACGCGGGCGTTCTTCCCCGGCTACGACGGCCGGATATTCCACCGCGCCTTTGCCGACGTGGAGCGGCTCTTCGCGGGCCGCTATCCCGGATACCGGGCGAGCAACACCAAATACCACAACTTCGAGCACACCTGCTCCGTGGTCCTGGCCTCGGCGCGCCTGATCTACGGGGCCATGACCCGGGACCACCGCTTTTCCGAGACCGACTGCCTCAAGGGGCTTCTGGCCGCCCTGTTCCACGACGTGGGGCTCATCCAGGACGTGGACGACACCCAGGGCACCGGGGCCAAGCACACCGTGGGCCACGAGGAACGCTCCATCCAGTTCATGCGCTGGTACCTGAACGGGACCCTGGACGAACAGGGCATCGAGGACATCGCCGACTGCATCCGCTGCACCATCCTGGCCATGTCCCCGGCCAAGATCGTCTTCCGCACCGAAAACATGCGCAGAATGGGCCATTTCACAGGCACCGCCGACCTCCTGGCCCAGATCGCGGACCGCTACTACCTGGAAAAGCTCCTCCTGCTCTTCGAGGAGTTCCAGGAGGCCAAGCTGCCCGGCTACGGCAGCGCCCTGGACCTGGTGCTCAAGACCCGGTCCTTTTACAAGGACGTGGCCCGCAAAAGGCTGGACAAGGAGTTCCGGGGCGCGGACCGCTACATGCTCGACTATTTCCGAACGCGCCAGCAGGTGGACAAGGACCTCTACCGGGAGGCCATCGACAACAACCTGGCCTACCTGGACAAGATTCTGGCCGAATGCGGAGACGACCTGGACGCGTTCACGGCCAGACTTCGGCGCAACCACGGCCATGAGCCGTTCTGCTGACGGATTTCCCGGCCCTCCCCCCGGGCCGGAACACACAGGGAGACGACAAGGCATGCAGGACAAGACCGAACCGTTTGAATCCATGTTCATCGCGCGGCAGCCGGTCTTCCGGCCGGACGAGTCCGTATGGGGGTACGAACTGCTCTTTCGCGCGGGCCGGGACAACGTGGCCGTCATCAGTGACGAGTCCCAGGCCACGGCCTCGGTCATCGCCGACGGCCTGGCCCTGGCCACCGAGGGCATGGATCACGCGGCCAAAATCCTCATCAACTTCCCGGAAAAGCTGCTCGTGGACGACGCCGGTTTCGCCCTGCCCAAGGAACGGTGCGTGGTCGAGATCCTGGAGAACGTCCGGCCCTCCAAGGAGACCCTGGCCGCCGCCCGGCGTCTCAAGGACGCGGGCTACACCCTGGCCGTGGACGACTTCTTCGGCCAGGACGAACTGCGCCCCTTCGTGGAGCTGGCCGACATCGTCAAGATGGACATCCTGGCCCTGGACGCGGATCCGAAGCGCATCAGGGAAGGAATGGCCGGACTGCCCGGCGACGTGACACTGCTGGCCGAAAAGGTCGAGGACAACGAGACCTTCAGAACCTTGCGCGACATGGGCTTCTCCCTGTTCCAGGGGTTCTTCTTCAGCCGTCCGGAAATCATCCCCGGCCGCAAGCTGACCGCGGCCGAGACCACCAAGCTCCAGGTCCTCGGCGAACTGGCCAGGCCGGACTTCGAGCCCGCGCGCCTGGCCGCCATCCTGCGTTCCGATCCGAGCCTGACCTACCGCCTGTTCCGCTACATCAACTCCGTGGGAATCGGCCTCGCCCACAAGATCACCTCGGCCAAGAGGGCCCTGGACATGATGGGCACGATCCAGTCCAAACAATGGCTGCGCAGCGCGGTCATCGCCGACCTCAACCCTTCGCCCAAGGCCGCGGAACTGGCCTACATGGCCGTACACCGGGCCAAGTTTCTGGAGTCCATCTGCTCCAGCTCCAACCGGGCCGTGTGCGAGCCCGACACCCTGTTCATGACCGGCCTCTTCTCCCTGCTCGACGCCATGCTCGGCATGAACATGCACGACATCATCAAGTCCCTGCCCCTGGAGGAATCCGTGGTCCAGGCCTTGGACGGCAACGGGGATCTCTACGACCTCCTGCGCCTGGCCGCCAGCTACGAGCGCGGCCAGTGGGGCGAAACCGCCCAGCGCCTCAGAAAACTCTCCCTGGACTCCTTCCAGGCCGAACTGCTCTACATCCAGTCCCGCAGCTGGGCCCAGAAGATGCTCGGCTACTCCAAGGCCGAATAAGACGCCCCCCCGTCCCCTCCGCCGCTTGTCGCGATTGGTTTAGACATTTTCAAGGAAATGTGTAGACTTTGCGGCGCGAAGGAGAGAACCGCAGCGCATGGAGTCGGGAAAATGAAGAATCAGGCGAAGTTGCCCATCGGCATGTTCGATTCGGGCGTGGGCGGACTGACCGTGCTCAAGGCGTTGCGCGAACGCATGCCGTGCGAGGACGTCATCTATCTCGGCGATACCGCGCGGCTGCCCTACGGGACCAAGTCGCCCCAGACCGTCACCCGCTACGGCGTGCAGTGCGGCGGCGAACTGATCAAACGCGGGGTCAAGCTGCTCGTGGTGGCCTGCAACACCGCCTCGGCCGTGGCCCTGGACGCCCTGCGCCAGGCCAACCCCGGCGTGCCCGTCATCGGCGTGGTCGAGCCCGGCGCGCACGCCGCCTGCGAGGCCACCGTGAACCAGGCCGTGGCGGTCATCGCCACGGAATCGACCATCGCGGGCGGGGCCTACCAGCGCGCCATCCACGCCCTCAGGCCCCAGGCCCGGATCATCGGCCACCCCTGCCCGCTGTTCGTGGCCCTGGCCGAGGAAGGCTGGACCGACGGCCAGGTGCCCGAAGCCGTGGCCGCCCGCTACCTCGACCCCATCTTCAAACCCGCGTCCGGCACCGGGCACCCCGTCATCCCCGACACCCTCGTGCTCGGCTGCACCCACTTCCCGCTGCTGGCCCCCGCCATCCGCAACGTGGTCCCGACCCGGACCACCATCGTGGACTCCGCCGCAACCACCGCCGAAACCGTGTACCGGGAACTCGACCGCCTGCACCTCGGCCGCCCTGAAAACGGCTGCGGCGCGACCCGCTACCTGACCACCGACGACGTCCCCCGCTTCGCCCGCACCGGCTCCCGCTTCCTGGGCACGCCCATCGCCGAGACCGACGTGGAATTGGTGGATTTGTAAGCCTTTCGTCCGGCAGGAAATGCCTCCGGCGTCCCTCCCGGCGGGCTCCTTCGGAGAGACCAGGGCGCTGCCCTATCGCTGCTGTCGACGGCTCTAAGACCGAGCAAGCTCGGCCTAAGACCCGACGCGTCCCCGCTTAAGGCCGAGGGCCTTAAGAATCCCGTGTTCGCTTCGCTCAGGTTCGTGCGGCGGCGGAAAGCCGCGACGGGACGCCTCCTGGCCGGGCGACTTCCAACCCCCACTCGCGACAATCCGCTTTCCCGCACCCGCGCCTTCGCCGCAGCGACACAAAAAGTTTGGGAGGGTTCAGAGAACCCTTTTCAAAAGGTTCCCTGGCGGGGTCTGGGGCAGCGCCTCAGCGGGGTTCGGGGCGGAGCCCCGACTTCGTGACCAGACGGCCCGCCTGCGCCTAGAAGCGCAGGAGGTAGCGCCGGGCGATGGCGTTGTAGGTGCCGTCCTTGGCCATCTGGTCCAGGGCTTTTTCCAGGGCCTGGATGATCTCTTCCTTGTCCTGGCGTTTGGCGGCCCGGGAGAGCACGGCGTAAGAGGGCTTGCCGGTCAGGAGCTTGCGGTTGAGGTAGACCACGGAGCTGGTCAGGCCCATGGCCTTGAGCCGGTAGTAGGTGACGTCGATATTGCCGGCAAAGGCGTCGATCTCGCCGCCGAGCAGTCCGGCGAGGATGGCCCGTTGGTCCGGGTATTCCTTGACGAGCATGTCGCCCTTGGCGCGGGCGGCGGCGAACTCCGGTCCGAGGTCGAGCCCGGCGGCCAGGCCGATGACCTTGCCCGCCAGATCCTGGTAGGAATTGAACGGAAATTTGGCACCGACCTTGGTAAAGAGCACGTAGTCGCTGTAGTGGATCGGGGTGGCTTCCATGAACAGCGCGTAGCGTTCGCGGCCCGGGCTGCGGAACAGGGCGAGCGCGCCGTCGCAGCGGCCGTTCTGAACCCTTTCCAGGACGGTTTCCAGGGGCCTGGCCTGGATTTCGATTTCAAGCCCGGCCCGGCGGGCGGCCTCGGTGAAGACATCCACGTCGATGCCCGAGGGCACGCCGTCGATGACCATGGAATAGGGCGCGAAATCCCTGTCCGCCAGCAAACGGAGCGGGTCTTCTGCCCGGGCGGTGGCGGCGAACAGGACGAGCAGACAGGCGAGCAGGCATTTTTTCATGGGGTTCTCCTGGAGGGTACGGGATGCACATGACACTAGCGCGTTCCGGTTTGTTGCACAAGAAGGGCCGGAACCCGCGCGGGCCCGGCAGTATCAGCGGCCTTGTGCAGACCTTGTCACATGTCGAAACATAGATTGTACTTTATCTTCTAGACATTGTCCTGATTTTTACTAGCAATCGCTCAACTAATATTATATGCATTCCGGGAATGGATACGAACTCCCGCGCCGCTCGGCCGGTATCCTACTTTCCCGTCTCTCCGGTCATGCTGTTTCCGGAAGCCTTGGGGAACTTCTCCGTCTACCTCTGGCAGGGTGGGGACTTCGTCCTTTACACTTCTTCGGGCCAGAAATTCACCACCCGCCACCGCCAGAACCTGCACAAGAACGGGATCAAGGAAGTGTACGTCCAGGGTTCGGAGCGGGCCGAGTACGAGAAGTACATCGAGCGCAACCTGGGCGGGATCCTGCTGGACGAGACCCTGCCCATCGAGGCGCGCTCGAGGATATTTTTCGAGGCCACCACAGTGGTCCTGCAGGACGTGTTCGACCGCAAGCTGCCGAGCGCGCTACGGGCCCGGCACCTGGACCGCATCACCGAGATCGTACGCAATTCCATCAAGTTCCTGGCCAAGGACAACTCCCTGTCCGCCGTGGCCCCGTTCATCTCGCACGACTACAAGACATACACCCACTGCATGCACGTCTTCGTCTATTCCGTGGCCCTGTTCCAGACCTTCGAGATGACCGAGAGCGAGGTCTTCGAATACGGGCTGGGCGCGCTGCTGCACGACGTGGGCAAGGCCAAGATTCCCAAGCGCATCCTGAACAAGCGCGGGCCGCTGACCACGGCGGAACGCGAAATCATCAAGGAGCACCCGGTGCACGGGGTGTCCATGTGCGCGCACCTGCCCATGACCCAGAACACGATCAACTGCATCCTGTTTCATCACGAGACCATGGACGGCTCGGGCTACCCGGCGGGCATCCGGGGCGACAACGTGCCCTTGGCGGTGCGCATCATTTCCCTGTCCGACATCTACGACGCCCTGACCTCGGACCGCCCCTATGCCGAAGCCATGGAACCCTACGAGGCCCTCTCCCTCATACGCAACGAGATGCGGGAGAATGTCGACATGAATGTCTTCAAGCGGTTTGTTGCAGTACTGAGCGGCGCTGAGATAATTTAATACTATTACGGTGTAAGAGGCCCACTCTCGAAAGCCTTGTGCTAGCGCGGTAATAAGAGCCGCTGTCGGGTGCTGCGCACCCGATTCGCTCCAGATAATAATGAAAGGCCTTCGGCTCATTGCTGAGTCGGAGGTCTTTTGGTTGCGCTCCCTCCCCGCGAAGCGGCGATAAAAAGTTCAGGAAAAGGAGGGGATGGGGTCCGGGGGAAGGGGAGGCATAAAAAAGTCCCGGCAAGCGTTGCGCTGGCCGGGACTTTTTCATTCGTCGGTATGGTTACTGGACGTAGACCTTGAGTTTCTGGCCCGCGTAGATGGTGGTTTTGGTGCTGATGGCGTTCCAGTGGCAGAGGTCGGAGACCTTGACGCCGAACTTGCGGGAGATGGAATAGAGGTTGTCGCCGCGCCGGACCTTGTACTGGACCACTTGGGTCTTGACCTTTTCGGCGTCCTTGACGGCCTGTTTGGTGGCCACGCTGGAGCTGTTGGGGATGTAGAGCTTCTGGCCGATCTTGAGGCGGCTGGAGCGCAATCCGTTGGATTTGCGCAGGGTGGACACCGTGGTGTTGAACGACTGGGCGATGGACCACAGGGTGTCGCCGGAGCGGACCACGTAGTTGCCGCGCTGGGCGGCGATGGCCCGGGTCTTGGCCGCGGACGAGGTCGAGGAGGAAGACGGCGCGGAGGCCGACGCGATCGCGGTGTGGCTCGATCCCCCGCCGGGCACCATGACGTAGGCGCCGGGCTGCAGGTTGTTGGAGCGGGTGTTGTTCACGCTCTTGAGCACGTTGATGGGCACGTTGTAACGGCGGGAGATGCGCCACCAGGAGTCGCCGGAACGCACGCGGTAGCGGATGTAGCCCGCGTAGGGCTGCGCGCCGGGCTCGCTCAGGTAGGCGATCATCTTGTCGGCCTTGTTCGCGGGCAGGTAGGCGGTGGCCTCCATGTGCGGCGGGCTGACCTGGCGGCGGAAGGCGGGGTTCATGTCGTGGAATTCCTTCCAGGACATGCCCCCGGCGCGGGCCAGGGCGAGCAGGTCGGTGCCGCCGGGCACCTTGACCGAGGTGATGTCGTATTCCATGTCCCAGGACACGGGCTCGAAGCCGAGGGTGTCGAGGTTCTGGAAAATCTTGGAAATGGCAATGAACTTGGGGACGTAGTGCTGGGTTTCCCGTTTCAAGCGGTTGCGGCGGGAGAGCTTGCGGTTCTTCTCGGTCAGCTCGAAGAAATCGTCGCAATTGGCCTGTTTCAGAGCACGGGCGATCTTGCCTTCGCCCGCGTTGTACGCAGCCAGGGCCAGGTACCAGTCGCCGAACTTGTCGTACAGATCCTTCAGATGGCGGGCCGCCGCGTCCGTGGCCTTGTAGGGGTCGCGGCGTTCGTCGATCCACCAGTCGGACTGGAGCCCGTACAGTCGGCCCGTGCCGCGCATGAACTGCCACATGCCGCCGGCCCCGGCCCAGGAATAGGCCCGGACGTTGTAGCCGGATTCGACAAAGGGCAGCAGGACCAGGTCCTGGGGCAGCCCGTACTTGGTGAAGACGCGGCGCACGTAGGGCAGGTAGGGCTGGGAACGTTCCAGCCACCGGGCCATGGTCTTGCGCGCCTTGTGGTTGTAATAGGTGAAGAAGAGCTCGACTTCATCGCTCTCGTGCTGCTCCAGGTCGAACAGCAGGCCGAAGCGCTGGTTGAGCACGGCCTGTTCGGTCTGGGTCAGGTCCTCGCCCGGAGCCACTTCGGGAGCGGCCTCGATCTCGGGTTCGAGCGCCTCGGCATCCTCGGGCACGAGGTTCTCGGTGACCTGTTCCTCTACGGGCGGGGCCGTTTCCTGGGGCGCCTTGGGCGCACAGCCTGCGGCCAGGCTCGCGATGAGCAGGCCCATCGCAAGTAAATAAGCATAGTTGAAAACTCTCAAGCGATCCTCCGACTTCGGCACACCATTATCAGATAAGTCCGGCTTTGAAAAGTCTAGAAAAAATCATGAGCGCCGGTAGCGAGAGACTACCAGCTAGCCCACCTTGCCATGGATTGCAATAGGAGCGATAAACGCCTACTAGACCGCCTTGTCGAACGCAACCATGTGCAGCAATTTGCTGTCTTTACCATAAGGATTCGAGAATGCAAGATCATGGCCCGGACAAAAAAGATTCTAAAATCTACATAGTTGGCAACAAACCGGTCAAGGAACTCCTGCTGGATTCCCCGCAGAAGGTGGATTTCGTGGCCTTCCGCAAGGGGCGTCGCGACCAGGCCATGGAGGAGATTCTCGAGCTGTGCCGCACCGGCAACGTGCCCTACAAGTCCGTGACCGCCAAGGATTTGGACTACATGTACCGAGGCAATCACCAGGGCGTGGCCGCCCGTTGCGCGGCCCTGGACTACACCCCGCTCGAACAGCTCCTCGAACACGCCCCGGAAGCCCCCCTGCCGCTCATCGTCGCCCTGGACCAGGTCCAGGACACCGGCAACGTGGGCGTGCTCGCGCGCACCGTTCACGCCCTGGGCGGCGCGGGTCTCATCGTCTGCCAGCACCACGGCGCCTATCTCGGGGCCGGGGCCGTGCGTTCCTCGGCCGGCGCATTGAACAAGCTCCCGGTGGCCAAGGTCGGCAACCTGGCCAATGCCATGAAGGACTGCGTCAACTATGACTTCACCCTCTACTGCGCCCGCATGACCCCGGACTCAGACAACGTCTACACCGCCGACCTCAAAACCCCGGCGGTGCTCCTGCTCGGCAACGAGGAAAAAGGCGTCCGCCCGGGCGTCGCGAAGTTCGCCCACCACAGCCTGCACATCCCCTTCCTGCGCGAATTCGACTCCCTCAACGTGGCCCAGGCCGGAGCCATCATCGTTTCGGAATTCGCCAGACGGCTGGGATAACGCGAGAGTTTCGTAAAAGAATGCCTCCGGCGGCCCCTTCGGGTGGAGCCCTCGCCGGGGGGCGTCTCCGACGGGCAGGGCGCTGCCCTGGCCCCCCATGTTCGCTTCGCTCAGAGGCGTGCGGCGGCGAAAGGCCGCGACGGGGCGCCTTCCGCCATCCCGCTTCGCACCTTCGCCGTAGGCGACCCAAAAAGTTTGGGAAGGGGGTCCAGGGGGGAACCCTTTTCAAAGGGTTCCCCCTGGCGGGGTCTGGGGCAGCGCCCCAGCCGCCGGAGGCATAACGACAAAGCCCCCGGCCCTCAGGCCGGGGGCTTTGTCGTTATTGTGTCTTTCGCCCGTTATCGCCGCAGGTTGGACGAGATGGCGACCAGGTCGCGGCGGGTTTCCTCGGGCAGATCGCGGTAGGGTTGCATGACGGTGCCGGGGTAGCCTTCGGTGATGATCTGGAGGGATCGTTCCGGTTGCAGGGAGAACCGGCTGAGGTCCGGGGGCGCGGGCCGCAGGGTGAGGCCGAACGGGGAAGGTTGTCCGGTCGCGCCGTGGCAGGTGGCGCAGGTGTTTTTCCAGAGGTCGCGGGCCTGTTGGCCGACCTCGCGCCTGGGCACGGTGGTCGGGCCGAACAGGGTGAAGGAAGCGTCCAGCTGGTCGAGCAGTGCGTCGATTTTGTCTTTGTCGAAGACCGTGAAGTAGGGCATGCCCGAGCCGGGCCATCCGGCAAGGAGGACCTGGCGCACGTAGTCGCGGTCCGCGCGCACGGCGGCGATGTCTTCGGCGCGCACGAGCAGCCGCCTGGCGGCCGGACCGTCGCCCAGGCCGCCCGCGCCGTGGCAGGGTTGGCAGCTCTTCTCGTACAGGGTCGGGCCGTTGTCGTAGACCGTGGCCAGCTTGACCCGGAAGGCGTCCAGGGCCGGTTGCTGGAACCGGGCGAGGTCCGCGGATTCCCGGGCCAGGGCGGTGCGGGCCTGTCGGTGCAGGGGCATGAGGGTGGAATCCTGCAGGAACTGGCGGGCGGCGAGCATGGACACGAAGATGACCGGCAGGAGCAGGAGCAGTGCGCGGCCGCCCTGGATGGTCCCGTCGCTCAGGGTCATGACCGGCGCCGGGCGCAGGGTCCAGGCCACGGCCATGGCCGCGGCGGACCCGAGGGTCACGGCGCTCAGCACGGGCCAGTTGAAGACGTCGGCCACGGTGAACAGCAGGGGCACGCCCACGGCCACCTGGAAGAGGACGGAGCCGAACAGCCAGGCGCGCAGCCGGGCGCGTTTTTCGCTGTCCTGACCGGCGGTGAAGAACAGGTGGAAGGCCGCGCCGAAGACGATGGCCGCGCCGAGCACGTGCAGGTAGCGGAAGAGCCAGTGCGGCCGGTAGACGGAACCGGGGGCCAGCGCCTTGGCCGCGAACCCGGACCACTCGCCGGGCCGTTCCATGAGCGACAGGGCCCCGGTGAAGATGGCCGGGACCGTGAGCAGCGCGCCCAGGCCGAGGGCCCCGCTGACAAACGCCAGCCACGGCCGGGAGAGCATCTTGTGCTCGAACAGCTCGATGGCCAGGAAGGCGAGGATGAGCAGGGGGATGACGGAGAGCCAGGTGAAGGCCTGCAGCCCCGTGGCCGTGAAGAAGCCCAGGGAGTAGATGACCTGGATGATCAGCAGCGGGCCCACGCCCAGGACCACGGCCAGGCTCTTGAGGCCCAGGTGGGACTTGACCACGCGCTGATTCCAGCCCATTTCCACCCGGCTGCCGGAGCAGCAATCGTTTAGGAAGTAGATGAAGCCGAGCATGGCCGTGCCGAGCATGAGCAGGACGAAGAGCAGGTGCAGGCCAAACGTCACGAAGAGCAGGATGCGCAGCCAGATTTCGGGCAGCGGCAGGGCGAGGAAGAGGTCTTGCCAGGGCGCCATCACTTGACCTCCCCTTGGAGTTGCGGCCGGGGCAGGGTGTCCTTGTTGGCCAGTGAATAGAGGTAGGCGGACATGATCAGCCGTTCCTGTTCGGACCCGTTGAACGGGGTCATGAACGGGACCATGCTCTCGGTGATGGAGGTCAGGGCGTTGACGCTCTCCAGGGTCCGTCCTTGCAGCCGCACGGTGATGTCGTTGATCCCGCCGATGGTGTGGCAGACCCCGCAGTTGGCGTCGAACAGGGCGCGGCCCAGTTGGGCCTCCGGCGCGTTGTCCGTGGCGGCGTTGACCCAGTTCATGGACGGCGCCAGCGGGCGGCCCTGCGCCATGGCGGCCTGCTGGCGGACCATGCGCGTCTGGTTGGCGTACATGTAGCCGGGCAGGAGGTAGGGGCCGCGCACGAACTCGCGGACCCGCTCGAACTCGGCGACCATGCCCACGGCCAGGAGCAGGGCGGGCAGGAACAGGAGCATGGAGGTCCTGCGCCGTTTGAGCAGTCCGGCCACGGCGGCCAGGGCCAGGCAGGCCACGGCCACGGTGTTGAGCGCGGGCAGCAGGTTCGGCACCTGGGACCAGGCCGAGGTGGCCACCGAGAACTTCCAGTGGGTCAGGTAGGTCATGGGGATGCGCGAGAAGTAGATCCAGGCGAACAGGGCCGTGGAGCCCATGGCCGCGAGCATGACCAGGCCGGTCAGGCGGAGGACCCGGCCGCGCTCATGGGCCGCGCCCTTGAACCGCCATGCGGTCCAGCCGAGGACGAGCAGCGCGCCCAGGACGATGCCCGCCGAGATGCGCAGCATGAACTGGGGCACGAAGGTCGGGTTGAAGTAGGCCTGGGAAAAGGTTCCGCCCTGGGGCCAACCGTCCGGGGTGAGCATGAACCCGAGGATGCCGGAGATGAGCACGGCGGAGCTCAGGGCCACGGCCACGTAGGCCCAGCCGAGCGCCATGAGCAGGCGCGGGCGGCGTTGGGCCAGGCGGTCCCAGAGGAAGTAGTAGATGAGCAGAAGGACGACCTCGGTGGTGAAGGCCCACCATTCGATGAACCATGGCCAGAAGAAGAGGTGGATGAGCGAGCCGATGCCTTCGGGCGCGAGGATGCCGGTGATGAACCAGATGCCCACGCCGGTCACCGCGCCCACCGAGGTGGTCACGATGACCACCGGTTTGAGCAGGGTGCGCGCGGTCTCCTCCCAGAAGCCGCCTCGGCCCGTTGCCCCGAGGTTCTGGAATATGACGATGAGGATGGTCATGCCGATGGCCACCCCGTGGCTGATGAGCACGTGGAGCACGGCGTTCAGGGCGATGGTCATGCCGTCGCCCAGGGCCGGGACGTGGATCAGGGGGAAGATCATTGCCTGGCCTCCCCGGGGAGCGGGATGACCCGCTCGATCTTGTTCGGATGGGTGGCCGTGAACTTGGGCCGGGGCTGTTCATGGGCGTAGGCGGCCACGTCCAGGGCCTGCTCCTGGGTCAGGCTCGGGTCGGTCTTGGGCATGAATCGCCAGACAAAGACCGAGAAGGTCCGGATGCGGTGCATCCCGGCCCCGTCGTTGTAGGCCCCGTCGCCCCACAGGGGCGGGGCGATGGGCGTGCCGAGCCCGTCCTCGCCGTGGCAGCGCGCGCAGACGTCCTTGAAGACCGTCTTGCCCGCGACGGCGTCGGGCTTGTGCTCGTTGTCCAGGTGGTGGGCCAGGACCGCCCACGGCGGGGTGGAGTAGATGGGGATGCCCTTGGATATCCATTGGTAATAGACCAGCAGGGACTGCATGATCTGGCTGTCCGGGGCCGGGGCCTTGCCGTCCATGCTGCGCTCGAAGCACCCCTGGGTGCGCAGGGCCAGGTCGGCCGTGTACTCGCGGCGGCCGCGATAGAGCGGGTACTTGGCGGCCACGCCGACCAGGGAGATGGTGTCTTTGCTGCGCCCGCCGTCGAAGTGGCAGTTGGTGCAGGCCATGTCGTTGCCCACGTATTCGGGGGCGTACTTCTTGGTCTCGGTCATGATTTTGTAGCCGAGCATGACCATGGGCCGGATCTTTTCGGGAGCGTCCTCCAGGGCCGGAGGGTTGAAGACAGGCCCGAGGGGCGAAAGGGCGCGGGGCGCGGCGGCCGTGTCCGTTCCGGTCCCGATCGCGGCCGGGGCGGCCGTCCTGGGCATGGGCGCGGACCACTGAAAGAAGAACGCCAGCCATGCGCCGAATATCAGCAACAGTACCAAAAGGGTCAGTGAAAAAAAGAGTTTTGCCTGGTTCATGGGTTCTCCGTTTGAGAGGCGGGCAGGGTCGTGACGGGCTCCAACACCGGCGGTCCGAGGGAACGCCGACCCCATTCTATGCGATAACTATTGAAATGTTCAACCATCAATGCCGGATATTGCCGAAACGCGTTTTTGGCCGCGCGCCGCGTTTCGGCCCCCTTTCCGGGCCAACCTCCTCTGGACATTTTTGAGACTCCTGGTCTAGGGATGGACCAAGGTCGTGACGGCAATTCGACAGTGGGAGCCGGAAGCATGTCGCAAGCATCGTTCGAGAACATCTGCGTATTTCATATCCTGGACGGTCTTCGGGAAGGACTGTCCCATTTCTCGCCGCCCAGCCGCGTGGCCGTGGTCTACGCCGTGGGCCGAGGCGAGCCGCCGCGCATCTGCGATCCCCAGGGACTGCTCGAGGGGCACGAGCCCAAGCTTCAGGATTATTTCCTCTATTCGAGCCGCTGGCGGAGTGGGGACGAGGAGATCGACGGGCTGCGCATCCTCAGCCAGGAGGAGACCGACCTGGACCTGGCCGGCCTGATCACCCTGGCCGCGCGGTCCAATCCCGTGCGCTACCAGATGTGGTTCACCGAGGAGCACCCGGACATGTGCTCGCTGGGCCCCACCCGGAGCTGGTTGGAATACGCGGCCGAGCTTTTTTCCCAGCATTTCGCCATCGGCAGCGTCATGGGGCTGGATACCGCCGGGTTCATGCTCCAGCACTGCGCGGTCCACGCCATCCGCGACTTCATCGTGGACGAGCGCTCCCGCCAGGTGGGGCTGGACACCCAGATCCGGGTCTACCCCTTCCTGGACGCGATTCTGGGCGTGTCGGCCACCAAGGAGGAGGGCGCGTCGCCCCGGGGCCGCATCGTGGTGGTGGAGCCCAACCAGCTGGACCAAGTCCGTTTCGTCTGCCGTTTTCCGGAACACGAGCAACCCCAGACCGCGAATTTCAAGCACGTGCGCAAGCTGTTGCAGGCCGTGGAGGACTCGGGCCGGGTCCTGGTCTCCAACGGCACCTCGGTGCTCGGCATCGCCATCGGGCCCATGCCCGGCGCGTACCTGGCCGCCCAATTCTCGGGCTCCTACGGGTTCCTGTGGATCCGCGACCAGCTGGTCTGCAGCTTTTCCGACGGGCGGTTCCGCTCCTCCAACCTGCGGGCCAACCTGGTCCAGCTGGAGGAGCAACTGCTGGAGACGGACATGAGCATGGAGACGCAGAACACCCTGTTCAAGATCGCCTCGACCATGGTCAACCGGGTGCGCGACCGCAAGCATGGCTGCACCCTGGTGGTGGACATGGCCCGCGAGCCCATGACCATGTCCGGCCAGCACCTGGAGGAGCCCCTGGACCTGACCCGGTCCAGCCAGCTCAAGCTGGCCTGTTCCCTGGCCAAGCTGGACGGGGCCGTGCACATCGGCCGGGACCTCAAGCTGCACGGCTTCGCCTGTCTCATGGACGGACGCAGCGTGCCCGGCGAGAACCGGGCGCGCGGGGCCCGTTTCAACTCGGCCCTGCGCTTCACGGCCGAGCACGAGGATCTGGTGGTCGTGGTCGTGTCCGCCGACCGGCCCGTGTCAATCATCAAGGACGGGGTGGAGCTGACCGCGCTCTGCCACTTCCAGCACGTCTGCGGCCTGCGGCGTCCGCCGCTGCTGGCCGAGTGGGTCATGAGCTAGGTTTTGGCCGTGCGCGCCGACTGGATGTCCGATCCCCTGTTCTGGGTCCTGGCCCTGCCCGCCCTGGCCATGTCCGGCCTGCTTTTCCAGATGGTCCTTTCCCTGTTCAGCTGCTGCGCGACCTTCCGGTTCCGGGGCCGTGCCGTGCGGCTCAGGTGGTGGATGATCCCGGCCGCATCGACCCTGTGCGGGCTGTTGTGGCTTTTGGCCGTGCTCTGCGCCGTGTTCGCCTGACTTCTTTCATCTCCTGATAATCATTACGGTTGTCGACGTAACAGAAATTCCTTCCAGATGTAACCTGAGTGTTACGCTCCTGTAACAAATCGGGTCGCCAAAACCGTGGCCGCGGGTAGTCTTCCCCCTTCAATCGTACGCATCCAAGCGGCCCGGCGGTGCCGCGGGAGGGGGGATAATGCGACTCAGTGTGAAGATGATTCTGTTCTGCCTGCTGGTGGGGATCGTGCCCTTGGCGGGCATGGCCGGCTACAGCCTGCACAACGCCTCGGTGAGCCTGAAGGAGCAGTCCTTCAGCAAGCTGGTCTCGCTCCAGGAGGCCAAATCCCACGAGCTGGACGGGCTGACCGAGCTGTGGAACCGGGACATCACCATGTATTCCGAGGCCAAGTACGTGTACAGCGGCCTGGTCCGGCTGCGGGACATCATCTTCTACGCGGCCCAGCCCGGAAAGCCCATGGACCTGACCGACGAGGACTATGTCCACGCCCTGAAGCGGGTGGACCCGGACTTCGCCCCGTGGGTCAGGGTGCGGGGCTACGCCGACGCCCTGATCCTCGACGACACCGGGCGCATCGTCTATTCCGTGGCCCGGGGCAAGGAGCTGGGCCAGGACATCGCCAAGGGGCCGCTGGCCAAGAGCCAGCTCCTGGACGCCTGGAAGCGGGCCCTCAAGGGCGAGACCGTGTTCGTGGACTTTTCCCCGTACGGACCGCTGAACGGCCAGCCCTGCGCCTTCATCGCCGCGCCCGTCCGGCGCTACGGCGAGGGTATCGAGGGTGTGGCCATGCTGCGCATCCCCATCGATTCCGTGAACAAGGTCATGCACACCCGCGCGGGCCTGGGCAAGACCGGCGAGGCCTACCTGGTGGGCCCGGACGGGCTGATGCGCTCGGACCTGTACTCCGATCCGGACGGGCACAGCGTGGTCGCCTCCTTTGCCGACCCCCAAGCCGGGACCATGCGCTCCGAGCCCGCGAGCCGCGCCCTGGAGGGCCAAAGCGGGCGGATGGACAGCGTGGACTACCGGGGCCGCACGGTCCTGGCCGCCTATTCGCCGGTCAAGGTGGGCGATACCGCCTGGGGACTGGTGGCCAAGATCGATTCGTCCGAGGCTTTGGACCCGGTGCGCAAGCTCAAGGAGGCGGCCATGGTCGTGGGCGGCGGGTCCGTGGCGGGCATCGTCCTGATTACTCTCTTTTTCCTGCGCCTGGTCCTGCTCAAGCCGCTCAAGGAGCTGCGCGTCTATGCGGGCCGGGTGGCCGAGGGCGACCTGGCGGCCAAGCCGCGCGGCCGGTTCAAGGGCGAGCTCGGCGAGGTCACCGAGGCCATCGAGCGCATGGTTCGCAACCTGGGCGAGAAGATGGAGGAGGCCGGGGAAGCCTCGCGTTTGGCCCAGACCCGGGCCGCCGAGGCCGAGGCCGCGGCGGTCCGGGCCGAGGGCGAGCGGAGGGCGCGAACCGACGCGGCCCGCGCCCAGCGCGAGGGCATGCTCCAGGCCGCCGGGATGCTCGAGACAGTGGTTTCGGGCATGCGCGAGGCGTCGGCCACGGTCAACCAGGAATCCGACCGGATCATGGAGGGGGCCAACAGCCTGAGCTCCCGGGTGGAGACCACGGCGGCTTCCATGGAGGAACTGGCCGGGTCCATCCGCGCGGTGGCCGAGAACGCCGAAACCGCTTCCGAGGACGCGGCCAACGCCCGGCAGCGCGCCCAGGAGGGGTCCGAAGTGGTCCGGCGCACGGTGGAGTCTATCGGCGACGTGCACGCCATCACCGAAAATCTCAGGGCGCAGGTGGCCAGCCTCGGGGCCAAGGCCGATTCCATCGGCAAGGTCATGAACGTCATTTCCGACATCGCGGACCAGACCAACCTGCTGGCCCTGAACGCGGCCATCGAGGCGGCCCGGGCGGGCGACGCCGGGCGCGGCTTCGCCGTGGTGGCCGACGAGGTCCGCAAGCTGGCCGAGAAGACCATGGACGCCACCCGCGAGGTGGGCGGGTCCATCGCGGCCATCCAGGCCGACGTGCGCGAAAACATCAAAGGCATGGACCGGGCCGCGGACCAGGTGGACGTGGCCAACCGGCTGGCCGGGGAATCGGGCCAGGCCCTGAACGAGATCATGGAGTTTTTCGAAACCGTCACCCGCCAGGTGGAGGCCATCGCCGCGGCCAGCACCCAGCAGTCCAGCTCGGGCGAGGAGATCAACCGGGCCGTGAGCGAAGTGGACGCGGTGTCCACCCAGACCGCCGAGGCCGTGTCCCAGACCGGCGGGGCCATCGGCGAGCTGACCGGCCAGATCGAGACCCTGTCCAAACTCTACGGGCTGTTCATGCTGCTGGGCCAGGGCGTGGTCCAGAAGCAGGTGGAATCCCTGGCCAAGGCCCCGGTGCTGATCAACGGAAACGCGGTCAGGCAGCTTGATCTGCTCAAGCGCGTGGTCCTGGACAACCCCAGCCTGGAGATGGCCTGGGTCATCGATCCGCGTGGCGTGCAGGTCACGGAGTTCGCCGTGGCCCATGGCAAGGCGGACTCTTCCCGGGGCGGTCCGGGCACCAGCTGGGCCGACCGCGACTGGTTCCGCGAGCCGCTGCGCACGGGCGAGAGTTTCATCTCGAATATCTATTATTCCGAATCGATAGACGACTACTGCCTGACCGTGGCCACCCCGGTGAAGGACGGCAAGGGGAACATCCTGTCCGTGCTGGCCGTGGACGTCCGCCACGCGGGCTAGCCGACACGGACCCGTCGTTCGATCGCCACGACCCGGTCAAGAACCGCTCCCGCCCAAGGGCTAGTCTCCCTCTGAACCCCGGCACCGCAGGCGCAAAACGGGGTGCAGGGGTGCGAGCCCCTGCCCGCCGGAGGCGAAATCACCCGATAAAGCCGCAACGCGGCCTTCATCCTCTGATTTTCCTCTCCACGCAGCAAAAGAGGAGAGCGGATATGATCTGGTTCCAGCACAAGACCTATACGCGTGAGTTCTTTTCGGCCGGTCTGGGCGACCTGCGTCGGCTGGCCCGGGCGACCAAGCGGGGCATGACCGTGGTGGCGGGCGCGGCGCTGCTGGCCATGGCGGCGGTCCAGGCGTCGGTCATCTACGCCTTGTAGCGGCCGCGCAGGAACGCGGCCAGGGCGGCTGTCGCGGCCAGCCCCAGAGCCCAGGCCAACCCCGTGACCGGCAGGATCGGGCGCTCCTCCACCTTGCCGGCGGGCGGGTTGACCAGTTCGGCCTTGTCCGGCGCCTTGAGCCCGTAGCGGGCCAGGGCCGTTCCGTCGAAGCGCAGCACCGGCCGGGTGGGCCGGGCCAGCATCTCGCTTACCTTTTCGCCGTCGAGGGCCTTGAGGACCACGCGGGCCGCGTCCGCGCCCATGTCCTTGGCCGGGATCATCCAGCCTCCCACCGCTCCGGACCCGAAGACCGCGTCGCCCGCCAGGAAGACGGGCGACGCCGCGCGGTCCCGGATCAGGGCGGCCAGGGTTTCGTCGGGGACCGGGGTGCCCTCCCGGTCCTCGGAGAAGCGCAGGAACAGGACCGCGCCCGTGGAGGGCACGCTGGCCAGGGTGTCGCCCAGGGCGTGGAGATCGAGCCCCTGGTCGTCGCCCGCCTCGAAGCCCGGAAACATGATCTGCGCCCGGTGCAGATAGGGGCGCATGGCCTGGTCGACCCGGTCCATGAGCCGGGCCGAGCCGGGCGTGCGGTCGGCGATGGCCACCACCAGCCGGGTATCGGGCCGCATGGCGAAGATGAGGTCGATGTTTTCGCGCACGGGCACGGTCATGGACAGGCCGGTGCAGTTGCCGGATCGGCTTAAGATCTCGGAGGCGGGCCGGTCCATGGCGCAGAAGATCAGCGGCGCGCCCGGGAACAGGTCGGCGTACTTACGGGCAAAGGCGAAGGCCACGGGCCCCTCGGCGACCACGGCCTCGGGCGCGTCCCCGGCCAGGGCCCCGGACAGCCGCCGGTAGACGGCGTCATAGGCGTCCTCGTCCGAGCCGTCGGCCTTGAGAAAGGCCTGGCGCACCGAGGCCGCGCTGCCCAGCCCCTCGATGAGGCCGGATGTGAGCCGCTGGTTCCAGGGGGTGGGACCGGTACCGGAATGGAGCAGGAGCACCTCGGCGGCCAGGGCCGGTACGCAAGGTGCCAGCACCCAGGCCAGGATGAGCATGGGGAGCAATCGGAACCATGTAACATTTCTTTCCGACAAAGGATTCTCCATCGTCAGTTATCGGAAGCTGTCGAGGTGAGGCCGCTATTTCGGGGCCGTGCAGACCCGGTTGCGGCCCGTGTTCTTGGCCTGGTACAGGGCGGCGTCAGCGGCCCCGATCAGTTCCCCGGGGGTCCAGCCCACCTTCAGGCGGGCCACGCCCACGGACACGGTGAAGTTGATGGGCGTGTTTTCCAGATGGCCGTTGGTCCGGACGCGGAAGTCGTAGTTCTCCACGTCGGCCCGCAGGGCTTCGGCCTTGACGGCCGTCTGGCTCAGGTCCATGTCCTGCACCGCCAGGATCAGTTCCTCACCGCCGTAGCGGGCCGCGAAACCGGCGTACTGGACGGCGTGGGTGGTGACGATCCCGGCCAGGGCGCGGAGCACGTCGTCGCCCGCCTGGTGACCGTAGGTGTCGTTGACCTTCTTGAAGTGGTCCACGTCGATCATCATCAGGGAAAGGGAGGTGCCCGAGCGGGCGAACTCCTCCACCGCGCCCTTGAGATAGGTCTCCATGGAGCGGCGGTTGTGCAGTTCGGTCAGCAGGGGATCGAAATCGGCTGTCATGCGGAAGTGCTCGGCCTTGGCGTTGAGGACGCGCGCCTCCTCGCGGAACTCCTCGATGAGTTCCTGGAACATGCCGCGCACCCGGGACAGGATGTGGGATTTCTGGCTGCCCTCCCGGATGGCCTCGGCGGTCTCCTCCTGGAAGGTGCTCAGGCGGTTGTCCTGGCGCTCGTTGGCCCCGTGCATGCTGGAGATCATCTCGTTCATCTCGCTGATGAGCAGCCCGGCCGTGCGCTTCTCCTGGGTCAGGGCCTCCTCCATCTCCAGGGCCCCGATGGTTTGCATCAGGTAGCCGTCGAGCAGGCCGAAGACCGTGGCCAGCCGCTCCTCGGAAAAGTCGTTTTCCATGAGTTGCTCGAAGACCTCGAACTGGATCTCGGATTTTTTGTCGTCGGAATAGATGGACAGCCGTGGGAGCAGGTTTCGGACGAACAGGATGACGGCCATCCACTCCCCTTCATGGGGATTGTCGGTGGCGTGCAGGCTTCGGTAAAAACGGTCGATCTCGTTGGCTGTTTTGGACATGGTCGAGGTTTCCCGGTGTGATGGACTCTGGAAAGACCCGGCCGCCGGCCAGGTGAAAACGCCGCCTTTCCGGTTTGATAGCATCGGTCGCCAGTATGGTTCAAGAAGAAAGGGAAATGATGAAACGCAAAAAAAGTGCGCCTTGCCGGGTTACCCGGCGGGCATCAGGGCCTGACATTTCTAAATATGCACTTTATGACGGCCTGGTGCGTGTTTCTTTTGGCGCACGGTGCTCTTTCTGTGAGCGGGGCGACTCCATTCGCCACATGTAGCATAGAAGAAATCGGTGTCTATTTCCTCCCATCCTCCGTCTGAGTGCTTCACTATCCTCTTTCCGAGGTCCCTTGCCGTTGAATAAAATATACGCCCGCCGGAAAACGGGCGCAAGGGCGCGCGCCGCACAAACCGTCGGATCAGGCGCAACCTTCGGTCAGGCCTGGAGATAAAAATGCATTTTTGTCGGAAGGGAATCCGAGTCACCGGGCAGGGACAGAGAAAATGATGAAGGTCCAATTATGACAATATATTGTGGCCGCGAACAAAAGGCAAGCACAAAGACGGGCAGGCCCGTTTTTCAGGCCTGCCCGCGCTGATTTCGCAGGGGGGAGCCCAGGGACTAGTCGTCCTCGAACGGGTCGCTGATCAGGTCCAGGACCTTGGCATGGTCGAGGCGGTGGGCGTCCGATCCATGGGCGGCCAGATCCAGGCCGAGCTCGCCCAGGCTCTTTTCGGCCTCGGTAGCTTCGCGGTGCCCCAGGTTGCGGGTCACGGCGGCCATGGCCTCGTCCAGGCCCTCGGTGGCCCGGGCCTTGAGTTGCTCTATGCGTTCGCGGGCGGCGCCGGTGACGTCGGTCCGGGTGGAAACTGGTTGGATAGCGGGCATATTCGTCTCCTTCTTGTTGGCTGCCCAAACAAAAAGCAAGACCCGTGCTTCAACAGAAAATAACTTTTATTCCAGGTAGTTGAGTTTTCGCTTTCAACGTGGATCGGCAGGTTTTGCCGCCCTGCGGACCGGGATCAGGAACAGGGTCAGGACGATGAGCGCGAAAAACAGGCCGTAGGCGATCCCGAACCAGGCCGGGGCGAGGTCCGGGAAGAGCACGCGGCCCACCCAGTATCCCACGAGCGAGACCGGTTCATCTTTGCCTTCTCCCGCCAAGCGGCGCAGGGCCGCTTCCCACACGGTCAGGGGACAGAGCCTCCCGGCCGCGGTCTCGGCCAGGACAAAGCCCATCAGCCCGGCATGGGCCAAGCGGAACCACGGGTTGCGCACGAACCGCCAACCGGCCGCCGCCCCGATCCAGATGACCGGCAATCCCAGGGCGAGAAAGCCGGCGATGACGAAATGGACGACCAGGATCACGTCGGCCCACAGGGCCGGAGTCCCCATCATCCGCACCGTCCCGGCAGTCCGCGCAGGAATCGGCGCAGTCCCTCGGTATAGCCCGAGGTGGACATGAATCCGCAGTTGTGGTCCCCGGACAGGGCCCAGAACAATTTTGGTCCCGCATAGCCCGCATACAGGGCCCGGCCCATGGCATAGGGCACCAGGTCGTCCTCCGGGCTGTGCAGGAACAGGGCGGGCACCCGCACCGCGTCCAGGGCGCGGACGCTGTCATACCGGTGGCGCACCAGCCAGCGGACCGGCAGCCACGGATAGCGTGCCGCCCCCATGTCCGTCATCGAGGTGAACGTGGATTCCATGATCAGTCCGCCCGGTTCCGTGCCCGCCTCGCCCAGATCCGCCGCCAGCCGCGCGGCCACGCCGCCGCCCAGGCTGCGCCCGAACAGGATCACCCGCCCGGGCTCGAACCCCTTGTCGCGCACCAGCCAGTCCCAGGCCGCCCGCGCGTCATGGCGCGTGGCCTTCTCCGACGGCCGTCCCCCGCTTCGCCCGTAGCCCGAATAGTCGAAGGACAGCACCGACAGGCCGAGATCGTGAAAAATCCTGTACGTCTCCATCAGGTGGGAGATGTTGCCGCCGTTGCCGTGGCAGAGCAGCAGGACCCGGTTCGCCCCCTCGCACGGCAGCCACCAGCCGTGGATGCGCGTGCCCGGCCCGGTGGACAGCCAGACGTCCTTAAACGACAGCCCGGCCTGGTCCGGGGTGGCGATCAGCTCCCTCCTCGGGCAATAGACCAGCCCGCGCTGGGTCAGGAACACCCAGGCCGCCACGGCCGCGTACGCAACGCCCGCGCCGCCCGCTATCTTCAACGCCGTCCACATGGCCGGACCATACACGCGGCCGCCCGATTTTGCACCCTTTCCATTTGCCCGGCCTTGTTCTATTTTGCCCCCATGGACATCGCAGGCATCATTCTGGCCGGGGGGCTTGGCACCCGCATGGGCCACGTCAAGAAGGCGTTCCTGACCATCAACGGCCAGACCATTCTCGACCGCCTGCTCAACGTCTACCGCCCCCTGTTCCCGGAGATTCTGATCGCCGCGCGCGACAAAAACGATTACCAAACGTATGACTACCCGGTCGCCGAAGACCGTTTTGCGGCCCGTTCGTCTCTGACCGGCATCCACGCGGGCTTAAGCGCCATGCGCGCCTCCCACGGATTCATGGCCGCTTGCGACGGTCCGTTCCTCCAGCCCGGCCTGGTCCGGGCGCTCCTCGAACAGGCCACCCCGGAGTATGACGTCGTCGTCCCCATCAAGGAAGACGGCTACGTCGAACCCCTCTGCGCCATCTACTCCAAACGGTGCATCCCCCCTATCGAGGCCCAGCTGAAGCAGGAAAATTTCCGCATCATCGGTTTTTTCGACCGTGTTCGCGTCAAAGAGGTCCCGGTCGCCCTGCTTGAACCCGGCGACCCCCACCAGGTTTCCTTCTTCAATGTCAATTCCCCGGACGACCTCCGCCAGGCCGAACGGCTGGCCGCCGAACTCGGCATCTAGGCCAGAGGAGGAATGCCTCCGGCGGCCGGGGCGCTGCCCCAGACCCCGCCAGGGAACCCTTTGAAAAAGGTTCTCTGGACCCTCCCAAACTTTTTGTGTCGCACGCGGCGAAGGTGCGGGCGCGGAGAAGGGGTAGCTCGTTCAGGAGGTCTTGCGGCGTTTTATTACTGAGGGCAAACCGTATTCCTTGAAATGTTGCGCCTTTTCAAAAACCAAATCGCCAACCGGCACGGCGGAAGGCGTCCCTTGCCGACTCTCCCGCTGCCGCAGGCCCCTGAGCGAAGCGAATATGGGGGTGCAGGGGGCCTTGCTCCCTGCCGGGGCCGCGTCGGGCCTTAGGCCGAGCTTGCTCGGCCTAAGAGCCGTCGACTGCAGCGATAGGGCAGCGCTCTGGTCTTCGAAGGGACTGCCGGAGGCCTTGCCCCGACTCCCGCTTCCCGTGTAATGCTGAGCGAAACCGGGAGGCAGTCGTGAGCGAGACGAACGCGGACAAGGTGGGTGAATTGGCCGGGGTGATCCGGCAGTTGGCGGCGCATTACGGGTTGTGGCTGGCCGAGAGCGTGCACCAGCTCGGGCTGGACGCGGCGCTCGATGCCGAGGGCGAGGCCGGGGACCGTCTGGAATCGATTCTGCGGGGCAAGCTGGAGCGGGCGCTGGGCAGGGAGCCGGGCGGGCTGCTGGCCGGTGTGGCCCCGGAGGTCCTGGACGATGCGGCCCAGGCGTTGCGTACCGGCTGGCTGGCCGCGGACGGAGTCTGGTTCCAGGCTGTGGAGCGCATGGCGGGCATGGACGCGGCCAAGCGGGTCAACGACACCTGTTGGGCCCGGTTCGCGCCTTTGGAGGCCCGGCGGGCGAAGAGCCTGCTCAAGCTGCCGGAGAATGGGGGCATCCCGGCGCTCAAGGCCGGGTTGGCCGCGCGCATGTACGGACGCCTCAACGAGTGGGAATTTGTCGAGGAGACCGAAAATTCCATTGTTTTCCGCATGACCGACTGCCGGGTGCAGACCGCCAGAAAACGGCGCGGCCTGGCGGATTATCCGTGCAAATCCGGCGGCACCACCGAATACACCGGCTTCGCGCGCGAGATCGATCCCAGGCTGCGCTGCGAGTGCGTGGGCTGCCCCCCGGACCCGCACCCCGAGGAATGGGCCTGCGCCTGGCGCTTCACGCTGGTTGAAGGGTAGGCCGGGTAGGCCGGGTAGGCCTGAATCGCCATCGGTGGAGGCAATCCCCCCTTTGAAACTTCCGATGACCGGAGCGGGAGAGCCGCTTTTCAGCCGCACGGATTTCGGGTACTCACCAAACCATGCCTGAACTGCCTGAAGTGGAAGTGATAGCGCGCGGATTGGACGCGTCGGTGACGGGCCGGACCATCGAGTCGGTGGAGGTGCCGGGCCTGACGCGGCTGAGCGAGCCTGCGGAGACCCTGGTGCCCAAGGTGCTGGGCCGGGCGATCGCGCGCGTCCGGCGGCGGGCCAAGGTGCTGCTCATGGACCTGGACAACGGCTCGACCCTGGCCTTTCACCTGAAGATGACCGGACGCGTGGTGCACGGGCCAAACCGCAAGGCCGGGAAGCACGACCGCATCCTGTTTCATCTGGACGACGGTTCGTTGTTGTTCTTTGCGGACATGCGCAAGTTCGGCTACGTGCGCTGTTTTGCGGCGGGCGAGCTGGATTGCTGGGACTTTCTGCGCAAGGTCGGGCCCGAGCCGCTGGAGACCGCGCCCGAGGTGCTGGCCGAGCGGGTCACCGGGCGCAATTGCGCCATCAAGGCGCTGCTGCTGAACCAGTCGGTGGTGGCGGGCGTGGGCAACATCTACGCGGACGAGTCGCTGTTTCGGGCCGGGATCAACCCCGAGACCCGGGGCAGCCGGGTGGGCCGCGACCGGGCGGTGAAGCTGTTTACCGAGCTGCAGGCCGTGCTCGAACAGGCCATCGCCGAGAACGGCAGCTCCATCTCGGACTACGTGAACGCGCACGGCGACGCCGGGGCGTTTCAGAACAGCTTCAACGTGTACGGGCGCAAAGGTGAAGCGTGCAAACAATGCGGCGGGCCCCTGCGCGCCGTGACCGTGGCGGGCAGGACCTCCACCTTCTGCCCCAAATGCCAGCGGAAGCGATGAATTTTGAACCGCAACGGTCTGCGAAAGATAGTTGCGGTTGCAGCGGCGCGGCTGGGCTTGAGCCCACATCGCCCGGACAGTGGGCCTGCCGGGCTTGGCCCCGGGCCCGGACCCGAGCGGGAGCGGCCGTTCACCGACTGAGGGGACTCAACGATACATGCGGATGAAACAAGCAGTCATTCCAGGCGTAAAGATCATTCTCTAAAAAATCTCTAGAATTTATCCCGTGCAGAAAATGGAACAACGGCGAAACGAATCCGGACGGTTGACCCAGTGAGCGATCACGGCAGACGCATAGCCCGAAACGCGGCGGTGGTGGCCGGGGCCACCCTGGTCTCGCGCCTCTTGGGGTTCGTTAGAGACATCATCGTGGCCTTTGCCCTGGGCGCGGGATTGTTCGCGGACGCCTTTTTCGTGGCCTTCCGCATCCCGAATCTGCTCAGGCGGCTGTTCGGCGAGGGCTCGCTGACCATGGCCTTCATCCCCATCTACTCCCGGCTCATGGAGGAGGAAGGGGAGGAGGCGGCCCAGGCCATGGCCCGGTCGGCCGCAATCTGGCTGGCCGTGGTGCTCATCGGCATCATCCTTGCCGTGGAGCTGCTGGCCCGCCCGCTGACCATGGCCATAGCGCCGGGGTTTCTGGACAACCTCGAGCAGTTCGCGGTCACCGTGGACCTGGTGCGCATCTGCTTCCCCTACGTGGTGCTCATCTGCGGGGTGGCCCTGTGCATGGGCATCCTCAACTCGCGCAACCATTTTCTGGCCCCGGCCCTGGCCCCGGTGGCCCTGAACGTCTCGCTCATCGGCGCGGCCCTGTTCGGCTATTTCATGGGCTACAACGTGGCCTACTGCATGGCCTACGGCGTGCTCGTGGGCGGGGCGGCCCAATGGCTGCTGCAACAGCCGTTTCTGGCGCGCACCGGGTTTTCCTGGCGCGGGCCGTGGTCCTGGCGCAACCCGGGCGTGGCCCGCATGGGCATGCTCATGCTGCCCACGGTCTTCGGCGCGGCCGTGTACCAGCTGAACATCCTGCTCGGCACCCTGCTGGCCTCGTTTCTGCCGGTGGGATCCGTGTCCTATCTCTATTACGCGGACCGGCTGGTCCAGTTCCCGCTGGGCGTGTTCGGCATCGCCATCAGCACGGCGGCCCTGCCGTCCCTGTCCCGGCTGGCGGCCAGGGGCGAAATGGCGGAATACGACGAGGCGTTGTCCGCGTCGCTCGGCCTGACCCTGTTCATCAGCCTGCCCGCCGCGGCCGGGCTCATCGGGCTGGCCGGGCCGGTCATCGGCCTGCTCTTCGAGCGCGGGGCGTTCACGCCCGAGGCGGTCACGGCCACGGCCAACGCCTTGGTGGCCTACTCCGCGGGCCTGCCGTTCATCGCCCTGTCGCGCCCCCTGGTGGCCGGGTTCTACGCCCTGGAGGACACCCGCACCCCGGTCAAGATCGCGGTACTCTGCCTGGCGGCCAACATCGGCCTGGGCGTGCTGCTCATGCAGTTCCTGGCCCACGTGGGGCTGGCTCTGGCCGTGAGCGCGTCCTCCCTGCTCAATTTCGGGCTGTTGTACGTACTGTTGCGGCGCAGGCGAGGCGCGTCCCTCCTGCCCGCGGGGGCGGCCCTGCGCATCCTCCTGCTGTCCGTGCTCATCGGCGGGGGCGCATTCCTCAGCGCGGGCTGGCGGCCGTGGTGGGTGCTGCTCATCCCGGTCTGGGTCGTGGTCTACATGTTCCTGTCCCTGGCCATGGGGCTGAAGGAGGCCCGACTGTTCGCGGACATGTTCCGCTCCCGGGTGCGGCGCAAGCTGGCGGGGCGCAAATGAGCGGCGTGAACACCCGGGCGATCCTCGACCGGCGCGCCTATTTCCCGCGCGGCCTGGTCCAGCCCGAGGGCGGCTACCGCTTCTCCCTGGACTCCCTGCTCCTGGCCTCCTTCGCCAACGTGACGCGGGGGCAGACAGGCCTGGACCTGGGCTGCGGCTGCGGGGTGATCGGGCTGGCCCTGCTCCTTCGTCAGCCTGGGCTCCGTCTCACTGGAGTCGAGCTGAACCCGCAGTCCGTGGAGGCCGCGAAGGAAAATGCGGCCAATCTGCATCTTACCGATAAGTTGACGATAGAACAAGGCGACGTGGTCGATTGGCGGTCCGATGGGGTGGTGGATTTCGTGGTCGCCAACCCGCCCTACCGCAAGCTCGGTCAGGGCCGGGAGAGCGCGGAAGAGGATCGTCGGAACGCCCGTTTCGAGGGGGCCGGAACCTTTGCGGCATTCGCGCGGTGCGCGGCCGTGGCCCTCAAGACGCGGGGCCGGTTCGCCTTCGTGCATCTGCCCGAGCGGCTGCCCGAGATCATGGCTGGCCTGGCCGATGCCGGGCTGGCCTCCAAGCGTCTGCGCATGGTCCACGGCAAGGCCGACCAGGAGGCCCGCATGGTCCTGGTGGAGACAGTCCAGGCGGCCAGCCCCGGGCTGCGCGTGGAGCCGCCGCTGATCTTGCACGAGGGGACGGGAAAGGGCACCCGGTTGACCGGGCAGGCCCTGGATTTTTGTCCGTTTCTGGCCTGCAACCCCAAAGATGACGAGGAAGAGGATACATAGATGGCGAACGATTTCGTGAAGGACCGACTGTTGGAGCTGTTCGGGGACAACAAGTTCCTGTGCGCCGAGTCCGTGGTCCAGGTCATAGCCGAGGCGGGCGGTCGCGAGAGCCGGGACGTGGTCCGCGCGGCCACCGGGTTTTGCAGCGGCATGTCGCGGACCCGCGGCCAGTGCGGGGCCGTGTCCGGCGCGGTCATGGGCATCGGCCTGTACGCCGGACGGGGCGAGGCCGGGGAGGACCATGAGGCGTGCTACGCCCTGGTCCAGGAACTGTTGGACCGTTTTGACGATCGGTTCGGGTCCATCAATTGTTTCGAACTGATCCAGTGTGATTTCACCGACACGGACGACAAGGCGCGCTATCGCCGCGACAACCTGCGCCGCGACTGCTACCGCATGGCCGTGTTCGCGGCCGAGACCGCCCTTTCCATTCTCCGGGAACACGGCTACCTTCCGGATGAGGCCGACTGGATCAAGTCCAGGCTCGCCCCGTGCGGCCTGCTCTGCGGCCAGTGCGCGGCCTTCGCGGACGGGCCCATCCATCGTGCGAGCCGGGAGCTGCGCGACCAGCTCGGACCGAACTTTGCGGCCTACGCCGAGCGGTTCGAGGCCATGAACCCGGTTTTCGCTGGCTACCCGGCCTTTGCCGAGCTGCTCGGCTTCCTGGCCAAGGGGTCCTGTACCGGGTGCCGGGAGCAGGGCTGCCTGTTTCAGGCCTGCAAGGTGCCGGGCTGCGCCGGGACCCACGGCGTGGACTACTGTTTCGAGTGCGAAAAGTTCCCCTGCGACGAACACGGCATGCCGGGCCGCCTGGGCGACGTCTGGCGGGCCAACAACGAGAAGATGCGCGGGTGCGGGGCCGCGAAATGGTATCGGAAACTCAAGGATAAGCCAAGATATCCATAAGATATGATTACCAAGATCATTATCGATAACTTCATGGCTCACGAGCACACCGAGCTTATGCTCGGCCCTGGCGTGACCATTCTGACCGGCTCCAACAACACCGGCAAGTCCGCCGTGGTCGAGGCGTTGCGCTGCCTGGCCACCAATCCCGTGCCCAGCCACGTTATTCGCCACGGGGCCAAGGAGGCCCGGGTAGAAGTTGTATTGGACGACGGCACACGGGTGGCATGGATTCGAACCAAGCGGTGGGCTAAATATGAATTGTGGGCTCCGGGCGCCGAGGAGCCCGAGGAGTATAACAAGCTGCAGCGGAAGGTGCCTGAAGACGTGGCACGAGTTCTGCGTCTTGATCAGGTGGAGCTCGAGACTCGTAAGGGCGCTGTGGATGTCCACCTGGGCAATCAGCGCGACCCGGTCTTCTTGTTCAACCAGCCCGATTCGGTCATGGCCGAGTTTTTCGCCGCGTCCACCGAGTCCGCCCATCTGCTGGCCATGCAGAACGCCCTCAAGATGCGCGTGCGCGACGCCAAGCGCGAGGAACGCGCCTTGATGGACCAGACCGATCGGGTCGGCTTGGATCTGGACCGCCTCGCCCCCCTGCCGGACATCGCCCGGCGCATGGAGGAGGCCGAGGACCTGGAGCGTGACGCCACCGGCCTGGAACAGGCCATCCCGGCCCTGGAAGGGGGGTTGACGGAGCATCGCGCCCTGGTAGCCGCCCTTGATCGCGAGCGGGCTGCGGGCGCGGTCCTGGAGGCGATCCAGCCCCCGCCGCCGGTCCAGGACGTGGACCGGCTCAAGCGGTACATCGCGTCCATGGGCACGGTCTCGGCCCAGCGCGGACGCGCGGCCCGCACCGCCGGGACCCTGGCCGGACTTGCTACCCCGCCCGACACGGCGGACACCGCCCCTCTGCGCCATCTGCTGCGCGACCTGGCCCTGACCGGTGCGACCCTGCACCGGGCCTCGATCCATCAGGCGGCCATGGCCGGTCTGGCCGTTCCCCCGGCCCCGGAGAACACCTCGCGGCTTGCCGGGTTGGTGGACGAACTGTATGTCCTGCGCGCCCGCAATAAGCGGCTGGCCCGCCTGGAAGCGGTCTTGGGGAAGATTGCGGAACCGCCCGTGCCCGCGCCCCTGGATGGCCTGGGCGGGATGGTCGCGGAACTTGCCGGATTAATAAATAAAATTTCTGAAAGACAGGCCGAGCTGAACGGCCTGGAAACGGACTTGCGGTCCGTTGTGGTAGCCATGGACGAGCGCATCCAAGCCATCGGCTGCTGTCCGGTCTGCGGCGGCGATCTGACCACCGACTCCTTCCTGGATCACGGGTGCCGCCATGACGCTTGAGCGCATCAAGGCCAACGGCCTGTTTCTGGTGGCCGATCCGCACCTGGCCGACCATCCGCCGGGCCAGCGGTTGGAAGGGTATCTGGACCAGATCATGATCAAGCTCACCGCCTGCCTGGAACGGGCCGACGAGCTGGGCATGGCCTTTGTCCTGCTCGGCGACCTCTTCCACTGGCCGCGCGACAATTCCAACCGCATGCTCGTGGAGCTCATCCGCCTGTTCGGCGGCCGCACCGGCGACAAGGCCGTGCATGTCCTGGTGGGCAACCACGACAAGTACCAGTCGCGCTTCACGGACGACGTGTCCTTGGCCGTGCTTGAGACCGCGGGCGCGGTCCGGTTGATGAAGGACATCGGCCCGCAATTCGTCCTGGACACCCCGGGCGGCGCGGTCCTGGTCGGGGCCAGCCCGGACGGCGCGCCCCTGCCCAAGGCGTACGAGCGTGAAGAGGGCGACCCGGACACCGTGGTCTGGCTGACCCACCACAACATCCGTTTCCCCGAATTCATCGACCGGGCCTATTCCATCAAGGAGCTGCCCGGCGTGGACTGGGTCGTCAACGGCCACATCCACCGGCCCCAGGCCACGGTGACCAAGGGGCAGACCACCTGGGCCAACCCCGGCAACATCACCCGGCTGACATTCACCCGGCGGTCCATGGTCCGCGAGCCCGCGGCCGCCATCTGGACGCCTGGCTGCGAGGAACTGGAGAAATGGGTGGTCCCGTATCTGCCCTTCGACCAGGTCTTCCCGGACCAGGACCTGCCCCCCGAGGAGCAGGAGGTCGAGGGCGAATCGAATTTCATCAAGGGACTGGAACGGCTGGCCTGGCAACGCACCCACGAGGGCACGGGCCTGCGGCAGTTTCTGACCGAAAACCTGAGCACCGAAACCCCGGAGGGCAAGCTCATCTGGGAACTCTATGAGGAGGTCGTCAACGGTGAATAACAACCACAACCAGACAGGGACGAACAGGGATTCCCAGGTGGAGCAGGAGCTTAACGGCCTGCGCCGCCAGTACGAGCAGTTGCGCGACCGCAAGGTGCGCACCGAGGAGGCCGTGGCCCAGCTCTCCCACCAGCTGGAGACCCTGAAGCAGCAGGCCGAGGCCGAGTACGGGACCAGCGACCTCAAGGAACTGCAACAGCTTCTCGAAGAGAAACGCAAGCAAAACGAAGAAGTTGTGGCCAAGTACCGCGAACATATCCAACAGATGCAGGGTGACCTCGCCCAGGTGGAAAACGCGGTGGAGGGCGACTAGGTGACCGTGTCCGCCGACTTGAGCGAACTGCGCCGGGCCCGCCGGGAGGCCGAGGGCCGTCTGCACCGGCTGTCCGCCCTGGGCGAGCAGTGGCACGCCGAGCACGGCCGCGTGCGCGGCAAGCTGGCCGAGGTGCGGGAGTTCCTGGACCTCGCCCCCAGGGCGAGCGACACGCTCGAGGAGCTGTCCACCGCCCTGTTCGGCCGCATCCTCGACGAGGTGGAGGCCAACCTGACCCACGCCATCCGCGAGATCCTGGGCCAGGACCGGGTGGTGGTCACCGAGCGCGAGGTCAAGAACAACCGCCTTCAGATCCATTTCCTGATCCGCAACCAGGGGCGCGAGGACGAGATCGAGGACATCATGTCCGGCCAGGGCGGCTCGGTCTGCAACATCCTGTCCGTGGGGTTGCGGCTCATCGCCCTGTCCCAGCTGCCCGAGGCGGCCCATCGGCCGTTCCTGGTGCTCGACGAGCAGGACTGCTGGCTCAAGCCCGGCCTGATCCCCAAGTTCATGAAGCTCATCCAGGAGATCGCCGCCCGCCTGGAACTCCAGCTCCTGGTCATCAGCCACCATCCGCTGGACCTCTTCGCCGGGTCGGCCGACCGCATCTATGAGCTGACCCCGGACCGCGAGGCCGGGGCCGTGGTCAAACAGGTCAAGTGACCCTCCCGGAGGAGGGCCACTCCATTCTTTATCTTACAGCCAGGTGACCCGCGCCGCGTTCCGGGGCGGAATGAGAAGGTGCTTCAGCCGGGGATGCCCGAGCATGATCGCGCCGCCGACCTGGCTCCCCTCGGGCACGCCGAGCACCGGGAGCAGGTCGGGAACCGCCTTGCTCGCGGCGGTCACCAGCCCGGCCCAGCAGGTGCCCAACCCCATGGTCGCGGCCAGCAGCTCCATGTAGGTCAGGGCGATGGTCCCGTCGATGGCGGTCCAGGCGTAGTCCGCGGGCCCGTGGACCACGGCCAGGGCCGTGGCGTTGCGCAGGATCACGTCCCGCCCCTGCCGGGCGGACTCCACGTAGTGCGAGCGCGCCGGGTCGCCGCCCATCCACTCAAGCGACAGTTCCCGGACGCGGTCCAGCCGCTGCGCGTCCTGGATCATGGTCCAGGACAGCTTCTGGGAATTGGACGCCGTGGGCGAGCGGCGGGCCGTTTCCAGCAGCCGTTCCAACTGCTCGCGCGAGACCGGTTTCTTGCGGAATGAACGCGCCGAGCGTCGGGAAACGAGCAGGTTCTCCATGGCCTCGGCGTCGGGCCGCTTTTCGGGCGTCGGGAAATAGTCCCCGGCGGGCGTCAGCGCGTTGTCCAGAGCATTGGTGGGGCACACGGCCACACAGTGGCCGCAACGGATACAGCGGTCGGCGGCCCCGTCGATTTCCTCGGGCACGGACCCGCCGTCCATCCTGATAAGGTTGGCGGGGCAGGCCTGGACGCAGAATCCGTCCCTGACGCATTTTTGGGCATCGATGGTGATCATCACGATAGGTCTCCTGGTTACTATCCTTGTTTTCATCCGACCATACCACCTGCCGCCCGCGTTGCAAGAAGGCACGGCGCGGTGCCCCGGTTCCCTGCCGGGAACCGTCCCCGCAATGTTCGATTTTGTGTCCCGCCCTCTGGACATCTCCGCCCGAATGCTTACTTCTATAGTGCCAAAGATGGCCATAAGGGAAAGGCCCGAAAGGGATCGGCCCATGACATATACGACGGCAACCCGAACGGAGGATTCCACCCGTTAAACCACAGCAGACCATATACCAGCGAATCGAGTCGCGCCCCCGCAAAGCATAGTGTGCGCATGGACCCCCGAGGCAGAGAGCCAGGGACCGCCGGGTAAACCGGTCAGCGCACTTTTTTTACGCCCAAAAAAAGACGGACACGGTTGACCGTGTCCGTCCGGGCCAAAGCCGCGTCGCGCTATTGCGCGTCCGCCGCATCCGGTGCGGGATCGGAGTATGCCGCCTTCAGATAATAGGTGATGTTTTTGGCTCTGTAGACGCTCTTTGCTTCGCGGAGCACTTTGGTTTCCTTGTCCACGATCAAAGCGGCGTCCACGGAGTCGATGACCTTTTGCCTGTACCTGTTTTTGTACTGCTTGCTCGTCGCCTTGTATTCAAACACGAGGCATTCGTGGCCTTTGAGCGTCTTTTGCCCTGAAAGAACGATCTCGGTGTCCCCGAAATGCGGTGCGTATTTCACCGGCACCATGGGGTGACCATGGGAGATGACGGCCCCGGTAGCGGCGTTGGACGCGGAAAAAGGAAGAATGAGCATGGAAAAGACCTTGCGGTAATAGGCCTGCCAGAAGGCGTCGTTCAATTCCGCATCCGGGTCGCTTTCCTCCTCTGCCTGGGCGTCCCACAAGGGGTTGCCCAACAGGTCGGTTTCGATCTCAACCTTCAGTTTACCATGGGAATCCTTCAGATTGTAGAGCTTGAGCACATCATCCAATGTCTTGGGCTCGGCCCTCTTGTTGTTTTCGATGCCGTAGATCTTGGCCGTAGCAATGAACTGCCAATGCAGGACATCCCCTTCCGGTCGGACAGTGTAATCCAATGAGTATTGTTGTGTGTTGAACTGGAACCGGCGCTGCCCCGCAGCGAGGGTCATGTCAATATGCCCGGAACTGGGCGGATACTGCAGCTGGGCTTCTTCCGTCAGCGGCAGGACGTCGTTTCCGGCCAGGCGATGCGGGGCACAACCAGCCGTTGCCAGAAGAACAATGCCGATCACTAGGGCAAGAGTGGTTTTCATTTGGCCTCCTCTCCGTTCATTTCACTGAGGTATTTCGTTATCTTGGCGGAATAGAGTGACAGGATGTTCTCGAACGACTCAAATTCGTCGTAATCGTCCAGGTCGAGTTCAACGCTGCCAATCTCCTTTTCGCTTTTGGATATCACCGCATCCGCAGCGAACCGGTTTCTCTCTTTGGAAAACCAGCCTCCACGGTTGGCGGCTATTTCAGGTACGACGATCTTTATGGTGTAAACGGTCGTCGGGTCGTGATCGAACAAGTGCCCGGCTGCGATGTCGCGACTGACCTTGGTCGGCAGTTCCGACATCAGACGGGCCATGAAGTTCAGAGTATATGACTCCTTGCCGGAGGCGCGCTCCTTGGCGTGGTTGAATATCCAGTGGATATTGTCCTTGGTGAGCGGGACCTCCGTGGACACGGACAGGAGAGAGCCATGTATGCGGGCCGATGCGCCGTCCTTCAGAGGCGTAGGGGTGAGCCCGGCCAGGTCGTGCATGAACTGCTCGGTGACGAGGTTCACGGCGGTCTGGTACGCCCGGATCGGATTGGCCGGATGCGTACAGGTCGTTCTTTCAAAGATAAAATCCTGTTCGCTTTCATAGTCCTTTTGCAGGAGGGTCCGCCCTGTGGCGACGTCGGTTACCGTGTACTGCGCCGCGAACAGGGAAGGGCTTGGGGCCCACGCACTGTATGTGCCGAGGAGCATGGCCTTGGCCTTGATCTCCACGTTGACCACGGCGTCGGACCGGGAGTTGTTGAATTCCGGGGCGTACAGCGCCTCTTTTGTGATCTTCATGAGATCGTTCAGGTACTGGGGTTCGAAGATCATTTTGTCTTCCATCCGCTCTCCGTCGGGGGCGGGAAGGTAAGTCAGCCTGCCGACCCGGAACGGCAGGGGGGTGGCGGGGGCCACTTGGGCCGTGGCCTCGGGCCTGGGGGGGCATTTGGCGGTGGGGCCGCATCCCACGAGGAAGACGGCCAGAAACAACAGCGACATGATGCGTATCGGTTTCACAACAAACACTCCTGAAATGGGAAGTCCATACAATGTGCAAAGAAAAAGAACGGTTAGCTTTTTTTAATACAACCGCTGCAACAGCAGGAAAGGGTTAACAGATTCTTAAGCTGATATGGAACAGTGTTATAAATTGTATAGATATTGTATATGCAATGCGGGATGAGGCGGTTTCAGAAGCGGATTGCCTCTCGGCGGTTGTCGGCATTCCGAAGGAAATCCGGATCAAAGGCATGATCTTGTCCGTGGCGTGAGTCGGGGATTGTGTGTTATATACCGGGTCATGCGAAAAAGAATCCTGAACATATTGTCAATTGTCTTGTTCTCGGCGGTGCTGGCCGGTTGCGGGCAGGAGCCCCCTGCGACCGTGAGCAAGGGGGCCGGGTACGAGCCCGGGGCCACGGCCGTGGCCGAGCGCACGGTCTTGCCGCGCCTGTTCGACGCGGTGGGCACGGTCCAGGCCAAGACTGACATCCGGGTGGAGGCGCAGGTCACGGGGAGGGTGCTGGACGTCCTGGTCCGGCCCGGCGACCGCGTGGCCAAGGGCGACAAACTGGTGGTTCTGGACAGCCGCGCATCCAACACCCGGCTGGAGCGTTCCCGCCAGGCGCTGGCCTCGGCCCGCAGCCAGGTGGCCCAGTCCCGCGACGTGCTGGCTTCGGCCAAGGCCGCGTACACCAAGTCCGAATCCACCTACCGGCGCATGAGCCAGCTCTTCGAGCAGAAGGTGGTCACGGCCGAGGAAGTGGAAAAGGCCGAGGCCGACTATCTGCAGGCCAAGGCCGCCTTGAGCCGGGCCGAGCAGGGCGTGGCCGGGGCCGAGGCCCAGGCGCGCGAGGCGGACAAGGTGGTCCAGGAATCCGAGATCGACCTGGGCTACACGACCATCACGGCCCAGGAGGCGGGCGAGGTGGCCAAGCGGCTGGTGGAGCCGGGCGATCTGGCCTTCCCCAACAAGGAGCTTTTGACCCTGCACACCAGCGGGTCCATGCACCTGGAAGCCATGGTCCGCGAGGCGCTCATCGGGCGCATCAAGCTCGGCGACTCCCTGTCCGTGGTCATCACCGCCCTGAGCGACAAGACGCCGCTTACCGGCGTGGTCCAGGAGATCGAGCCGTTGGCCGACCCCGTGACCCGCTCGTTCCTGGTCAAGGTCAGGCTGCCCGACCGGCCCGGCCTGTATCCCGGCATGTTCGGCCGTCTGCTGATTCCTCTGGGCGAGCGGGAGACCGTGCTGGTGCCCAGGGAGGCGGTCCGCCACGTGGGCCAACTCGAGACCGTCATGGTCGAGGGCGCCGAGGGGTGGCAGCCGGTTTACGTGCGCACCGGACAGGCCGTGGACGGCAAGGTCGAGATCCTGTCCGGCCTGTCCGGCGGCGAGACCGTGGGGCTGGGCCGGGAGGGAGGGCTCTGATGCCGCCCGATCAATCCAGGGTCCGGGGATTTCTGCCGTCCATCGTTCGCTATTTCCTGACCTCGCAGATGTCCATTATCCTGGCGCTGGCCTCGCTCATGGTCGGCGCGGCCGCCATCATGGTCACCCCGCGCGAGGAGGAGCCGCAGATCGTGGTGCCCATGGCCGACGTCCTGGTCCAGGTGCCGGGCGCGTCCGCCGAGGAGGTGGAAAAGCTCGTGACCACGCCGCTGGAGCGGCTGCTCTGGCAGATCGACGGGGTGGAGTACGTCTACTCCATCTCCAGCAAGGACCGGACCTCCGTGACCGTGCGCTTCTTTGTCGGCGAGAACCGCGAGGACTCGCTGCTCAAGCTGTACAACACGATCATGAAGAATCAGGATCTGGCCCCGTCCATCGTCACCGGCTGGGTGGTCAAGCCGGTGGAGATCGACGATGTGCCCATCGTCACCCTGACCCTGCACGCGGACCATGGTTACGAAGGCCGCTACTCCGATTTCGATCTGCGGCGCATGGCCGAGGAGCTGTTCCACCGGCTGGCCGAGGTCGAGGACGTCTCCCGGGTGCGCCTGTATTCGGGCCGCTCGCGCGAGGTGCGCGTGGAGCTGCACCCGGACCGCATGGCCGGGTTCCACGTCTCGCCAGGGGAGATCGCCACGGCCCTTTCGGGCGCGGACCGCTCCCTGCCCGCCGGACATTTCGTGTCCGGCGACGCGGACACTCCGGTGGTCAGCGAATCCTTCCTGCTGTCAGCGGACGATGCCGCTTCCCTGGTGGTCGGCGTGTTCGACGACAGGCCGGTCTACCTGCGCGACGTGGCCGACATTCTCGACGGCCCGGCCGAACCGGCCAGCTATTCGCGCATCGGCTTTTCCGACCTGTACCTGACCGAACACGACTGCGAGCCCGAAAACGTGTCCCGGCCCGCCGTGACCATCGGTCTGTCCAAGAAAAAGGGCGTCAACGCCGTGGGCGTGGCCGACGCGGTCATCAAACGCGCCAGGGAGCTCGAGCGCAACGTGCTGCCCGAGGGCGTGACCCTGACCGTGACCCGCGACTACGGCCAGACCGCCCACGCCAAGGTCAACGACCTGCTCTCCTCCCTGCTGTTCGCCATCATCACGGTCATCGCCCTGCTCGCCTTCACCCTGGGCTGGCGCGAGGCCCTGGTGGTCGCCCTGGCCGTGCCCATGAGTTTTTCCCTGGCCCTGTTCGTCAACCACCTGATGGGCTACACCATCAACCGGGTCACCCTGTTCGCGCTCATCCTCTCGCTCGGCCTGGTGGTGGACGATCCCATCACCAACGTGGACAACATCCAGCGGCACATCCGCATGGGGCTGCGCGATCCGCTCGAGGCCACCCTGGCCGCCGTGAAGGAGGTCCTGCCCCCGGTCATCCTGTCCACCCTGGCGATCATCGTCTCCTTTGCCCCGCTCTTCTTCATCACCGGCATGATGGGCCCGTATATGGCCCCCATGGCCGCCAACGTGCCCCTGACCGTGTCCTTTTCCACCGTGGCCGCCCTGACCGTGGTGCCGTGGATGGCCTACCTGCTGCTGCGCAACCACAAGTTCAGGAAACCCGCGCCCAAGGACGATACTTCCGGCGGCAAGACCGGCACCCGGCTGCAACGCATCTACGGCGCGGCCATCACCCCGTTTCTGAGCAAGTCCCGCAACCGCTGGCTGCTGCTGACCGGCATCCTGGCCGGGCTCGGCCTGTGCGCCGGGCTGGTGGTCATGCGGTTGGTGCCGCTCAAGATGCTGCCCTTCGACAACAAGAACGAATTTCAGATTCTGGTGGACATGCCCGAAGGGACCACCCTGGAGCGGACCGACCGCGCCGTGCGCGACTTCGAGGCCTATCTGCGCACCGTGCCCGAGGTGACCGACTTCGTGACCTACGCGGGCCGGCCCTCGCCCATGGACTTCAACGGCATGGTCCGCCACTACTACTGGCGCGAGCAGCCCAACCTCGCGGACATCCGCGTCAACCTCAAGGACAAGTCCGAACGGTCCATGCAGTCCCACGCCATCGGTCTGCGCCTGCGCAACGACCTCCAGGCCATCGCGGACCGCAACTTTGTTCGCATGAAGCTCGTCGAGACCCCGCCCGGCCCGCCGGTTATCGCCACCCTGACCGCCGAGGTCTACGGCCGCCCGGCCATGGACTACGGTTCCCTCATCCAGGGCGCGCGTCACGTGGAATCGGTCATGTCCGCCCTGCCCGGCCTGGTGGACCTGGACGACTCGTCCGAGACCGACCGGACCATGTACGACTTTGTCCTGGACAAGGAAAAGGCCGCCCTGCACGGCGTGACCACCGCCGATGTGGTCGACGCCCTGCGCCTGGCCCTGTCCGGCTCCACCCCGGCCAACGTACACCTGCCCAACGAGCGCCAGCCCCTGCCCGTGCGCCTGGTCCTGCCCGTGGCTCTGCGCACCGGCCCGGACACTTTGGGCGAGCTGCGCATGAAGACCGCGTCCGGGGCCATGGTCCCCCTGGCCGAACTCGGCTCGTTCCGCGAGGTCCCGGCCGAACAGCCCATCTACCACAAGAACCTCAGGCGCGTGGCCTACGTCTACGCCGAAACCGCGGGCATCCCGCCCGGCGAGGCGGTCCTGGACCTCCAGTCCATGCTCAAAAAGGATCCCCCGCAGCCCGGCCTGACCACCGAGTGGGCGGGCGAGGGGGAATGGAAGATCACCCTGGACGTGTTCCGCGACCTGGGCATCGCCTTTGCGGCCGCCCTGATCGGCATCTTCATCCTGCTCGTGGGCCAGACCGGCTCGTTCGTCATGCCCGCCCTGATCATGTCCGCCATCCCCCTGACCCTGCTCGGCATCCTGCCCGGATTCTGGCTGCTCAACCTGGCGGTGGGCTCCACGGTCGGCGGGTTCGGCGACCCGGTCTTCTTCACCGCCACATCCATGATCGGCATGATCGCGCTCGGCGGCATCGTCATCCGCAACTCGCTCGTGCTCATCGAGTTCATCCAGTCCGAGGTTAAGGACGGCGTGCCCCTCAAACAGGCCATCGTCCAATCCGGCGCCGTGCGCATGCGCCCCATCGTGCTCACCGCCCTGACCACCGCCCTGGGCGCCTGGCCCATCACCCTGGACCCCATCTTTTCGGGGTTGGCCTGGGCCCTGATCTTCGGGTTGGTCGCCTCGACGTTGTTTACTTTGGTCGTGGTCCCGAGCGGGTATTATGCGCTGTATGGCGGAAAGGAGAGAGTATAGGTTCGACGAATATTTCTATATCTCTTTTTGAAAACCGCGCCCTTATTGTTTTAGTATAAATCAAATATATTCGGATTGTTAACGACTATTGAAAAAATAAGACCACTGGAGTAGTCTTATTTTGGAGGCAGTCATGTTGGAAGTATCCAAAGAAGAAATAGTCGCTCGCCTATCTTTCATCGACAATCCCTGGTGGGAATCATCGGCGCGCCCTGAGGATTGGCAATATAACGGATTGCCGTATCGAGCGTATTTCAAGGCTTTTTACTCGAGATGCACTCAAAAAAAAGTTCGTAGGGCGGCTATATTGATGGGGCCGAGGCGTGTGGGCAAAACGGTCATGCTTCATCAGGTGATCCACAAAATGGTGGCCGATGGTTGGAACGCGCAACGCATCCTCTTCGCATCTATAGATACTCCGATATATACTGGGATGGGTCTGGAACAATTCGTCGGGATCGTTAGAGAAAGACAATCCCTAGGTAGAAATGACGAGTTTGTGGTTTTCTTTGATGAAATCCAATATTTGAAAGATTGGGAAATTCACTTGAAAAGTCTGGTCGACAGCTACCCCAACGCCAAATTCATTGCGTCGGGGTCCGCTGCGGCCGCATTGAAGGTGAAGAGTCACGAATCTGGTGCTGGACGATTCTCCGATTTTATGCTCCCCCCCCTGACTTTCGCGGAATATCTGAGCTTTATCGGCCGAGAAGAGGAACTCGTGGGGATGGTGGGAGACGAACTGGAGCATCTCCAGGAAGTTTCGATAGGACCGTTGAATGAAGAATTCGTGACATATCTGAATGTGGGGGGGTATCCGGAGGCCGTTGCCAGCCTCGACGTCAGAGAGGGAGCCAGCCAGTTCATTCGCAGGGATATCATCGATAAGGCATTGCTGCGTGATCTTCCCAGTCTGTATGGGATCAATGATGTTCAAGAATTGTATCGGCTGTTCACGGTTGTTGCCTACAATTCAGGCAGTGAATTCAATCTCGACGGCCTCTCCAAGGCGGCCGGGGTCAAAAAAGATACCATAAAGAGGTATCTCAATTATTTGGAAGCGGCTTTTCTGATTATGAAGGTCTGCAGGGTTGATGAAACGGGCAAGGCATTCAAGCGGGAACGAGGCTTTAAGCTGTACCTAACCAATCCTTCGATTCGTGCAGCCTTGTTTCAGCCGGTAGGACCGGACGACGACCCGATGGGATGTTTGACGGAAACGGCTATTTTCAGCCAATGGTTCCATGCTCGGGAAAATGAACTGTTGAGATATGCCCGGTGGAAGGGGGGCGAGGTGGATATAGTCCAATTGAATCCGGCGACCTTAAGGCCCACCTCTGCACTTGAAGTAAAATGGTCGGATTTATATTTCCGTGATTCGACAAAACTTGGGGCTCTGCGGTCTTTTACGGAAAATACGAATATTTCCGCTCTCGCAACCACAAGAACGGCTTTGGGGATAACGCGAGATAAAGGCTTCAGAGTCGCCCATGTGCCGAGCAGCTTTTATTGCTACTGGGTGGGAAAAAAAGGAATCGAGCAAAAGGTGACCCAACTTGCCATACTGTAACAGTATAAAATAAATTGAAATAAATTTTCTCTAGAGAATAAGTCCGGTTGATGATGCTTAATCCAGCTTGTCCATATCCCAGGGTTTTCGGATGAACATGCCGGTCTTGATTTCCGGGTGGTCGCAGATGAACACGGCGCGTTGGCCGGGGTGGGAGGTGTCGACGGCTTGGCCTGTGTCGTCGACCAGGCCGTAGTCCTCGGCGGAGATCTGGGGCCGGATGAGGCCGGGCACGAGGATTTCCACGGGGGCGGCCGAGGTCCAGCGCGCCTTGGTCTGGACGAGCCAGCGGCCCGCGGCCAGGGGGGCGAGGATGCGGGCCAGCACGGGCCGTTTTTCGGTCTCGTCGGGCGGCTGGGCGATGATGCCCCGGTTGGCCGGGTCGAAGAAGCCTGTGGTCAGGGGCCGGGAGGCGGCGTTGACCAGTTCGGACAGGTAGAGTTCGGGCTGGAACCGGCCGGTGGCGGCGTGGGTCAGGGCGGTCTTGTAAGCATCCACGACCTGGGCGAGGTAGGCCGAGCTCTTGGTGCGGCCTTCGAGCTTGAGCGAAGCGACCTTCATGCCCCGGAACCACTCGAGATAGTGGAGCAGGCAAAGGTCTTCGGCGGCGAAGAATTTGGTCCAGTTGTCGGTGTCCAGCGCGGCGGACAGGGCGCGGTCGGCCGGGGGCTGGGACGCGGACCGGTCGTTGTCCGGGGAGGAGAAGGCGAACTCCTCGGGCGCGTCGAAGGTGAAGTCTTCGGAGAACGGGTTTTCGTATTCGCGCATCTCCCAGAGCTTTTCGCCGGGCCGGGTGCGTTCCTCGAAGGTCATGGACACGGGCCGGTACTCGTAGCGGCAGGGGTGGGAGCACTGGCCGAGGTTGCCGGGCCGGTCGTTGAGCAGCGCGGACATGTAGCAACGGCCGGACACGGCCATGCACATGGCCCCGTGGACGAAGACCTCAAGTTCCATGGTCGGCATCTGCTTGCGGCAGGCGTCGAGCATCTCGCCCAGCTCGGCCGAGCGCAGCTCGCGGGCCACGTTGACGCGTTTGGCCCCGTTCTCGCGCCAGAAGCGCACGGCCTCCACGTTGGCGGTGTTGGCCTGGGTGGAGATGTGCACCGGGATTTCGGGCAGCTCGCGGCGCAGCAGGCGGATGACGCCTGGGTCGGCGGCGATGATCGCGTCTGGCCCGAGTTCGCCCAGGGTGTCGAGCTGCTCGCGCACCGCGTTCATGTGCGACTGGCGCGGGTAGACGTTGAGGGTGTAGTAGACCTTGACCCCGGCCTTGTGGGCAACCCGGATGGCCCGTTCCAGGGCCTGGCGGTCGAACCCGCCCGCGCCGGCGCGCAGGTTGAGGCCCTCGCCGCCGAGGTACACGGCGTCCGCGCCGTAGAGGATGGCGGTCTCGAGCTTTTCCATGTCGCCCGCGGGAGCGAGCAGTTCCGGGATGAACGGGGTGTCGGGCATGGCGCAGACTACCTGATGGGGGTTCGTTTCGCCAAGCGGAATGTTGGCGCGGCCGCTAGCGCAGGTGGTCGACTTCGCGCCAGTCGATGCCGAGCAGCCCGGCGGCGGCGCGGTCCACGGCCAAAGGGTCGGCCCCGGCCAGGATCATGCCCACTTCCGGGCGGCACCGAGGGCCGCCCAGGTGGTAGTCCCTGAGCCCGACCGTGGCGTCCATGAGGGTGAAGTGCGGGGTGACGTAGCGGTTCAGGTCGCGGATGGAGCCGTGCATGTCGCGGTGGAAGAGGGCCTTTTTCCAGCCGCCGCCCTGGTAGTGGGAGGGCGGGGCAAAGCCCATCATGTTCTTCATGGTCCCGGTCACGGAGGCCATGGAATGGCCCTTGAGCACGGGCAGGGACACGATGCAGTGGGTGAAGGCGGCCTTGGGCAGCCACATGGTCGGAAAGACCGGGCAGCCCGGGCGCGAGACCTCGGTAAGGTCCGCGTGGTTGAGGTCGAGCAGATCGACGCCCTTGCATCGGGCGAGCTCCTCGTAGCCCAGGGCGGTGAAGACCTCGCCGGTCTCCTTGTCCTTGTCGCCGGTGCCCTCGGCGATGGTGATGGGCGCGTCCGTGTGGGCGCGGACGGCGTCGATGGCCGCGGCCGTGAACTCGGGGTGGGTGGTCACCGGAAAGGGCGAGGCGTTGACCAGATTGGGCTTGAGCAGGATGCGCTCGAATCCGGCCAGGGCGTCCGGGCCGCCCGCCTGTTCAAAGGCGTCGCGCACGGTCCGCGCGTAGCTTTCGCAGGGGAGGGTGACGACGTCGGCCATGATCGTTAGACGGGCAGTCCCTTGGCCCGCCGGGCCGCTTTCATCTTGTCGAGCAGTTCGTTGGGGATGTCCAGGTTGCCCCGGCCCACGCCGAGCCTGATGTCCGGCTTGTTGGTCCCGTGGAAGTCCGAGCCGCCGCTCTTGAGCAGGCCGAGGCGGTCGGCCATCTCGCCGAACGCCCTGGTGTCCGCCTCGGAGTGCTCGGAGTAGAAGACCTCCATGCCGTCCAGGCCGAGATCCATGAGGCGGCGGACCGCCTTTTCGGTTTCCTTGTAGCTCAGTTTCAGGGCGAACGGGTGGGCCAGGATGGAGGTGGCCCCGATGTCCTTCAGGATGGAGAGGGCCTGCTCGGGCGTGAGCTTGCGCTTGGGCACGTAGGCCCGGCCGTTGTCGCCGACCCAGACCTTGAAGGCCTCGTCCATGGACGAGACCACGCCCAGCGCCATGAGCTCCTGGGCGAAATGCGGCCGGCCGATGGTCCCGGTGGCCCGTGCGGCCACGGCTTCGTAGGTGATGTTCACGCCAAGCTTGCGCAGTTTCTCCACGATCTCGTGGTTGCGGTTGGCGCGCCCCTCGATGACCCAGTCAAAGGCCTTTTGGAGTTCGTCCGCCTGTTTTGGCAGCCACAGGGCGACCACATGAATCCAGCCCGTGCCCTCAGGCGACTCCAGGCTCAGTTCCGCGCCCGGAATGACCTCTATGCCGAACTTTTCCCCGGCCTCCAGGGCCTCGTGTATGCCCTGGAAGGTGTCGTGGTCGGTCACCGCGATGGCGTCCAGCCCGCTCTCCTTGGCCAGCCGGACCAGTTCCGTGGGCGTCAGGGTCCCGTCGGAGACCGTGGTATGCGCGTGCAGGTCTATGCTCATGGATATGCTGTCCCTATGGTTGTCTATGGTTCAAGTTTTCAAGATACAGACTCTCCGCTGCGAGGTAAAGCACGGCGTGGTTGCCAATCCCCGCGCCCGGGGCTATCCTGCGCAGCGAAAAGGAGAACGCCATGACCCTGAAAAAAGAACTGCTCGATATTCTGGCCTGCCCGCAGTGCAAGGGCGAACTCACGCCCAAACCCGGCGGCGACGGGCTGGCCTGCCCCAAGTGCAAGGTGGTCTACCCGGTCAAGGACGACATCCCGATCATGCTCGTGGACCAAGCCGTGCCCGAAAAGGACTGGACCGGCTCAAACTAGCCGCTCCAAAGGTTCGTCTTTCACGCCGCCCTGCCCGCATCCGCGGACAGGGCGGCTTTTTTTGCGGCCCGGAATCCCGCGGCCTTTTCTCTCCATTCCGGAACTCTCCCCGCCGTCAGGTCCGCGATAGCGGACCGCGAGCATGAGCAAAAAATTTTCCACAGGGTGTCTTGACGATCGAAAAAGCGTGTCTATTTTTGATTTTGAACGAACGAAAAGGAGGTGCCGTTCATGGTTATCGATTTCAATACGCTCTACAATTTTCCGTCCCGGTTGGATCGTGTCTTTGAGGAAATGCTCAGATCGCCCATGGGCGACGACCGGCGTTTGGCCTATCCCCCGCTCAATTTGAGCAACGACGAGGAGAACATTTACGTCCGCGCGGAAGTGCCCGGCGTGACCATCGAAGACGTGGAACTGACGTTGACCGACAAGACGCTGGTCATCAAGGGCGAGCGCACCGCGCCGCAGGGCAAATTCTATCGCCAGGAACGCCCGAGCGGTGTTTTCCACAGAGTTGTCAACATCGGCGTGCCGGTGGACAGGGACAAGGTGACTGCGGCCATGAAGGACGGGGTGTTGACCGTGACCCTGCCCAAATCCGAAGAGATCAAGCCGCGCACCATCAGCATCGACGTCGCCTAAGGAGGGTGTCATGAGTGAAGTCGCGAAGAAAGAGGCAGTCAAGGAATTGAGCCGTTTCCGTCCGGCCACGGACATCCTGGAGCGCGAGGACGGCTTTCACATCTTCATGGACATGCCCGGCGTGAGCAGGGAGGACATGGCCATCGACCTGGAAGAGGACGAGTTGACCGTGACCGGCCGCTCAGACCAGTGCCCGCTGCCCGGCGAGAAATTCGTGGAGGCTCAGTTCGGCGCGTGCGAATACGTGCGGTCCATCTCCATCTCCGACATCGTGGACCGGGAGCGCATCAAGGCGTCCCTGGAGAACGGGGTCCTGGAACTCTTCCTGCCCAAGGTGGAGAAGGTCCAGCCCAAACGGATCACCATCCAGGCGCAATAGTTTTGTCAATCATTGCATAGCAAGAGCCCCCGGCAACCGAAGTTGCCGGGGGCTCTTTGCGTGCGGTGCGCGACCGTCGGGTGGAAGCGGTCAAATGGCCCAGGTCTCGATATCGATCAGCCCCAGCCGGGCGGCGTAGCGGACGAGTTCCACGGAGCTCTTGAGGCCGAGTTTCTTCATCAGGTTGGTGCGGTGGTTCTCCACGGTTTTGGGCGAGATGAACAGTTCCTCGGCCACGCCCTTGGCGGTCAGCCCTTCGGCGAGCATGCGCATGACTTCCTGCTCGCGCGGGGTCAGGGTGGAGTACGGATCGTCGTTGCCGTCCTCGGAGCCGCTTTTGGTCTGGAGCAGTTTGAAAACCACTTCCTGGGACAGGGCGCTGTCCAGGAAGAGATTGCCGCCGGCCACGGTGTTCAGCCCCTTGATGAGCTGCCCGGCGGCGGATTCCTTGATGATGTAGCCGGTGGCCCCGGCGCGGAAGGCCTCGACGATGTAGTCGGCCTCGGAGTGCATGGAGATGATCACGAATCGGGTCTGGGGCAGTTCGTCCTTGAGTTCGCGGATCATCTGGATGCCGCTCTTGTCGGGCATGGAGATGTCCACCAGGACGATGTCCGGCCTGTGGTCGCGGGCCAGGGCCACGCCCTCCTGGCCGGTGCCCGCCTCGGCGCAGACCGCGAAGTTCTCGTCCCGGCTGACGATGGTTTTGAGCCCCTCCCTGAAGAGGGGGTGGTCGTCGACGATCAGGATGTCCAGGGTGTTCGCTCCCATACTAGCCGTGTCTCCTCGCGCTTTCGATCGGTACCTTGAAAAGTATGCGTGTGCCGGTGCCGGTCAGGGTCTGGATCTCCATGGAACCGCCGATGAGGCGGGCCCGCTCCTCCATGCTCCGCAACCCCATGCGTTTTTCCGCGTCGGCCCTGGCCAGGCTCTCCTCCATCGGGAATCCGCTGCCGTTGTCCTCGATGCGGATGAGGATGTCCGGGTGGCTCTTGACCAGGCGGATGACGGCCTTGGTCGCCCCGGCGTGGCGGCAGATGTTCCTGACGGCCTCCTGGACCATGCGGTAGAGATTGATTTCCACGTCGAAGTCCAGGGTAATATTTTCGAGTCCGGTGGAGAAAAAGTCAACGTCAAAGCCGTAGCGGTTCCCCGAATCGTGGCACAGGTTGGTCAGGGCCTGGACCAGGCCCAGCTGGTCCAGGGCCGGGGGCCGCAGGCCGTAGGCGATCTCCCGGACCGAGGCGATGGTCCGGCGCAGAATGTCGGCCACGGCCTCTCCCCGCTCGGCCAGTTCCAGGTCCGGCGCCGGGAGGCCGTCGAACAGGGTCTCCATCTTGAGCATGATGGACGAGAGGTCCTGGGCCACGTTGTCGTGCAGGTCGCGGGCGATGCGCTGGCGCTCGTCCTCCTGCACGCGGATGAGTTGCTGGGTCAGGGCCTGGATGCGTTCCTGGGCCTTGCCCCGCTCCTCGGCCACGGCCTTGAGCCGGACGTTGGCCTTGGACAGTTCGGCGGTCCGCTTGCGCACCCGGTTCTCCATCTGGGCGTGGGCGATGAGCAGTTCGGACTCGAGCGCCTTGTACCGGGTGATGTTGGTCAGGATGAGCATCTGGGCCTCGCGGCCGCCCCACATGATCGGCTTGACGCTCATGTTCACCCACTTGGTCCCGCCGCTGCGGGTCAGGACGCGGAAGGAGCCCAGGGACTCGTTCATCCCGCCGGAGGCGAGGCGGGCGAATTGGGGGGCATGCTCGTGCTGGTCGCCGGGGTGGACCATGTCCACGAAATCGATGGCCTCGAGCTCCCCGGCCGAGTAGCCGGTGATGCGCAGCATGGACTCGTTGACGTAGCGGACCGCGCCGTGCTGCATGACGATGACGCCTTCCTGGGAATTCTCGGCCAGGACGCGGTAGCGCTCCTCGGAGTCCATGAGGGCCTCTTCGGCCCGCCGCCTGGGGGTCACGTCCAGCAGGGAGACGATGACCCTGGACAGGGTATCCTTGTACTCGTCGGGCACGAAGAAGTGGGCCATGACCCAGATGGTGTCGCCGTCCAGAGTGCGGTTGGCGATCTCGCCACAGTATTCCCGGCCGCCCGAGGCGAGCAGGATCATCTCCTCGGCAAAGGCGGACATGGAGGATTCGGTCAGGACGTTGTCCAGGTTGCCGAACAGCTCTTCCTTGCTGGCCGCGCCGAGCAGGGCCAGGGTGGCCTTGTTCACGTCCACCACGGTGACCAGGTCGGCGCAGCGGAGCAGGGCCTCGGGGTTGTCGCGGAAGAATGCGCGGAAGTCCGTGACGCCCTGCTCCCTGAGGTCGTCGAAGTAGAACTTGAGCTTGGTCAGGTCCTCTTCCCACAGGGAGATGGGGGAGTCCTCGAACAGGGTCCGGAAGCGCGCCTCGCTGGCCGCGATGGCGGCCCCGGCCTCCAGGCGCAGGGTGACGTCCCGGGACACGCCCTGGAATCCGTGGGGGCGGCCCTTGTCATCGAGCAGCCGCTTTATCATGGTCTCGACCCAGAATATCTTGCCGCTCTTGTCGATGTGCTCCAACTCCAGAGTGTTGATCAGGGTGTAGTCGCCCCTGGCCTCGGCCTCTTGCCGCCGGGCCAGGGCCTCCTCGAACTTGGCGATGGACGACCGGGTGATCATCTTCTTGAACGGGCGGCCCTGGAGCTCCTCCGCGGTGAAGCCGCTGACGTCCTTGATGGACGGGGTGGCGTAGACCAGGCGGTATTCGTCGTCCATGGTCCAGATGACGTCGGCGGTGTTTTCGGCCAGGAAACGAAACTTCTCCTCGCTGGCGCGCAACCGTTCCTCGGCCTGCTTGCGCGCGGTGATGTCCGTGGCGATGCCCTCCACGGCCAGGGGAGCGCCGTTCTTGTCCCGGAGCAGGATGTGGCGCTGGCTGGCCCAGTGGACCCGGCCGGACTTGTGGATGAACTGAAATTCGTATTCCTCGCGCACCTGGCCCGCGAGCAGCTCCTCCATGATCCGGTCCAGGTAGTCGTGCCAGTCCGGGTGGATGATCTTGCGGATGAGCATGGGACATTCCTGGTATTCCCGGACCGAGTAGCCCGAGAACCGCTCCACCGAGGGGCTGAGGTAGTCGTACAGGCCGGTGCGCAGGTTCAGGCGGAAGAAGATGTCGCTGGTGCAGTCGGAGATGAAGTTCAGGCTCTTTTCGGCCGAGCCCAGGGCCTCGCGGACGCGGATGAGGTCGGACAGGTCCTGCTTGATGGCGATGACGCAGGTGACTTTCCCGGACTCGTCGGTAATCGGGTCGAACCACCCCTTGACCGTGTGCAGCCGGCCGTCCCTGGCCCGGATCACGTATTCCCCCTGCCAGCGCTCTCCCTGGCTGACCGTGGAGAGGACATTGTTCCAGTACAGCTCCAGGGTCTCCTCCGGCATGAGCATTTCCTGGGGGATGTCCAGGATTTCCCCGACGGAGTACCCCCAGAGTTCGGTCCAGGCCCGGTTCCCCCAGATGGGTCGGAGGTTTTCGTCGTGGATGGAGATGGCCATGCCCGAGGCCTCGACCAGCTTGCGGAACAGGGCGGGGTCGGATTCGATCAGCCGCTTGCGGGTCTCGGCGTCAGGGCGTTCTAGCGGGTCGCGGTCGATCTTCACAGGGCGTCCGGCTGGGTGAAAGTGGCTGGCATGGGCCTCTACGGTGGGGTTACCGTACCGCATTTGCCGGTTGAATGGAAGGAGCGGGCCTTGTTTGGGGCCGCTTCGGGAGGCTATTCGAGACCGTTGATCCAGGACACGGCCAGGGCGGCGTGGTCGTCGGCCACCTGCTCCACCCAGGAGGAGTGTTCACCCTCGGCCTCAAGCACCTCCCGGCTGGTCCTGGCCGGGGCCACCACGATGGTAAAGGCGCGCTTTTCCCGGTCGCGCAGGGTCTCGAGGGTGGTGATCAGGGGGCGCCAGCCGGCCGTCCTGCGGCCGGTGACCAGCCAGAACACGGGCATGTCCAGCCCGGCGAGCACGGCCCGGTTCGGCAGGTCGCCGGGATCGAGACCGTCGGTCAGCATGCAGATCAGGAAGCGGGGGGCGGTCCGGCGCGCGGCCCGGATGGCCGCCGGTACACCCGGGCCCGAGCCCCAGATGCCGGTCTTGTCCGCGTCGATGGACGGATGGGCCGCCAGGAAGTCGAAGGCGGACAGGGTGTCCTCGGCCAGTTCTCCGGTGCCCGCCGGGGAGGGGGATTCGCCGCCGCAGCCGCGCGGGGTGAAGGTCAGGGCCGCCAGGCCGTGCATGGACAGGGTCCGGGCAAAGGCCTGGACCATGCCCGGGTCGGCGCAGTCCGGGCCGTGGACGATCACCGCGCCCGCGTGGCCCTCGTCGTAGGGCGGGCGGGAGAGCCTGGCCTCGATCCGCCCGGCGGGACCGTCAAAGGCGACCTCCTCCTCGCGCACGTGGACCTTGACCGGGTAGTGGGCGATGCGGTCGTCGTCGGTCATCAGGATGAACCGTTCGATGCGGTCGTCCTTGGCCAGGAAGGTGACCGAGCCGGTGACCGGCTCGTCCGCGTACACGGATGGGCCGATGGTGTAGACGTACTTGCCGAAGGCCTGCTTCAGGCGGCGCAGGGTCTTGTTCTTGGAGTCGTAGATCAGAAAGCGCCCGTACTTGGTGTTGCGGGCGTCGATGATGGAGATGATCCGGTCGTCCTTGGTCCGGAACTGGCCGGAAAATTCCTTGGCGGAATAGGAGAAATAATCGCCCATCAGCGCCCGGCCGAAGCGTGCTTCGGCCCCCCGGTGCACGGTGGCGTCCTTGCGCACGTAGATTTTTTTTGACAGGCCGTCATCGGCCAAGTCCTCTTCGGGCGCGGGGGGCAGAGTCTTTGTCGGGCTGATCTCGATGACGTCAGGGTCGAATTCGGGCTCGGCTTCTGGAGTCTCCTCGGAGCCGATGACAGGAGGGGAATCGTCCAGGACCACGGTCTTGTCCATGGGCAGCGGAGCGGCGACATAGAGATCGTTGGGGAACTCCGGCTCATTGGGGATCGCGGTTGCGGGCGGGAGGGCCGGTTTGGGCTCCGGCTTCGGTTCGGGCTCCGGTTCCGGCTCCACACTCAGGTCTACTTCCAGAATTTTCTCAGGAAGCACGACCGGCAAGGAAATGAAATGGAGTGCCGCCATCGCTATCAACGCATGGAAGAGAATGGAGAATATTCCGCCCAGCACCCGTTGCATGCCATCCGTCCCCGGCCGTTACCGTTTTTTGTCTTGCTTGGGCTGTTCGGCCACGATGCCGAGCCTGTCGATGCCCGCGGCCTTGATCTCGCCCATGACCTGGACCACGGTGCCGTAGGGGACTTCCTTGTCCGCGCGCAGGAAGAGCTGTTTCTTCTGCTTGGCCACCAGCCGCTGGATGTATGCCTGCAGCTCGTCCAGGGCCACCTGGTACTCGTCCAGGAAGATCGTGCCGTCCTTCTTCACGGACAGGACCAGGTGCTCGGAATCCTGGGGCAGGTTGCGGACCGTGCGCGTGGTCGGCAGGTCCACCTCCACCCCCTGGGTCATGAGCGGGGCCGTGACCATGAAGATGATCAGCAGGACCAGCATCACGTCCACAAAGGGCGTGACGTTGATCTCGTTGAGGAACCCGCCGCCGGTCTTGATCGCCATGGCTCGCTCCTAGTCCCGCTCGGGCTTGTCGGCCCAGGCGATCTCGCGTTCGGCGCGGTTCAGGAAGGCCCCGGCGAAGTCGACCATGCCGGACTCGACCTCGTTCAGCTTGCCCAGAAAATAGTTGTAGAAAATGGTCGCCGGGATGGCCACGAGCAATCCGATGGCCGTGGCGATGAGCGCCTCGGAGATGCCGGGCGCCACTGTGGCCAGGGCCGCGCTCTGGGCCATGCCGATGGAGTGGAACGAGTGCATGATGCCCCAGACCGTGCCGAACAGGCCGATGAACGGAGCCGCGTTGGCGCAGGTGGCCAGAAACGGCAGGTTGCGGGTAAGGGAGCGCATCTCCTTGGAGATGCCCTGCTTGAGCACGCGGCGCAGGGTGTCCTTGACCAGCAGCCGCTTGCGCTCGCGATTGACGTCGGCCTTTTCCAGCAGCCGGAACTCCTTCACGGCCAGGGACGAGACCCGGGCCAGGGGCGAGTCGTCCTTGTCGCCCAACCCCTTGATACCCTTGGCCAGATCACCTGCGGCAACAAACGCGTCGTAGCCCTGGATGACCTTCTTGCGGGCCGTGCCGATGGTGAAGAACTTGAAGAAGATGATGGTCCAGCTCCACAGGGACATGCATCCCAGAAAGAGCATGACCAGCTTGACCGCCAGGGTCGCCCCGGCAAGCAGGGACAGGATGGAGTTGTCGGGCAGAAAATTCATGGTTGCACCTTTTCGGGTCTGTGTGTCGGGAAGGGTCTGTACTGTGTGTAAACCCCGATGGGCCAGAAATCAAGGGGGATGCGAAATGGAAGGGCTGTCTTTTCAGACGGTTGCGGTCAGCTATGTGGGCCGCCGACCGGCCCGGCGAAACCGTGCCGGACTCGCGGATGCGGTATGCACTTGTCCCTTGTCCCGTTTATGGCGTAAGGACATCGGATAGGCGGCGGGAACCGTTTATCTTTCGGGGCGGCCAGCGGAGGCGTTGCGTGAAAATACTGATCTTGGCGGGCAAGCGTGTGGACGAACGGGACCTGGACCTGCTCCCGGAGGGCCATGAACGGACGGTGGTCCGTCAGGGCGCGGTCTCCCGAGGAGTGCGCCGACTGGAAAAGGACGGTGCCGACCTGGTCCTGTTCGTGCCCGATGCGGACGACGGCTCCTGGCCCCGCGCCGTGCGCCGCGTCCGCGAGGAATACGGGCGGCAGTCCATCGTCCTGACCCGGGATCCGGGCCGGGAGGCCGAGGCCCTGGCCCAGGGGGCCTTCGATTGTTTCGTCCGGGGCCCGGAGACGCGCGAGAGCCTGGCCCGCAGCTTCCGCCATCTCGAGGACCGGCTGGACACCGAGAACCGGCTCAAATCCCGCCAGGACCTGCTCGACTGGATGGAGCGCACCGATTCCTTCGGCAGCTGGGAGATGAACGCGGACGGCGAGATCCGCTGGTCCATGGGGCTGCGGCGCATCTTCGGCAGGGAGGAGGCTCCGGGCCGCAGGCTGTCCGGCCTGCGCAACCACGTCCACCCGGACGACCTGGAGGTCTTTGACCGGGCCAACGAGGCCACCTTCGACCAGGGCTGGCCACTGGATTTCGAGTACCGCGTGGTGGACGAGGACGGCAAGATCCGCCACCTGCACGTCAACCGCGAGGTGGCGCTGGGGCCGGGCGGCGAGGTCGCGCGCATCTGGGGCATGGCCCGCGACGTCTCCCTGCAAAAGGAATTCGAGGAACTGCTCTTCAAGCGGGACGCCATCCTCCAGGTCCTGGCCAACTTCGCCAGCCGGTTCCTGCGCAAGGTGGATTGGAACGGGGGCGTGGACGAGGCCCTGGCCAAGCTCGGCAAGGTCGCGGACGTGACCCGCATCTACCTGTTCATGAAGGAGGGCGACCCGGACGGCGGGGAGGTATTGTCCCTGCACAACGAGTGGGGCGCGGAGTGGGTCGCGCCCCTGAGCGCCATGCCCCTGAGCCGGGACCTGCCGATCTCCCCCCGCTACGACACCTGGCGCGGGGCCATGCTCAAGCGCAAGGTGGTCACCGGCCACGTCAAGCACTTCCGCAAGGAGGAGCGGACCCTGTTCGCGGCCACCGGGGCCAAGTCGGTCATGATCGTGCCGGTCTTCGCCGGAAACGCCTGGTGGGGCTTCCTCGGGCTGTCCGAACACCGCCACGAACGGGACTGGCTGCCCGTGGAGATCGAATCCATGATGCTGGCCGCCAACCTCTTCGGCTCGGCCATCCACTACGGCGAGATGAGCCGCAAGCTGGTGGAGGCCAACCGGTCCGCCGAGGAGGCCTCCAGCGCCGCGCTCGAGGCGAACCTGGCCAAGTCCATGTTCCTGGCCAACATGAGCCACGAGATCCGCACGCCCATCAGCGGCATCCTGGGCATGGCCGAGATGATGGTCACCACCGGCCTGACCGAGGCCCAGCGCGAACACATGGACATGATCCGCGACGCCAGCAATTCTCTGCTGAACATCGTCAACGACATCCTGGACATCTCCAAGATCGAGGCGGGCCGCATGGAGCTCAAACCCGAGGATTTCACCTTCCGTTCGGCCCTGGAGACCAGCGTGCGCTCCTTCGGCCCCCAGGCCGAGCTCAACGGGCTGGTCTTCCGCTACTCCGTGGCCGAGGACGTGCCCGAAAGGCTCAACGGCGACCCGGACCGGCTGGGCCAGGTCCTGTGGAACCTCATCGGCAACGCGCTCAAGTTCACCCCGCGCGGGCTGGTGGAGCTGACCGTGGAGCTCTCGCGCATCGAGTCCGGGCGCGCCTGCCTCCAGTTCAAGGTCCGCGACACGGGCGTGGGCATCCCCGGGGACAAGCTCGACGCGATCTTCGACAGCTTCACCCAGGCCGACAGTTCCCTGCGCAAGAAGCACCAGGGCACCGGGCTCGGCCTGACCATCTCCCGCCAGCTGGTCAACATGATGGGCGGCGAGATCGGCGTGGAATCCGCCGAGGGCCGGGGCAGCACCTTTTTCTTCACCGCCTGGTTCGGCCTGGCCGAGGCGCCCGAGGCCGAACCCGTCCCGTCCCGGTCGCGCACCCCGCGGACCCTGCACCTGAATATTCTGCTGGCCGACGACAACCCCATGAACCGGAAGTACCTGCAACACTTCCTGACCATGTTCGGCCACACCGTGACCACCGCGGAAAACGGGGTCCAGGCCCTGGAGGCCCTGCGCGAAAGGGGGCGGGATATCGACCTGGTGCTCATGGACGTCCAGATGCCCGAGATGAGCGGCCTGGAGGCCACCCGCGCCATCCGCGAGTCCGACGGCCGCCTGTACGACCGCAGGATCCCGATCATCGCCCTGACCGCCTACGCCATGAAGGGCGACCGCGAACGCATGCTCGACGCGGGCATGGACGACTACGTCAGCAAGCCCGTGGACATGCACAAGCTGTCCGAGGCCATCGTCCGCTGTACCGCCGACCGCGAGGCCCGCAGGGGGGTGACCTGCCGTCCCGTCCCCGCGGCCCTGGCCCCCCGGCGGGAGGAAAAGCGAAAGCCCGAGGTCGCCCTGGATGTGGATAGCCTGAGCAGGCGGTTCGAGGGCAATATGGACCTGTACAAGGACATCCTCGACCTCTTTCTCCTCGAAGCCCGGGTCAAGCGCGAAGAGCTCCACAAGGGGCTTGAGGCCATGGACGCCAAGGCCGTGGCCACCGCCCTGCACTCCATCACCAACATCTCCAGCCACGTCCTGGCCATGGATTTGGTCAAGGAGTCCCGGTCACTTGAAAAAAGATGTTATTGCGGTGAGATGGAGGAGGTGAAGGAGGGGGTCAAGGACCTCGTGCCCCGCTTCGACGCCCTGGTCAGGGCCGTGGAGAACGAAGCCGCGCGGTTGTGACCCGTTGCAATTTGCGGACTTACCGAGTAGGTATTGTTGACCCTTTCCGTCCCGGAAATCAGGAGGTAGCCGATGCTGGTCAGAGACTGGATGACGGTCAACGTCATCGCCCTGGGAGTGAATTCCTCGGTGCTGGACGCGGCCGAGATACTGCGGGAAAAGAATATCCGTCAGTTCCCGGTCATCGACAGCGCGGGCTCCCTGGTGGGCATCGTCTCCGACCGGGACATCCGCGACGCCATGCCGTCCAAGTTCATCCCCGGCGACGCCGTGGTCGAAAGCGGCGGCGGCCTGTACACCCTCACCGCCGGGGACATCATGACCCTGGACCCGGTGTCCGTTCCCCCGGACGCGGCCATGACCGAAGTGGCCGACATCCTCGTCAAACACAAGGTCGGCGGCCTGCCCGTGGTCGATCGGGGGCGGCTTGAGGGGATCATCACCCAGCTCGACGTGCTCCGCTTCCTGTGCGCCTCGGCGGGCTCCGCGCGCGGCGGCGCCCAGTTCGGCATCCGCATGGACGGCTCCGAAGGCGCCCTGGCCGACATCCTCTGCGACCTGCGCGCCAGGGGAATCGCCTTCAACAGCGTGTTCACCGCCGTGGACCCCAACCGCTGCGGCTCCCGGAACGCCTACGTCACCATCGCCGACCTCGGCGACAAGTCCGTCGAGGACGTCGTTGAGCTACTGCAAAGCAAATACACTTTATTGTTCTACGTAGCCGAGGGGTGACGGTAGATTTGGTGTAGGGCGGCTTCCGATAGCGGGCCATCCGCACATTTTTCGAGGGTTCGCCTGACCGCAGCGTACCCCAGTACGTGAGGATCAGGCGGACCCTCGAAAAATGCACAGCTGACCCACTCTCGAAAGCCTATCCCGAGCGCGGTAGGAGAGCCGCTGTCGGGTGCTGCGCACCCGAATCGCTCCAGGGGGAGATCTGCGGGGCCTTGTTTCATGGCTTGGGCAAAGGTTGTTTTGCGCGCCCCACCCCGCGAAGCGGCGCCAAAAAGTTTGGAAGGGGGAGTCCAGAGGGGGAAACTTTTGAAAAAGTTTCCCCCTCTGGCCGCCGGAGGCGAAAAAAGGACCTCCCGGCCGCATTGCGGCCGGGAGGTCCTTTTTTCGCTTGAGTACGCCGGGCTAGTCGGCCAGGGCGGTGCGGACGACTTCGACGAGACGGCGGGTGTCGATGGGTTTGGTGAAGGTGTCGACCACGTCGTAGACCTTGGCGAGCTCGACGATGGCTTCGGGGTTGAAGGCCTCGCCGCCGGAGATGGCGATGAACTTGTGGGAGCTGTCTGCCTTGATGAGTTCGCCCATGACCTGGAGGCCGCCCTTTTTGGGCAGGAAGATGTCGATGATGGACAGGTCGATGGGGGTGTCGCGGCAGATATGGATGGCTTCTTCGCCGTCCGCGGCCTCGATCACGTTGAAACCTTCGGCTTCGAGAACCGACTTGAGCAGTTCCCGGATCATGGGGGCGTCGTCGACGACGAGGATGGTTTTCATCAGGGTGCTCCTTTACGTTTCAGGGAGGGTGTCCGCTGCCTGTTCGCGAATATCGGTTAGGTAGTCTAGCGCGGACCGGACGTCGGATTCAAGGATTTTCAATTCTTTTTCGGCGGACGCGACATCCTGCTGGCGGCAGAGATATTCCATCTGTTCGGCGATGGCCCCGAGGCGTTGCGCGCCGATGGTCCGGGCCGAACTTTTGATGGAATGGGCCATGCGCTTGGCGTTCTTCCAGTCGCGCCCGGCGAAGTGGCCGGCCAGTTCCCTGAGCTCGCCGGGCACGTCGCGCAGGAAGATTTCGTCCATGCGGTGCAGGAGAGCCTCTTTGCCGCCGAGCATTTCCAGGGCGCTTTCGCGGTCGAACGGCTTGCCCGAGGGCACGGGGGCGCGGGTTTCGCTTTTCGGCTCCGGGGCCTTGTGCGGGAGGTTGGTGACCCGGGCGATGGTGTTGTAGAAGTCGCGCATCTTGATGGGCTTGGCGATGTAGTCGTCCATGCCCACGTCCAGGAACCGTTCGCGGTCGCCTTTGAGCGCGTGGGCGGTCAGGGCCACGATGGGGATGTTCGGGTCCAGCGCGCCGGAGTTGGGGTCGCGGATGGCCCGGGTGGCCGAGACACCGTCCATGATCGGCATCTGGACGTCCATGAGCACCAGGTCGAAGGGGGACTCGCGCAGGGCATTGAGGGCCTCGATGCCGTTTTTCACGGCCAGGACCCGGTGGCCCTGCTCACTGAGCAGGGTGGTGGCCAGTTCGCGGTTGAGCGGGTTGTCGTCGGCCAGGAGCACGGTCATGGGCGCAATTTCCGGGGGCGGGGTTTCGGCCTCGAGCCGTTCCCGCTCCACGGCGGCCGGATCGCCGACTTTGAGGTCGGCGGTGAAAGTGAAGGTGCTGCCCTTTCCCTCCCGGCTCTCCAGGGAGAGTTCGCCGCCCATGAGCCCGACCAGGAGTTGGCAGATGGCCAGCCCCAGGCCGGTGCCGCCGTATTTGCGGGTGATGGAGTCGTCGGCCTGGAGAAAGGACTGGAAGATGTCCCGCTGCTTGTGCTCCGGGATGCCCACGCCGGTGTCGGCCACGGAAAACACCATGGTCACCGGGGCGCCGGACGCAAGGCCGTCGGCGGGCTCGGCGGGCCGGACGCTCACGGTCACCCCGCCGGTCTCGGTGAACTTGATGGCGTTGCCCACCAGGTTGATGATGATCTGGCGCAGGCGCGAGGGGTCGCCCACCAGGGCGGGGGGCACGTCCTCGGCCACGGTTGCCCGCAGCTTGAGTCCCTTTTCCTCGGCCGCGAGAAGGTGCAGGTCCATGGCGCCGCCGATGACCCGGCGCAGGTCGAAATCGATGGATTCCAGGGTCAGCCGGGAGGCTTCGATCTTGGAGAAGTCGAGGATGTCGTTGATCACGGACAAGAGCGAGTTGCCCGCCTCCATGACCCGGCGCAGGTAGCGGTCCTTGCGCTCCTGGTCGTCGATGGACAGGGCCAGCTCGGACATGCCCAGGATGGCGTTGAGCGGGGTCCGGATTTCGTGGCTCATGTTGGCCAGGAACGAGGACTTGGCGCGGGTGGCGGCATCCGCCTTTTCCATGGCCGTGACCAGGCGGTGGGACTTGCTGGTCAGCTCCATGTTGGCCTTTTCCAGTTCCTTGGTGCGCTGTTTGACGCGGTCCTCCAACTTGTCGCGGGCTTTTTTCAGGGCGTCCTCGGCCCGTTGCCTGGCGGTGATGTCGATGCCCAGCACCATGATCATGCGCTCGCCGTTGGAGTCGGTCATGGGGCTGCATTGCAGGTGGAAGGTGCGCCCCTGGTTGTCGGTCCAGTCCCATTCCACGGCCCGGTCGGTGTTCATGGCTTCCATGGGCGGGCACAGGGAGCAGGTGGTGCCCGAGCAGTTCAGGGCCTCGCGGCAGTTGCGGTTTTTGGGGCTGCCGAAATACCGCCGGAAGTAGCGGTTGGCGTAGCGGATGGTCTGGTCCGGGTAGAGGTGGTAGACGATGCCGGGCAGGGACTCCATGAAGAATATCTGGCGCTGCTGTTCGCGGCGCAGATCCTCGTCGGTGCGCCGCAGCTTGGTCAGGTCCAGGGTGTGCACGGCCAGCCGGTTGACCTCGCCCCAGGGGTTGGCCACGGGCACGATGGAGTGGACCAGGGAGCGGCCGCCGATCTCCTCTTCGAAGCGCACGGACCGGACGCTTTCTATGGCCTCCTTGATCTTGGCCCGGCGGGAGTCCGCCGCGTCCGCGGGCAGCAAGTCGTAGATGTTGGAGCGCTGCAGGCTCTGGCCCGGTTTGAGATCGAACAACTTGGCCGCGGCCTCGTTGGCGGCCAGCACGTACCCGCTCACGTCCATGACGAAGGCGGACTCCACCGAGGAGTCCATCAGCGCCCTGGAGGTCTCGTCCAGAGCCACGTAGGAGGTGGGGCGTGCGGGTTTCTTGTCGAAGGCCATGCTGTTTGTGGATTCGATAGGTTACTCTTGACTAAGTAGTAAGAAACCGGGGCGGTAAGGTCAACGGGAAAGCCCTGCGAACCATTATAAATATGGCCCCCCGGGCGGCTTGCCATTTCCGCCGGTTGCCGTATCGTGGGGAGCCGGAGGAGGACGCATGGACCATCAGGGCATGATCATACGACCGCCGAGCGAGGCCGGGTCCGTTCTGCTGCAGGTCACCCTGGGGTGTTCCCACGGCCGGTGCGCCTTCTGCGGCGCGTACCTGGAAAAACGGTTCGCCATCAAGCCGCGCGAAACCGTGCTGGCGGACATCCTGTACGCGGCCCGTCATCTGCGCGGCCAGCGGCGGGTGTTTTTGTGCGACGGGGATGCCATGATCCTGCCCCAGGCACGGCTGACCGATATCCTGTCGCTCATCCGCGAGCATCTGCCCTGGGTCACCAGGGTGGGCACCTACGCCAACGCCAAGAGCCTGAAACGCAAGAGCGACGCGGAACTGGCCGAGCTGCGCGGGCTGGGCCTGGGCATCGTCTACATGGGCCTGGAGTCCGGCGACGACGCGGTCCTGGATGAGATGGGCAAGAACGGCGATGCGGACTTCATCGTGGAGCAGGGGCGCCGCGCCAGGGCGGCCGGGTTCAAGCTCAACGTCACGGTCGTCAACGGACTGGGCGGAGTGGAGCGGTCCCGGGAGCACGCCGAGGCCACGGCCCGCGCCCTGACCCGCATGGACCCGGACCAGGTGGGGGCGCTCAGCTTGATGCTCGTGCCCGGCACCCCGCTGCACGATCGATTCGAGCGCGGCGAATTCGCCATCCCCGACGCCCGGGGCATCCTTTTGGAACTGCGCCGGATGCTGGCCGGAACCGAACTGACTCGCGGCCTGTTTTTGGCCGACCACGCCTCCAACTACCTGCCGCTCAAGGTCCGTCTGCCCTCGGGCAAACAGGCGGCCCTGGACCGCATCGACCAGGCCCTGGCGGGCGCTGCCCGGCTCAGGGACGAGTCCGTCCGGCGGCTTTGATATCCCGGAAAATCAGCGGATGAACACCCCGTCCTTGACGATGTGCGCGGGGTCTTGCAGCGCGTCCTGCGCGGGCGCGCCGCGCACGGCCAGCAGGTCGGCGGCCATGCCGGGCGCGATGCGCCCCCGGTCCGTGAATCCGCAGACCTCGGCCGCCGTGGCCGTGGCCGCCTGGAGCACGGCGGTGTCGTCCAGTCCCGCTTCAGCCAGCAGACGCATCTCGCGCACCGGCATGCCCGCGTCCGTGCGCCGGTAGGGGAAGTCGTTGCCCAGGGCGATCCGCCCGCCCATCGCGTGGAAGGCGCGGACCGGCGCGAACAGGTCCGGCCCGTTCCACGGGGTGCGGGTGAACACGTCCAGGGTCGGGGTCATGATGATCCCGTCCCGGACCATGCGTTCGAGCAGACGGAGGTAGTACGGCGCGGGCGCGCCATCCGGGTCGAGGACGGGGCGGATCGCGCCCTGCTCGTGCCAGCGGTGCGGGACGTGCTCGATGCAGTCCGCCCCGGCGTCGAGCGCGGGCTCAAGGCCGGACACATCCTCCACATGGCAGCGCACGGCCAGCCCGAGCCGGTGGGCCGCGTCGCAGATCGCCCTGGCCGTGCCCGGGTCGAACAGGGGCCAGGCTTCGGGCAGGCTGCCGGGTTCGAAAGCGATCTTGATGCGCCTCACGCCCAGATCGGCCAGCCGCCTGACCGCGTCCGCGCCCTCCTTGGGGGACGCGACGGACAGGGCGTGTTCCGGGCTGTGCACGGGCAGGGGGTAGCCGCCGGGGGGGCAGAGCATGGGCCCGCAGGCCGAGGCCGAGGCCGTCCGGCCCGTGGGCGCGTCCAGGAGCGCGGGCAGGAACTTGAGCGGCGAGGCCGCGTCGCCGATACCGGTCACGCCGTGGTCGAGCCAGCGCTCGCGCCGCTCGCGGACGGTGTGCAGGTCGTGGCAGTGGGCGTTGATCACGCCCGGTAGGATGGAGCCGTTTTCGGGCGCGACGATGGGGCGGTCGGTTACGGCATGGGCCGGGACCACATCCTCGATGCGGCCCGAACGGACGAGCACGGCGTGGCCGGGCAGGGGGGCTCCCTGCCCCGGATAGACGGTGCCCGCCAGGGCGAAGGTCCCCCGGGGCGGGGCGGCCTGGACCGTTGGCGCTAGCAGGCCCGTTCCGGCCAGCAGGGTCAGGAACGCGCGCCGCGACAGGGCCATGGGCCGGGGCTAGTCCGAGCCGGGTTTGGAGGAGAAGAAGGCGTCGGCCCAGGTGAAGGCGTGCTGGTAGCTGACGGCCACGGTGCCGGGCAGCAGGTTCAGGGCCGCCGCGCGTTCGCCGACCTCGTCCCAGTCCGAGGCCTCGATGGCCTTGGCCAGGTCGAGCCATGGAGTGAACCGGGTCCGTTTGCCGCACAGGGTGGCCTTGACCTCCTCGTCCACGGGCAGGTGGTCGGTGATCTCCTTCATGGCCGTGTCGAGCATGGCGTCCAGCAGGGAGAAGAGGCCGACGATGAACAGGGTGTCCGAGTCCTCCTCGTACCCGCTGCCCAGGGCGGCGGTCTCGAAGAGCTTGGCCCGGTGGGCCGAGATGTAGGCCAGTTCCAGGGTCTTCTCGGACGGGGCCAGGTCGGTCAGGATGATCAGCCGCAGCCAGTTGCGGATGGGCTTCCATCCGGTCAGGACCACTGCCTGCTTGATGGACGTCACCTTGGTGGCGAAGCTGAAGTTGGCGGAGTTGAGGAAGTTGAGCAGCCGGTAGCTGATGGCCACGTCCGCCTCGATGGCCGGGGCCAGGGCGTCGAAGTTGGGCTCGTCCTTTTCGATGATCTCGAAGAGCTTGAGCCGGGTGGCCTTGGCCGAGCTGATCTTGCGTCCGGACTCGATCTGGGGGCGCTTGAAGAAGAACCCGTGGAACAGGGTGAAGCCCGCGTTACGGGCCCGTTCCAGGTCCTCCGCGTTCTCCACCCGCTTGGCCACCAGGCGGGGCGCGCCGAACCGCTTGGCGCGGGTGACGATGGCCTCGAGGTCGGCCTGATCCTTGCCCTCCACGTCGATGAGCAGGGTGTCGGCCAACTCGCCCAGCCGTTCGCAGCCGGGCTTGCCCTCGAAGTTGTTCAGGGCCAGCTCGTAGCCGTCGAGCATCAGGTCGCCCAGGGCCACGAACAATGCCTCGTCCGGGTCCTCGATCTCCTCCAGGATGATGACCGTATTGTCCCACGGGATGGCGTGCGGGATGCCCCGGACCACGGCCTCGGGCGTGAAGTGGATCAGGAACCGGGTCTTGTCGTTCCGCGGGGTGTCGCACAGCGGGAGGTTGGAAACGAGGCTCATGGTCGCCTCGGAATTGTCGGTGAATACGGCGTGGTCGGCGTCTCCGCTGTCGCGGAAGAGCATCATATAGCCCCAGGTCTCGTTCTGGGTATCGAATATGGGCTGACGGGCCACGAAGACGGATTCATAGGTCTTCTCGTCGGTCATCTGTGTCCCCTTTGGCAGGCAATCGGATCGTTCATGCGGTTCATAGGGAAACGGCACGGTACCAAGGATAGGGCGTGGATGGGCATTCGTCAACAACTCCGCACAAAAAGGACCCGGAAACCAGAGCCCGCGACAGGGGAATTCCGCTTTCCTCTTGGGCCGTACTGTATTATGGGAACCCAGGTATCGGACAGACAGCAACCACCAGGAGAGAGGTGACGCAATGCATATCGGAAAGGCCATCCGTCTGGAGAGGATTTTCAACCGCAACACCATGCGGACCATCATCGTGCCCATGGACCACGGCGTGACCGTGGGACCCATCGCCGGGCTCGAGAAGATGCGCGACACGGTCACCAACCTGGTGGCCGGCGGGGCCAACGCGGGGCTGGTCCACAAGGGCCAGGTCAAGCTCGGCCACCGCATGCAGGGCCGCGACTTCGGCTGCATCGTCCACCTGTCGGCGGGCACCTGCCTGTCGCCGTTCCCCAACGTGAAGCGGCTGGTGACCACCGTGGAGGAGGCCATCCGCCTTGGCGCGGACGCGGTCAGCGTGCACGTCAACCTGGGCGACGAAACCGAGGGCCAGATGCTCATGGACCTGGGCAGGGTGGCCGCGTCCGCCTCGGAGTGGGGCATGCCCCTGCTGGCCATGGTCTACGCGCGCGGCCCCAAGGTCCCGGACGAGTACGACCCGGACATCGTGGCCCACTGCGCCCGCGTGGGAGCGGAGCTGGGCGCGGACGTGGTCAAGGTCAACTACCCCGGCAGCGCCGAGAGCTTCGCCCATGTGGTCGAGTGCGCGGGCGTGCCCGTGGTCATCGCCGGCGGGGCCAAGATGGACTCCACCCGCGACTTCCTGGACATGGTCCGCACCTCCCTGGACGCGGGCGGTTCCGGCCTGTCCGTGGGCCGCAACGTGTTCCAGCATCGCGATACCACCCGGCTGGTCGAGGTCCTCAACCGGATCGTCCACGAGGACGCCCCGGTGGACGAGGCCGTCAAGGGGTACGAGGACATCCTCTAGCCCGCTTCCGCCATCGGTCGACTAAACCGAAGCCCCTGGCGCCCTTTCCGGCGTCAGGGGCTTCGTCGTTCCGGGAGACGGCGATGCGGCCGGGCCGGTCCTGTTCCCCGCAGACGCATGGGCCCGGGGGCGCGTGTCCGGGCTCAGCCGCGTCCCGGTCCGGCCCCAGGGCCGTGGACACGGCAAAGCCCGCTTCGCGGAGTTCGGCGGCCGTGGGCAGCTCCTCCTTTTGTTCGGCTTTTATGATCACGGCAAGACGCATAACTCCCCCTGGCTGACCGGCCGTCCTTGAAGAGCGGCAAGTTGGCAATCGATAAATATAGAATCAACGTTGTAACAGTAGAAATATAGTCATAAAATGTCCAGTAAAAACTGACAAAATTTGCATCTAATATCCTATTTTACTTTGAAAAATTAGTAAAATACAATTTAAGGTTTTGCTGTAAAATACAACTTATATAGTTATTGGTGCAGTGTTGCATCCACTTTGTTTGCAAAGTGGATATAGTTGCGTTGCACATAATGCAAAAGACCGCGCCGCGCATGGTATTACCATGCGCGGCGCGGTCTTTTGCAGGGCGCGTCCGCCGGTTATTGTTCCTGGCTCTTGAACACGAAGAGCGGGAGCCGTGCGCGGGTCTCCCAATCTCCGTCGGTCTTCACGGCCACGGCCAGGACGTGCTTGCCCTCGCCCTCCACCTTGAGGCCGGGGAGCTGGAAGTTCATCTTGTGCAGCATGGTCCCGGTGGGGGCGATCTCCTGCATGCCCAGGGTGATCTCCCCGCCCTCGGGCGAGACCAGGGCCAGAGAGATGGTGAACGGGGTGTTGCCCGCGTTCTCCAGGTCCCACAGGCTGGCGAAGTAGATGGGCGGCAGGGTGGTCGGAAAGTTCGGGACCACCGCGTGTTCGATGGTCCGGATGAACGAGGTCGAGCTCGAATCCTTGTCGATGATCAGGTCCGAGCAGATGAGGGCGTAAACGAGTTCAGGCATGGTGCCTCCGTGTCAGTTTTGGTGAAGGACGCCGCTCAGGGAGCGGCGAAGGTCCTCGGGCAGGGTGCGCGCCAGTTCCGGGTCGATGCGGGTCAGGAGCAAGGCGGCCGCCGCCTTCTGCCCATCGCTGCCCGTGGCCAGGGCCGCGCGCAAGGCGGGCTCGGCCTGCGCGCCCATGCGCGCCAGGGTGTACAGGGCCATCTGGCCCATGGGCGTGCCGGGCCTGGTCAGCAACCTGACCAGGACCGGAGTCGCGTCCGCGCCCAGGCGGGCAAACGGCCGGTTGGCGTCCTCGCTGCCGAGCAGGGTCATCTGTCTAAATACCAGCGCCGGGTCCGGCCCGATGAGGTCAAGGGTCTCGGCGATGACGTGGACCAGGCGCATGTCCCGAGTCGCAAGCGCCCGGATCAGGGCCGGGACCGCGGGCATGGCCTCGGGACCCATGGCCCCCAGCAGCCATGCGGCCTTGGCCTGGACCGCGACATCGTCGGCCTGCAGCAGGCGGGCCAGGGCCGGAATCGCGTCCCGTCCCATACGGTTCAGGCACAGGGAGGCGGCCAGGCGGGCCCGTTCGTCGGAACAGGCCAGCAGCCGGGCCACGTCCTGAGCGGCCGTTCTGCCGATCCGGGCCAGGGTGTGGGCGGCCAGGGAGCGGACCGTGGGGTCCGGATCGCCCAAGGCCTTGAGCAGGCCCTCCATGGCCAGGGCGGGCGCGGGCTGCAGGGCCAGGCCGTAGACCGCGCCCCGGCGCACGGCCGCGTCCTGGGCGTTCAGACTCCGGATCAGTCCGGGCAGGGCCTCCTGGCCGCATCGGCGCAGGTCGGACATCCCCGTTGCCCGTTCGCTCTCGTCCTGGCTGCCCAGCCGTTCGGCGATATGAAGTCCGCCCTGCTCCGAGGCCGAGGCGGACGCGGCCGGGACAAGGGGCAGCACCAGGGCGAACAGCAACGCCGGGACAAGCCCGCGGACCGTGATAATATGTCGAAAGTCCAACATGGGGCCTCCTTTTTTGAAAGATGGCTATTTCCGGGTCATGTCGCTCCAGGCCCAGACCACGTTGCCGCCGATGGCCCCATTGATGTCGCCGCCGTAGTCGCGGCCGAGCCGGAAGGTGACGGGCGGATGCTCGCGGCTGTTGTCCGAGTAGTAGATCAGCTCCACGTCGTCGTCCAGCCGCCGGGTGCTGACCCGCCGGATATGCACCGCCCCGTCCTCGCCCGGTTCGCGGACGAGCATGATCTTGCCCGCCGGGCTGGGGTCGCGGTCGTCGCGGTCCACCAGAACGACGTCCCCCGGGTGCAGCGTGGGGGTCATGGCCTGCTCGGCCCGGCCCACCTCCACGGCCACCAGGTTGGTCCGAAAGCGGATGGACTCCTGGTGCCGCCAGACCAGAATCCAGCCCTCCACGCCGGCCTCGGGGACCAGCCCGGCCGAGGCGGCCACGGCCGGAGCGGCCAGGGGCACGGCCAGGTAGTCGTCGGCCCTGGGGTCGGGCGCGGCCGCACCGGCCCGGGCCCGGTCGGGCGGCCGGAAACAGACCTGGCGGGCGGCGTCGGCCGGTTCGTCGCAAAAGGACAGGGTCACGCCCACGCGGTCCAGAATGTAGCCCAGGGAGTCGCTGTTCAGGCCGCGTTCCCGCTTGAGGAAGCGGTTGAGCTGCGACGGGTCGACTCCGAGTTCGTCGGCCATCCGTTTGTTGTTGGGGTACCGTTTGCCCGGTCCGATCCGGTCGAGAAGCGCCTGGCGCACGTCATCGGTGAATCCCATTTCATCCCCTTTTCCTTGTAATGGTCGTGCACTCTTATACATGAAAATTGGCAAATGTCTAAAGAGAATTTGAGGAAAATGGTTGACTAGCAAATTGCCAATTGACTATAAAAGGTTGTAACTGCTTTGTCAGATTACAAACACGGAGGTGTAACTGATGAGAAAAGTTGATATTACACGACTGGAAAAAAGTGAAGAAGGGACTTTCGGCGTGCTCCGCCTGGACGGCCGGGTCCAATGCGTCACCCTGGAGCCGCCCGAGCGGGGCAACCGGGTCGGGGTGTCCTGCATCCCGGCCGGGACCTACACCTGCCGGAAGGTGGATTCGCCCAGCTTCGGGCCGACCTTCGAGGTGACCGGCGTGCCCGGCCGCACCGCCATCCTGTTCCATCAGGGCAACGTGGCCCGCGACACGCACGGCTGCATCCTGCTCGGCAGCCGGTTCGGCAGGCTCGGGGACGAGCGCGGCGTGCTCGATTCCCGCGCGGCCTTCACGGAGTTCCTGGACCGCTGCGCCGGGGAGCGGACCTTTCAATTCACCATCGAGGGATAGAGGCGGTGCGCGTATGTCGGAGATCTGTCTGAAAGGGGCGAAGGATATCTGCGAGGCCGTGGGGGAGAACCCGCGCAACATCACTGAACTGGTCCGGGACAAGGGGCTGCCCGCGTGGAAGCGGGACGACAAGGGGTCGTGGCGCGCCCTGCCCGAGGATCTGCATCGCTGGATCCGGGAGCAGCGCGACCGGCACATCAGCAATTACGTGTTCAGGGAGCGGGTGGAGGCGGGGGCGGATTGAGGCCTGTCCGGCCCTACGCGGGTGGCGCGGGACTCGCGGGCGCGGTGCGCATGACCGGCAGCCGCAGCGAGCTTCCGCCGTTCACGCCCTGAGCGCACGGGTCGCCGTCGCGCGGGGGGACGGACAGCCGCAGGCCGTCGGCCGACTGCGAAAGGTAAAGCGTCTCGGCCTGGGCCAGCCCGTTCTCCAGCCGATTCAGCCGAGCCAACAGCGGGTCCGGCGCATGGGGCACGTATGTGTGGACAGGGGCGGACCGGCGCGCCGCGACGATCCGGACCGGTTCGCTGAAGGTGGGGCCGGCAGCGACCTCGGCGGCGATCACCCGGAGCCCGGCGGTCCGTTGCACGGGGGCGATTTTCCTTTTCGTCTTTGCGGATGAGGCCTTCCTTACCGCCCTCACGGGCTGCCCTTCCTCGGCGACGGCAGTGGATTCTGCGGCCGGTTCGGCAACAGGCCCGGCAACGGGACCGGTCATGTCCCCGGCGTCGGCCACGGCCACGCTCAGGGCCCCGGCAAAGGCGGCCGGGTCGGGCTCGTCCCCGTCGTTCGCGAGCCAGTCGAACTTGGCCAGGAAGACCTCGTCCGGCGTGCGGCCGTGGGCCCCGTATTCGTAGGAGTATTCGGCCACGGTGTAGGCCGTCCCGGCAAGTTGCGCCGCGGGCGGTCCGATCGCGCCGAGCACGCCCAGGGCCGCGTTGATGGCCAGGCAGCCGGGCAGGATGGTCAGCGCTCCCAGGAGCAGGATATGGCCGAGTTTCGATCCGCGCATGGGACGTACGCTGCATGGCCCGTTCCCAAACGGTCCAAGGCGTGGGAAATCAGTCCGTTGCGCCGGGTGGTTTCGCGGTCCGCGCGGCTGCCGTCAAAAAAAGGTCGGCCGGTCAGGGCAGGGTGTTGAAGGAGCGGACCGTGTGCAGGAGCACGCCCTCGGGCCGGGCCAGGTGGCGGAGGTTCGCTCCCGGTTCCAGGGTGGAGATCACGGTCCGGCCGATGACCCGCCGTCCCTCGACCCCGCTTTGCCTGGTCTTGAGGCCCCAGATGGTCTGCAGGACCACGGGTTCGCCGTCCTTGGAACCTATGTAGAGCATGATGTGCCCCGGCTTGCGCACCAGGGTCAGGAACGGCACGCCTTCCTCGAGCAGCCGCGCCTTCTTGGCCGCGTCGCTCTCGCCGTCCAGGGGCTCCACCCAGCCGAGCCTGGCCTGCTGGCTCGAATTGCGCGGCAGGAACACGCCGAACGCGGCCATCAGGTCCATGACCGTGGCCGAGCAGTCGCGGTCCGTGTACAGCCCGCCCCATCCGTAGGGCTCGCCGAGCATGCGGTCGGCCAGCATGGCGAAGTTGTCCGGCGTGGGTGCGAGCGGCGCGGGGAGCGCGTCTCCGGGCGCGACATGGGCGTACCGGACCACTGCCCGCCCCAGGACGTCCCTGGCCGGGACCATGACCGTGAGGCCGCCGTCTTCGGTGCTTTTCACACTTTCAGCCACGGGCAGCAGGGTGCCGATGAATCCCTTGAAGCGGAACACGCCGTCCGTGTCCGCCAGGGAGACCCCTTCCCGGACCAGGGCCGCGTATGCGCCGGTCCGGAAGGTTTTGGCGAAGTCGTCGTCCACCCAGGCGATGTCCGCGCGGCGCACCCAGCCGTAGGCGAAGCGCGACTCCACCAGTACCCAGGCGCGATCCGCGCTCTCGTGGCTGGCGTACAGCGGCGTCCCGGCCAGGACCAGGGAGTTCTGCAGGTAGTCGAAGGGGAACCCCTCGCCCGCCTGTCCCGGATCGCCAAAGGCGGGCTTTTCCGTGGGCAGGACCCGCATGGCCGTGTTGGCCACGGCGATAGCCCGCCGGTTCAGGCTCGGATACCCGGCCGCCTTTGACGCCTCGGCCATGGCGTCGAGCCAGGCCGGGCCGCGCGGTCGCAGGTTCTCGCCGTATACCGGCTTGTCCGCAAAGGCGGCCAGCCCCCAGAAGACCTTGTCCGCCGGATATTCCGGCCGCGTCCGCTCCCAGGGGTCGAAATGGCGCGCAAGAAAGTCCGACCACGCCACTCCCTGGACCTCCGGGCCCATGAGCAGCGCATCCCCGGGCAACCCGTGGTATGCCCCGGCGTCCTGCGCGGGCAGCATAAGCGGCGCGTCCGCCTCCCGCACCGCGCACCCCGCGCCGGTCAGGAGCAGGGCCGCGAGCAGGAGCGGAAACGGAAATGCGGACAGGCCGGTACGACGCATGGGCTAGCCCTTCTTCAGGAATTTCTTGCCCACATCGAACCCCTTGCCGACCTTTTCGCCCACAGTGTGGTAGTTGCGGGTGCCGGGGGAGAAGATCAGGGGCAGGACTTTTTCCGGGTCCGGGTACTTGCCGTCGGCCAGCTTGTCCTCGTCGCACTTCACGTCCTTGATCTCGCCCACGAACATGACGTGCACGTTCAGGTCCACGGTTTCCTTGAGTTCGCACTCGATGACCAGCGGGAACTCCTCGATGTACGGGGCGTCCACGAACTCGCCCTTGACCGGAGTCAGGCCGGTGACCGCGAACTTGTCCACCTTGTCGCCCGAGGCCATGCCCAGGAAGTCCGCCTCGGCGGCCAGCGGGGCCGAGCTCACGGACACGGTGAACGCCTTGTGCTTGAGGATACCCTTGTAGGTGTGGCGCGACGGGCGCACGGACACGGTCAGGCAGGCCGGGTCCGAGCCGCAGATGCCGCCCCAGGCCGCGATCATGGCGTTGGGCTTGCCCGCTTCATCATAGGAGCCCACCGCCCAGACAGGGGCGGGCTGCGCCAGGGTATTGGGACCGAGGGATTTCTTCATGATGGTTGCTCCTTGTATGGATTGGGGCCCGCCGTCCGGGGCGGGCCGGGGTGAATGGAACCGTCAGCGCCCGAACCCGGACAGACCGGGGCCGGTGCGTTCGGCCATGCGTCCGGCCAGGACCGAACACAGGCCGCAGGTCCGGCACGCCTTGTCGCACGCCGTGACCTGTTCGAAAAAATCGGCGGGCAGCCCATGGTTGGGGATGTACACCTGCTCCGCCAGGTCGCCCATGGCGTCCATCAGGTCCAGCAGGTTGCCCTCGTATTTCCCCTCCACATACGCGGCCACCGTGCGCATCAGGAAATCCGCGCCCCGGTTGCGTCCGCAGAGCTTGAGCCCGTGGGCCGTCCCCGCGTGGCGGCCCATGTCCTCGGGACGGATGAACGGCGAGGCGAGCATCAGCCCCGGCTCGTCGAGCATGCGCCGGACGCAGCCGAATTCCCGGTTCATGGCAAAGGTCCGGTCCCCGCACAGACCCTCCACCACCAGCGCGATATGCGCGTCGTGGGCGGGCTTGTACGGGCATTGGTACAGGCACCCCTCGTTGGCCAGCAGGAACAGGCGCACGTCCGCATGCCGGGCGCGCAGCCCGTGGACCAACCCGCTCAACCCCTCCGGGTCGCGGTTCAGCGCCCGGTCCGCCACCAGCCTGGAGGGTGGCCGGAACGCGGTGCCCGCGATCATGTCCAGCAGCGCGAAGGCCCTGGCGGGCGAGTCCGGCACGGCGTTGACGCTCGGCACCGCCTCCAGCCGTTCGCACGCCCCGGGCCGGGCGTCGGACAGGGCCTGCAAAAAATACGCGTCCGCGAACACCACCCCGGTCAGCCCGGCCTCGTCCGCGAGCCGCTCCAGCAGGTCGGCGGTCGCGTCCAGCCCGGCCTTGTCGAAATACCGTTCCGGCCGGTGCAGCCGCCCGTTCATCAGCAGGAAGCGGTCCACGCCCTCCAGCCGGTTCAGGCCGCGCACGACCTCCCCGAGATTCGTCTCGACCAGCCGCTGCCGGGCGTCCGGCACGCGCGGGTCGGTGAGCGGGAAGTGGACCGACGCGAGCCGGGCCGATCGTTCGCGCAGGAAATCGACGTAGTCGTCGCGGGGCAGGAAGGGCACGTCCAGCAACATACTCTGTTCTCACCCCATGGGCGGCTCGCGTCAAGCTTCCTGTCGCAGCGCCCGGTCCAGGTCCGCCTTCAGATCCTCCACGTCCTCGATGCCCACGGAATAGCGGATCAGGCTCTCCGGAATGCCCATGGCCGCGCGTTCCTCCTTGCTGCATTCCACATGGCTCGTGGTCGCGGGCGGCCCGGCAATGGTCTCCACCGCGCCCAGGTTGGCCGCGCGCCGCGCCAGCTTCAGCCCGGACAGCACCCGGCAGGCATCCGCATACGTTCCGCCCTTGGCCACGAAACTGAGCATGCCGCCGAACCCGCGCATCTGCCTGCGCGCGATCTCATGCCCCGGATGGGACGTAAGCCCCGGATAAAACACCTTCTCCACCCCGGGGTGGCCCTCCAGGAACCGGGCGATCTCCAGAGCGTTGGCGTTCTGCCGCTCGATGCGCAGGTGCAGCGTCTTCATGCCGCGCAACAGCAGATACGCGCTCATGGGCTCCAGCACGTTGCCCACGATCTCGCGGTACGAATAGATGGTCTTGATCAGCCCGGCGGCGCCCACGGCCACTCCGCCCAATGCGTCGGCGTGCCCGCCCAGGTACTTGGTCGCGCTGTGCAGCACCAGGTCCGCGCCCAGGGCCAGCGGGTTCTGGTTCACCGGCGTGGCGAATGTGTTGTCCACCATGACCACTGCCCCCACGGCCTTGCCCGCCTTGGCCAGCCGCTCGATGTCCAGCACCTTGATGGTCGGGTTGGTCGGCGTCTCCAGATAGAGCACCGCGCACCCCTTGGCCACCTCGGCCTCGATGGCCGCATGGTCCGTGGTGTCGCACAGGGTCACGTCCACGTTCACCCTGGGCAGGAACTCCGTGAACATCCGGTTCGTGCCGCCGTAGGTGTCCTTGACCGAAACCACCCGGTCGCCCGGCTTCAGCAGGGCAAATAGCGCGTTGGAAATGATGCCCATGCCCGAGGAAGCGCTCGTGGCCGCCTCACCGCCCTCCAGCAGCCGGACCTTCTCCTCGAACACCGACACCGTGGGGTTGGTGTTGCGCGTGTAGATGTGCCCCGGCCGATTGCCCAGGGCCACGTCCAGCCACTCGTCCATGTCATCAAAGCCGAACGACACGCTGTGCACTACCGGCACCTGCGTGGCGTTGCCCTCGAACAACCCTTCCTCGCCGCCCCAGACCGCCTTGGTCCCCATGGCGTATTTCCTGTCCCGGCTCATAGGCACTCCCGGAGTTATTCCATAATGATCGCGGAGAAATACCAAAGTCGAGCACGGGAAACAAGCGCGGTCGGGCGGATGGAAGAATGCCTCCGGCGGGCCCTCGCCGGGCGGCGTCTCCGACGGCTTAAGAACCTTTTGGGAAAAAGGTTCTTAAGAATCTTCCAAACTTTCTGTGTCGCCTGCGGCGAAGGTGCGGGAGCGGGGTGACGAGGTGTTGCGCGGGAGGTTGGGAGCAACTTGGCAGGGCGGTGTCCCGAATGGTTCGCGCCGGACGTCCATGGGCCTCGGAAGACGTCCTCGTCGCGGCCTTCCGTCGCCGCACCCCCGAGCGTAGCTCGGCTATGGGATTCTTAAGGCCCTCGGCCTTAAGCGGGTCCAGGGCAGCGCCCTGGTCTCCCCGAAGGGGCCGCCAGAGGCATTCCTTCCTTTACACGTACTGCCTCACCCAGGCCGCGATGTCTCGGGCGTTCATGGCCCCGGACTGGCGGGCTGCCTCCTGTCCGTTTTTGAACAGGATGAGGGTGGGCACGGCGCGGATGCCGTAGCGTCCGGCAATGGCCTGTTCGGCCGAGGTGTCTATTTTGGCCAGCCGGACCTGGGGGAACAGGGTCTTGGCGGCGTCGGCGAACTGGGGGCCCATCATCAGGCAGGGGCCGCAGGTGGGCGAGTAGAAGTCCACGAGGGTGGGCACCTGGGATTTGGCGATGTGGCGGTCGAAGGTCGAGCCCACGAGTTCCAGCGGGTGGTCGTCAAAGACCTTGTCGCGGCATTTGCCGCAGACGGCTTCGGCCTCGCGGCCGGTCCGGACGCGGTTGACGGCCCCGCAGTGCGGGCAGACGATGAGTCGGTTGTCGGTGGTCATGGTGTTCCTCCGTTGGTGTCGTACGGAAGAAAAATAAGCATGAAACCGCGCGGGGCAAGGGCGGGGGATCAGGCCAGGAGCAGGAACGAGGCCGTGGCCCGGGCCACTTCGCGGTTGTCGCTTGATGCGGTGGCCTCGACGAACAGGACGCGGCCGCCGCGTTTGATCACGCGGGCCTCGCAGCTCAGGTCCGAGCCGGGCTTGACCGCGCGCAGGTAGCTGACGGACAGGTCCACGGTGGTGGTCCGCTCGCCGGGCTGGTTGCCGCCGAGCACGGCGTGGGCCATGGTCTCGTCGAGCAGGGTGGCCAGCACGCCGCCCGCGACCACGCCCGCGCCCTGGGTCAGGGCCGGGCGGAACGGCAGGCGCAGCACGGCCCGGTCCGGTTCGAGAGTGTCGACGACGATGCCGAGGAAGGCGAAGAGGTTGTTTACGGTCTGGCCCGGCTGGCGGACCTCGTCGAGATAGGATTGGGGCATGGGTCAGTCACTCCGGACGGTTGTCAGCCGCGCCTCCATGTCCTGGCGCAGCCTGGTGAGCAATTCCACGGTGCCGTCCATGTCGTCGGGGAAGGCGCCCGGTTCCAGTTCCAGGGTAATGTATCCCCCGTAGCCCCGTTTGCCAAGGCGCGCCAGGAATTCGTCCAGCGGGAGCGCGCCTTTGCCCGGCGCAAGGTGTTCGGTATAGCCCACGGCGTCGGAGAAATGGACGTTGTAGAGCAGATCGAGCGGCACCTTGTCGATGGCCTCCAGCACGTTGCGGCCGGACACTCCCATGTGGCAGACGTCGAAGGTCAGGCCCACGTTCTTGTCCCGGCACTGGGCCATGAGCTTGTCCAGGGGATCGCGGCCGAACGGCGACCCCTCGGCCCAGGGCATGTTTTCCAGTGAGAAGCGGATGCGTCCCTTGGCGTCCAGGAGCAGGGGCAGGTCCACGGCCTTTTCGAACCAGCGGTTCTGGATCATGTTGGCCAGCCGCGAGCCGGGCGGGTGCATGACGATGTGGTCCGCTTCGGGCAGGGAGTTGGCCAGGGCCGTGGTCGCGCGCCAGGAATTGAGATGTCCGCCCCAGGCCGCCCAGTCGCGGAACGGGGCGTGCAGGCTGCGGATGGGCAGGATGTCGCTGATCGCGGTGAGCCCGGCCCGCGGGTCGAGCTTGGGCGAGTTCATGATCAGTTCCATGCCCGCGAATCCGGCCTCCCGGCCGATGCGCGCCACAAGCTTGAGCGGCAGGTGGAACAAACACCCCGCCGACAGCAGAATCTGGGGGCCGCCCGGGCCGACTGCGTCTTCTCCCATGCCTGCACCATACGGCACCCTCCGGTCCAGGCAATGAAATATCGGGGAAGGGCGCAATCCGGCGGGTAAACGGCGGCAAAACGAGTCCGGCGTCCGCTCGCTGCCGCGAACGGACCGTCCACGGGGATCCGCGCCATGCACCGCCTGTCCGGTCCATCGCGATCCGTTCGGGCCGGAAACCGGACCGCCGAAAAAAAGCCGCCTGACGAATCAGCGGCTTTCATTATGCTTAAATTATAATAAAAATAACTTATCGTCGCTTATCGATACTTACTTGGTCGGTGACTTCTCGATGAGGTCGACCAGGACGAGCGCCCAGGCCATGTCCCGTTTGTTGTCCTCGGTCATGGCGTCCAGGAGCCATTCCTTGAGTGGCTTGACCGCCGCCTTGAGCCGGGCCGGACCCAGGTCCTCCACCCTGTAGGCCGCGTCCAGAGCATCGAGGCACAGACAGTCGAACGCCTGCCCGGACCCGTCCGCGTGCCGGGCCGCGCGCAACGACGCATGGTAGGCCGCGATCTCCCGGACTTTCAACAGCCCGAAGACCACCGCCTCCAGCTGCGTGTAGTCCCGGCCCCATATGTCCGCACCCCGGATCTCCGGCCGCGCCAACGCCCGGCCGCGCTCCTCGCGCCGGTCCAGCGTGCGCCGGAATTCCTCCAAGGCCACCACGTTTCCCATAACCGCTCCTTTTTCCAAACGCTGTCTCCCTCTTTTCGGCCCTTCTTCATATTTCTTAAGGTGGTTTTGATCCTTTGGCGGGAAGGGGCAGGCCTCCGGCGGGCCCTCGCCGGGCGGCGTCTCCGACGGCTTAAGAACCTTTTGGGAAAAAGGTTCTTAAGAATCTCCCAAACTTCTTGGATGCCTTCGGCAGGTGTGTACGGGGCGGGGAGGCTGTCGGATGCGCGGAGGGTGTGGAAGTAGCTTGGCAGTGCGGTGTCCCGAAGGGTTCGCGCCGGACGACCATGGGCCTCGGAGGGCCGTCCGGCGCGAACCCTTCGGGACGGTTGTCAACGCCGCTGGCGGGCGTGGGCGTATCCCACTAAAGCGCCCTTGCGGCGTTTTGTGACTGCGGGCGAGATGAGCTTGAAACCCATGTCTTTCCCCAAAAAAGGAACCCAGCGATTTCGGGCTGAAAAAACGGATCGAAATCGCCCACCGGCACGGCGGAAGGCGTCCTCGTCGCGGCCTTCCGCCGCCGCACCCCCGAGCGTAGCTCGGCTATGGGATTCTTAAGGCCCTCGGCCTTAAGCGGGTCCAGGGCAGCGCCCTGGTCTCTCCGAAGGAGACCGCCGGTAGGCCCGCCGGAGGCATTCCCAAACAATCCGCCGCCGCAAACGGCAGGAGGCCGCTCCTTGCGGGGCGGCCTCCTGGATTCGGGAAAAGGCAGAGATCGTCGGTAAGATACGACTATATTACGAGTGGATATAGATCAAGTAACTTATCGGGCTTTTATCGAAAAAGGTGATTTTCAGCGTTATCCCGGGAATTAGATGACATTGTGGACGGAGTCCACGGCCCAGTAAACGACGTCGAAGGTCTCGGCGAGGTCCTGCTTGAGGCGTTTGAACTCGGGCTTTTCCATGTCGCGGATGCGCACGTAGACGTTCTTGAACCCTTCGGATTCGGGCACGTTGTGGGTCATGATGGACATGATGCGCGCACCGTGGTCCTTGAGAAAGGCGAGCACCGGACGCAGGCTGCCGGGTTCGGTGGAAAGGCGCAGGCAGAATTGCGCGCCGCCCTCGTAGACGCCGGAGATCTCGACCAGGACCTTGAAGATGTCGGTATCGGTGATGATGCCCACGACCTTGTTTTCCTCGTCGACCACGGGCAGGCCGCCGAAGTTGCCCTCAAGCATGAGTACGGCGGCCTTTTCCACGGTCTCGGTGTCGCGGATGGTGACCACCTTCTTGGTCATGATGTCCCCGACCTTGATCTCGGAGAGCAGGTAGTACAGCTCGTGCACGTCCAGGGTGGTGGCCTTGGACGGGGAGGCGTCCTTGACGTCGCGGTCCGAGACGATGCCGATGATGGCGCCGTTCTCGTCGACCACGGGAAGCCGGCTGATGGATTTGTCCTTCATCAGCTTGGATGCCTTCATCATGGAGCGCTCGGGGGTGATGGTGATGACGTCGGTGCTCATCCAGTTGACTACCAGCATAGGGGTATTCCTCCTTGGTTAACCGGTCTCGCCCGGCCGGATACAATCGATATTCTGAGCTATTCTTAACGGTTCCCGGGCCATTTGGCTAGTCCCGGAACGCTTTTTTCGCGCCCCGGACGGGTCCGGTCGGCTACCCCGGCCGGGCGAACCCCGTCAAGATGATTTTTTATACCATTCAATTGTTTTTCCCTGCCGATCGTTCCCGAAACCCGGTTTTGCCGAAAACCGGGGCTATGCTGTCCGGGACCGGGGTGGCGTACGCAACCCTCTAGGACATGGAGAACGGCATGATACCGATTATCGCGGCCGTGGCGGGACTGCTGACCACGGTGGTGGACGGAGTGACGGACCACTTCAAGGGTAAACAGGAGTTGAACAAGGCGGTCATGGAGAACCGGATGCGGCTGGCCCGCTCCGACCGGGAATTCAATCACGACTGGGAGATGAAGCAGCTGGAGAACGCGGGCTGGAAGGACGACGTGCTCTTTTTCGCCTGGATAGGCTTCTTCATCTGGTCCGGGGTGGACCCCGAGGGCGCGGGCGAGGTCATCCGCTCCTGGGAGGCGCTGCCCGACTGGTTCTTGCAGATCACCTTCTGGATCGTGGCCGCCGTGCTCGGGGTCAAGAAGATCGGCGACTACCTGCCCGGCGCGGTGCGCGGGCTCAAGGACGCCCTGGGAGGCGGCAAATGACGGCCATGGAGAGACAGGACCTGCAGGACCTTCTGGTCCGCATCGACGAGAGGGTCAAGGCCATCCAGGTGGCCATCCGCGAGATCAACGAGACCCGGCACTGCGCGGGCAACCGGGAGAAGCTGCGGCTGCTGGAGCGGCTGGTCTGGGGCAGCGTGGCGGGCGTGGCCACCCTGGGCGGGAGGATGCTCTTCGAGGTCCTGCGATGAGTTTACGGGTAGGTCCTGTCCCGATACTGCCGCAGTTGGTCCGAGTATTGGGCGGCCAGGAAGTCGTCACCCCGGGCGCGCGCCATGGCCAGGGCCTTTTCCGCCGCCGCGATGGCCTGGTCCATCTCCCCTGCTCCGGCCAGGGCCTCGGCCAGGAGTCCGTACAGGGCGCTCTGCCCCGGCTCCAGCTGGGTGGCTCGCTGGTAGTCCCGGGCGGCCGACCGGAACCGGCCGAGCTTGAGCAGGATCTGGCCCCGCGCGGTGAGCAGTCCGACGTTGTCCGAATCCAGGATGTACGCCTGGGACAGGTCGCTCAGGGCGGCGTCGTACTCCTTCCGGGCCAGGTAGGCCATGCCCCGGTTGTAGTTGGCCTCCAGGTTGGCCGGATTCAGAGCCAGGGCGCTGCCGAAGTCGTCGATGGCCTCGTCCTCGCGGCGCAGTTGCATGTAGCACAGCCCGCGCCGGACGAACGCCTCGGCGATGGACGGGTCATGCCGGATGACCTCGGTGAAGTCCCGCGCCGCTTCCCGGAACCTTCCCAGGTTCAGGAGGATGGAGCCGCGCGTGTAGTGCGCCTGCACGTGATCCGGCTTCAGCTCGATGGCCCGGTTCACGTCGGCCAGGGCCTCGTCGGCCCGCCCCTTGGAAAACAGGATGGTCGCCCGCTGGTAGCGCGCGTTGGCCAGGTCCGGGTTAAGGTCCAGGGCCTGGTCCAGATAGTCCAGCGCCGTGTCCGCGTCCAGGAACCCGCCGTCGTGTTGGAGCTGCATGGCCTCGGACAACGCATCGGCGGCCCGGGCCTCGCGCCGTTGCGCGGCCAGTTCCTCGGCGGTGGGCGGCGCTGTGGGCGGGGTCTGTCTCTCCGCGCAGCCCGGCGCGGCCAGGACCAGGCAGAGAAGAACAATCAGGGCGTACGTGCGCATGGCCGTGGAATACCCTCGGCCCGCACCGCCCGTCAACATAAGCGAGGAAACAATGTCCAGTGATCTGTATGTGCCCAGGGAGCACCAGGCCAGGATCGAGGCCGAACTCGGCCGCTTCTCGGTCCTGGTCTGCCACCGCCGGTTCGGCAAGACCGTGCTGTCCGTCAATCGGCTCATCCGCGCGGCCCGGGCCACCCGCCGCGACGACTGGCGCGGGGCCTACATCGCTCCCCTGTACCGCCAGGCCAAGACCGTGGTCTGGGACGAGCTCAAGCGCTACTGCGGCCTGGGCTCGGACGGCTGCACGGTCAAGTTCAACGAGTCCGAGCTGCGCGCCGACTTCGACAACGGGGCGCGCATCCGCCTGTTCGGGGCCAACAACCCGGACTCCCTGCGCGGCATGTACCTGGACGGCGTGGTCTTCGACGAGGTGGCCCAGATGCCCCTGCGCGTCTGGACCGAGGTTATCCGGCCCGCCCTGTCCGACCGCCGGGGCTGGGCCATGTTTATCGGCACCCCGCGCGGCAAGAACGCGCTCTACGAGATATGGGAAAAGGCCAGGCTCGACCCGGACTGGCTGGCCGCCATGTACCGCGCCTCCGAGACCGGGATCATCCCGGCCGGGGAGCTGGACGCCAGCGCCCGCGAGATGTCGCCCGAGGAGTACGAGCAGGAATTCGAATGCTCCTTCACCGCCGCCATCCGGGGGGCCTACTTCGGCCAGCTGCTGGCCGACGCCGACCGCGAGGGCCGCGTCACCCGGGTGGCCGTGGACCCGTCCATGCCCGTGCACACCGCCTGGGACCTGGGCATGTCCGACTCCACCTCCATCTGGTTCGTCCAGGCCCGGCCCGGCGGCACCTTCGCGGTGGTGGACTACTACGAGGCCAACGGCGAGGGCCTCGACCACTACGCCAAGGTCCTGGACGCCAGGGGCTACAAGTACGGCACCCACATCGCGCCCCACGACATCCGCGTGCGCGAGCTGGGCACCGGCAAGTCGCGCCTGGAAACGGCCCGGTCGCTCGGCATCCGCTTCGACATCGCCGCCAACATCCCCATCCAGGACGGCATCAACGCCGTGCGCACCATCCTGCCGCGCTGCTGGTTCGACGAGACGCGCTGCGGCCCGGGCCTCGAGGCCCTGCGCCACTACCGGCGCTCCTTCAACGACCGGACCGCCGACTTCTCGGCCCACCCCCTGCACGACTGGACCAGCCACGCCGCCGACGGCTTCCGCTACTTCGCCGTTGGTTTCCGCCAACCCGAACCCGGCCCGCGCCCGTCCCGGACCGCCAATAACTACAACCCGTTCGGAGGCCTCCATGCCCGTGACTGAAACCAACCACCGGCCCGACCGCCTGGCCAACTTCCCGCAAAACGGCCCCTACCGCTGGCTCGAACTCGCCGACGACCAAGGCCCCTACGCCGCCTGCGCCATCGCCGAGCGCCCGGAATACCTCGAACTGCACATCACCGTGACCCGCTGGGGGCCCAGGACCCGGCGTACCCTGGCCCGCGACCTCGAATGGCTCAAAGGCGAGGCCCGCCGGCTCGGCCTGCCCAAAATCATGGGCGTCCGCGCCAACGACCAGGGCCGGTTCGACGCAAAGCTCTTCCGCTTCGCCCGGCTCTATGGTTTCGGCGAGATGTGCGTCTTCCAGACCGCGTGTCTGGCCGTGGATTAGGGAGAGGAGGGAATGCCTCCGGCGGCTGGGGCGCCGCCCCCGACTCCGCCAGGGGGAACCCTTTGAGAAAAGGGTTCCCCCGGGACCCCCTCCCAAACTTTTTGGGTCGCCTGCGGCGAGGGTGCGGAAGCGGGGTGGCGAGGAGTTTTTCGATCCAGGCAGATGTTAACGGTGTGATAGGCCCTTCTTAGGCACCAGGGGAGCCACGCAACCATGCGTAAATGGAACTTGCAATACGCCGCACGCCTTGTTCCAGCGGAGCGTTGGTCACACCGCGAACTCTGTATGGCAAGAGCGAAAACCGTCCTCTTCAATCAGCTTCCTGCGCTCCTGCGGATACGGCATCGGCGTCCTGTGGTGCTCCGTGGAGACCTTCCTGCATCGCCATAATCTGAGAAAATCACGCCCGCTGGCACCGCGCGACCAATAGCCTGCCCACACCGGATGGGGCCAGGAGCAAAATGGATCGACTTGGAGACAGGCGCTGACGGCAGGAGCGTTCTCAGGAGAAACAATTCCCGAAATATGCCTCGCCCTGACGCCTCGGCCTTGAAACGGCTACAATGCGCCCATCGCGCTGAGGGCTTGCCTCGCGTGCTCGTTCCCCGGATCAATCAACAGGATACCGAACAGAATCGACTTGGCTTCGTTCATCTGCCCCAAATTGGCATGGGCGACGGCTTCCGCGTACATGTATTGGGGGTTGTTCGGCTCCAGTTCATTGGCTTGCCTGCTATGCTCGAGGGCCTTTTTCATGTCGCCCATCTTGTAATAGCAGGCGGCCGTGTTGTGGTGGACGATTGCGGTCTGATACCCCATTGAAAGCGCCTTCTTGAACAACGCCAACGCTTCCTCCGGTTCTCCCATGTCCATCAGGATGGAACCATAGTCGTTGTATAAGATAACGCTCTGGGGGTACCGCTCCAGATAGTCCCGATAAAGCGCTCGGACTCCGTCCCAATCCCCGCTTCTGAACAGCGTCAGGGCAAGACGACTGACAATGTCGGTCGCCCCGGGCTGGATCGCGAGGGCCCTTCCGTACAGCCGTATGGACTCGGAAATACGGCCCTCTTCCCTTGCGATATACCCGAGCTTGTCCAGGGCGAGCCAATTGTTCTCATCTTGCTCCAGGGCATGGGCAAATAGCGTCTCGGAGTTCTTCCAATAACCCACCTGCCTCCAGGACAGAAACGAAAACACAAGCAAGACGCTTCCCGCAACGCAGAGGAACGCGGTTTGGCCGTGGCGTTTGGCGAGAAGGCTCCACAGGCCAAAGGCGACGGCTATATACAGGCCGACAGCTGGTAGATACGCGTACCGCTCAAACATGCTCGCCTGCAATCCGGCCGCCGTATAGACCCCGGCGGCCGGGACAAGGCCGAGCACAAACCAGAACCAACCCACGGCGACGGAGGGGGTTTTGACCGACGCAAGCAAGGCCGAGGCGCTGCCCGCGACAAGCAGGGCGAGCCCGCTGACGGCCATGACGGTCGGATCGAGGTCGAGCAGGGGGTGGAATATGGACAAGCCGGCCGGTATGAAAATCTTCCAGACGTACAAGACATAGGAAAACAGCCAATTGGCGATCCAATGTTGATTGGCCCCTATGTACACCCCGTCCAGGGCATACGAGACCGAACTCAGTTTGACGATGACGGCCGTCAATACCGCCAGGACCAGAAAGGGAACCTTTTCAAGGACAACCAGACCGATATCCCGCAGCATCCGCAGTCGGGTTCCCCTGCTCCGCAAAGCAGCCGGATCAATGCGTCCAAGGGGCCAGAAGTCCAGCAGCAGCATGAGGGCCGGGAGAACCGACAAGGTGGTTTTCGCCATCAGGCCACAGGCAAACAATGAAAGGGACATTACATAGGCAGTGATTTTTCTGTTCGCCGCGTAGTAAAAATAAACGTACAGGGATGCCATCCCGAAAAACAGGAAAAGAACATCCTTTCTTTCGGTACACCAGGCCACGGATTCAACGTGAATCGGATGCGTCAACAACAGCGCCCCGGCAACGAGGCTCGGCCAGAAAGCGTCCGTGCCCTTGCGCAAGAGCCCGAAGAGCATAAGACAGGAGCAAAAATGGAGGGCGGCGTTGATCAATTTGAATGTCGTCACGGAAAAACCGAAAAGGCTTATGTCCATCATGTAGGACAGCCAGACGAACGGGTGCCAAAAATCAAAATAGTTCGTTGAAAATGCCCATTTGATTCCCTCCAGAGTCAGCCCATTTTGAATGTGCGGGTTGTTGATAATGAAGGACGGGTCATCCAAAAGAATGAAATCCTGGTTCAGGAGCTGGTAGTATTGAACGGCAAGGAGAAATATATAGGCAAGAATAGCCGTGATGGTGCCGTGCCTTTCAATCTTTGCTATTGTCACTGAACACTTCCCTAAATAAAAAAATGGTGGAGTGCGGATTGCGAGTCGCAACCACGGCCACTCCGCGTCAATATAAAATCAATGGTATTTTTGACAAGTGCTTATGTACTCATGGCCGGTTTCATTTATGAGTCTACTTTGTTGGATGGCCGAGCGGCATTTTTAATAGGGACGGTTTCGAGGGCGAAGCCGCTATACCTCTTGTCGTCGACCGCGGTGACAACAGTGCAAGCAAAGTTCTCGGGGCAAGGCCGGATCGCCAGGCGTCCGCCAAAAGGCTCGTTTTTTTGCGGCGGCTGCTTGCGTCCCGCTGACAAGGGAATCGGCGGGTGGAGCAAAATCGTCCCGCTAGAATTTGCGCGAAGGTTTCACGGCGTCATATGGCAGGGCATACCCACCGGAGAGTTTCCTTATCAGAAGGAGGTGAAACGCAATGAGGCCGCGTTCATGAGTTTTGACGCAAGTTTAGACTGAAGAACGCATGAATCCGCACCAAGATGCCGTAGCGCCAAGCGTACCCCCCTAGGCGTTGCCGACCACGATGGCGCCGCCGGCGCGTTCGGGGGCGGCGAAGTTGAGGAAGGTTCGCGACGAGTTGTCGAACACGTAGGTGGGGTCTTCGGTGGTGGTGAAGTGGGACTGGCTGGCGTCGACGTGATTGATTTCCGAGACGCTGCGGTCCACGTTCTCGAAGTTGTTGATCTGGCTGAAACTGCTGGAGTTGTCGGCTTCGAGGATTCGGGTTTCGGGGAAGGCCATGGTCACGTCGCGGTTTTCCTCGAGCACGGTGTCGTTGTCGTTGACGTAGGTGGTCTGGGAGTTGTCCTGGTCGGTGAAGTTGTAGGCCGTGGTGGTCTCTTCGCGGCGCGAGTTGTCGATCTCGTTCACGTGGGTGTCGTTGTAGGCCAGGGAGGAGTTGAGTTCGGTGACCACCTCGGTTCGGGAGTTGTCCTGCTCGGTCCGTTCCACGATGTGGTTTTCGGTGGTGCTCTGGCTGGCGTCCACGTTGCGCACGTCGGTGTTTTCTGTGGCCAGGGTGGTTTCGTGGTTTTCCCGGTTGGTGAAGCTGCGCGAGTTGTCCTGTTCGTTGCTGACGTTGGTCACGTTGGAGAACTGGTTGTCGTTGTTGAAATTCTGGGTGACCTTTTCGGTGTTCTCGGTGGTTTGGTTGGTGGACAGGTCCAGGTTGCGGTGGGAGGAGTTGTCGAACTCGTTCTGGGTCAGGGACCGGTCGTTGCGCTCGATGGACTGGTTCATGGACTGGTCCAGGACCTGGTCAATGGTCTTGTTCTCGGTCACCTGGCGGTTCTGTTCGATGTCCTGGGTCTGATCGATGTTCAGGGAGTATTCGGAGCGCATGTCGATGGGCGCGCCTCGGCCCATGTCCTGGTCGAATTCGGCCTTGGGCGGGGTAAAGGGCTCCTCGTAGCCGTCCGAGGTAGGCACCCACGGGGCCATGGGCACGGTGGGGTGCTCGTAGGGCGAGGAGTGGCGCGAGTGGTGGAAAACGTCGTTGGGCCAGTGCTGGGTGTGGCCGAAGAACATGCCGTGCGGGTTGGTCAAGCGGAAGGCCATGATGGTCCCGCCCGGGGTGATGGGCACGAACCCGGTCAGGGTGGGCATGGAGAAGCCGATCTGGGGTGTGATGTGCACGCTGCCCGCGGGCGAGATGGGCTGGACGCCCAGAGCCGGGGTGATGGTCACGTTGCCCGTGGCCAGGGTCGGGGGCGAGCCGGGGTGCTCGATGGGGTTGCCGCCCACCGGGCCGCTGGGGTTGCCGCCCGTGGCCGGGGACGCGTTGGTGCGGCCGCCCTCGGTGGAGATGGGCACGTTGGCTCCGCCCGAGACCGCGAATCCGCCGGACGTGCCCTGGCTGATGGGGTTGCCCGGTCCGGACTGCCCGGAGGTGCCGCCCGTGGCCGGGGAGATGTTCGGCTTGCCCGCCTCGGTGGAGATGGGCACGTTGGCCCCGCCCGAGACAGAGAACCCGCCCGAGGTGCCCTGGCCGATGGCGTTGCCGGAGCCGGATTGTCCGGTGCTGCCGATACCCGTGGCGCTGCCCACGGAGCCGCCTCCGCCACCCCCGCCGATGTGCGAGGAGGACATGCCCGCGCTCAGCCCGCCGCCCGCCGCCCCGGCAAAGGCCGAGGCGAGCCCGCCGCCCGCCGCCGCGGAGTAGGGGATTCGGGCCATGGACGTGTCGATGGGCACGCGTGCGGGCGTGGCGTCGATGGGCACGTGCCCGGGTTCGCCAATGGATACCTGTCCGGGCGGACTGGCCTGGAACGAGCCTGCCGGACCTGCGGTGACCTGGCCCGGAGGCCCTGCCACGATGAAATCTGTAACTCCCATGGACATGGGATTTTCTCCCCGCCGAGCGGGCCTTCCCTGGTCCGCATGCGCCCGCAAAGGGGCCTTCTGGCGTATATCTACAATATACGACGGGAAAAAAGGGCGTCAAGGGGTATATTCTCCGCCCGGAAGGGGCGGGGAAGGAAGGGGCCGGGAAGGGCCCGGTGCGGTGCGGGCGGGGTGCCGGACCGCCCTGGGCCGGGATCAGAAGTTCTCGACCGAGTTGCCGAAGCCGTTGGCGCGCGTGCCGCCGCCGTCGGCCATGCCGCTGACCTTGAGCTTGCTCTGCTCGGCCTTGAGCAGCTGGTCGCGCAGGTCCATGAGCATGGCCTGCTTTTCCTGAAGCTGCACCTGCTTGCGGTCCTCAGGGAGATCGCCGTCCTCGATGGCCTTGATCTCCTCCTCCAGCTTTTCGATGCGCTTCTTGAGGGTGTCGATGGTCTGGTCCATGTCCTTTTCCTGGTCGAGCTCATGGGAGTCGCCGGGCTTTTCCATGGCGACCAGGGCGCGCCCCTCCTCGGAGATGGTCACGGTATCGCCCTGCTCGGGAACGCGGAGCTGCTGTGCCGTTTCGTTTCCGGTCTTGTCCGTGGCCGCCGGTTTGACGGTCAGCGCGTCCACGAAGGCCCCCGCCTGCTGCATCAATGATTCGATAGCCATGGTTCGCACTCCTTTGTGGCTGACATGGGCATCCCCTCACCCGGCTTATCGGGCCGTGCAGAGAAAACTTTATGTTCGCAAACAAACCGGCGTCGGTCCCGGCAGGGAACCGGGCCGTTCGTCAAAAGGACGCGGCCGAGCCGCCGAAGCCCTCGGCCCGGGTGCCGCCGCCCACGGCCCCGCCGATATTCTTCATCTTCTTTTCCAGGGCCTCGGTGAGCTGGTCGTTCAGTTCCATGAGCATGACCTGCTTGTCCTGGATCATGGTCCGTTTCAGCTTTTCGGGCATGTCCGACTCTTCCAGGGCCTTGATCTCTTCCTCGATGCGTTGGATCTGCTCCTTGAGCATGCGGATGATCCGGTCGATTTCGCTCTCTTCCTGGTCTTCCTCGGGCTCCAGGGAGTCGATCCCCACCTTGGAGCCGTCGGACTTCGCGGAATCACCGGACTCTTCGGCGGCGGCCAGGGCGCGCCCCTCCTCGGAGATGGTCACGGTGTCGCTCTGCTCGGGAATCCGCGCCTCCCGGGCTGTTTCGGACGCGGTCTTGTCCGTGGCCGCAGGCTTTATGGTCAGCGTGTCCACGAACGTGCCGGCCTGCTGCATCAATGATTCGATCGCCATGGTCCGCACTCCTTTGTTGCGTACTATGGACCTTCCCCTGGTCAGCTTATCGGATTGCGAATAGAAAACTTTAGGTTTGTATATGGATTTTTATATAAATATGGAAACGCGCCTTGTGCGCCCCGCCCGGCGGCGTGTCCGGCCGGACGCCGGGCGAGCCCATTCTGCGGTTGCCTCGTGGCGGTAAAAGACGCTATCCTCCGCCTGAACCGTCCTGTCGCGACACGCCAAGGAGCCACATGAGCGTCACCAATCTCGAATACCTCTTCAAGCCCAAGTCCGTGGCGGTCATCGGCGCCACCAACGACCCCCGCAACGCGGGCAACATCGTCATGCGCAACATCATGGCCGGCGGGTTCCTGGGGCCGGTCATGCCGGTGTCGTCCCAGGCCGAGGCCATTGCCGGGGTGCTGACCCACCCCTCGGTCAGGCATCTGCCCAAGACCCCGGACCTGGCCGTGGTCTGCTCGCCGCTCGACGAGGTCCCGGAAGTCATCCACTCCCTGAAGGAGCGGGGCACGCGCGCGGCCGTGCTCATGGGCGCGGGGTTCGCGTCCATGTCCTACGACGAGAGCCAGGACATCAAATCGACCATCCTGTCCATCGCCCAGCCCCCCGAGATCCGCATCCTCGGGCCCAAGTCCCTGGGGCTCATGGTCCCGTCCATGAACCTGAACGCCTCCCTGGCCCACGCCAGGGTGGAGCCGGGAAAAGTGGCCTTCATCTCCCAGTCCGACTCCCTGTTCGCCACGGTCCTGGACTGGGCCATCGACAAGGGCGTGGGTTTCTCGCACATGGTCGCCCTGGGCAGCCGCATCGACGTGACCTTCGCCGACATCCTCGACTACCTCGGTTCCGACCCGCTGACCCGGTCCATCATGCTCTACGTGGAGTCCATCCGCGACGCCCGCGAGTTCATGTCCGCGGCCAGGGCCGCCTCGCGCAACAAGCCGGTGCTGGTCATCCGTCCGGGCCAGGCCCTGGACACCGTGTTCGCCGAGCTCAAGCAGCGCGAAACCGGCGAGGCCCGCTATTCGGACGAAATCTACGACGTGGCCTTCCGCCGGGCGGGCATGCTCCGGGTCGAGGACATCGACGGGCTGTTCGACGCGGCCCAGACCCTGTCCGCGCCGCGCCAGGTCTTCGGCCGCAAGCTGGCCATCCTGACCAACGGGACCAGCGCGGGCATCCTGGCCGCCGACCGGTTGCTGGTCGGCGGCGGCGAGATGGCCCCCCTGTCCGAGGAGACCGTCAAGGGCATCGACGCGGTGCTCGGCGCGAGCAACTGGTCGCGGGCCAACCCGGTGGACATTCCGTTCAACGCCGACGGCAAGGCCTATTCCGAGGTCCTCAAGCTGCTCATCAAGGACAAGAATTCCAACGGCATCCTGGCCATGCACGTGCCCTGGACCGCCCAGCCCGACGTGGAGGTGGCCGAGGCCATCCGCGACTCCCTGAAACGGGTCCGGCGCATGGTCCTGACCGCCTGGCTCGGCTCGGGCCAGGCCGGGCAGGCCCGCGAGGTCTTCCGCAACGCGGGCATCCCCACTTACGAGACCCCGTCCCAGGCGGTCCAGGCCTTCCTGTACATGGCCGAGTACCTGCACAACCAGGAGATGCTCATCGAGACCCCGGATTCCCTGCCCACGGACTTTTTCCCGGACACCGCCGGGGCGCGCCGGATCGTCCGCCGGGCGCTCGAGACCGGGCGCGAGTCCCTGACCGAGCCCGAGGCCAAGGACATCCTGGCCGCCTACGGCATCCCCGTGGTCGAGACGCGCATCGCCGTGTCCGCCAAGGAGGCGGTCATCGCGGCCGACGAGCTCGGCTATCCCGTGGCCCTGAAGCTGCGCAGCCCGCAGATTCCCCAGCCCTACGACGTGGGCGGCGTGCTCCTGGACCTGGAGACGCCCGAGCGCGTCTGGGAGGGCGCGGCCTCCATCCTGGCCCGCTGCACCCGCGAGCGGCCCGACGCCTACATCGAGGGATTCACGGTCCAGAAGATGGGCCGCAGGCCCGGCGCGCACGAACTGTCCGTGTCCGCCCACCTGGACGGCATCTTCGGCCCGGTGCTCCAGTTCGGCCACGGCGGCATGGCCCGCGAGATGATCCAGGACCAGGCCCTGACCCTGCCGCCCCTGTCCATGTCCCTGGCCCGGGAGCTGGTCTCGCGCACGCGCATCAGCACCCTGCTCAAGGGCACCCCGTCACATCTCCCGGCGGACATCGACGACATCTGCCTGACCATCATCCAGATATCCCAGCTCATCGTGGACGTGCCCCAGATCACGGCCATCGACATCAATCCGCTCTACGCCGACTCCGAGGGCGTGCTCGCCCTGGACGCCAAGATCGACATCGCGCCCTTTGACGGCGCGGGCGAGTCCCGGCTGGCCATCCGGCCCTATCCCCGCGAGCTGGAGGAGTGCGTCACCCTCAAGAGCGGGCGGCAGATCACCCTGCGGCCCATCCGGCCCGAGGACGAGGACACCCACCGCGTGTTCCTGGCCAGCCTGTCCGACGAGGACCTGCGCCTGCGCTTCTTCGGCGTGGTCCAGCGCGAGTTCGACCACAAGGACATCGCCCGCTTCACCCAGATCGACTATGATCGGGAGATGGCCTTCATCGCCACGGCCCTGACCGAGCGCGGCGAACCCGAGACGCTGGGCGTCATGCGTACCAACACCAAGCCGGACAACTCCGAGGCCGAGTTCGCCATCGTGGTCCGCTCGGACATGAAGGGCGAGGGGTTGGGCTCCATGCTCTTCCACAAGGGCATCCAGTACACCAAGGAGCGCGGCACCAGGCTGCTCGTCGGCCAGACCATGCTTGAGAACAAGGCCATGCAGGGACTGTCCAAAAAGTTCGGCTTCGAGATCGCGCCCGACCCCCACGATCCGGACCTGGTGGACATGACCTTGGACATGGACACGGTGGACATCTAGGCATGGCCCTGCCCCCGGTCCATCACCACACCGGCCTGGAGACGAGCGGCGGGGCGACCCGCGTGGCCCGGCTGCTGCTCGAGGGGCTGGGCCGCTACGAGGTGGACGCCAGCCTGTCCTTTGAACTGGCCGAGAGGGCGGATGTCATGGCCATCCCGCCCGAGGATTTCGGCGCGCGCCTACCCGAGGGGGCCGTCGCCCACGTGCACTGCACCGGCGACTGGCCCGCCCTGCTCGGGGCCATCCCCACGGGTGCGAAGGTGGTCGTCACCCTGCACGACTGCGAGCTGTTCACCGGCGGCTGCCCCTATCCCCTGGATTGTCCCATCGCCGAGGACGGCTGCGCCTCCCCCTGCCCGCGCAATTTCCCGGACGCCGACGCGCTGCGCAAGCGCAAGCTGGCCGAGATACAGCGGCTCGATCCGGTCCTGGCCGCTCCATCGCGCTGGCTGGCCCGGCTGGCCAAGACCCACCTGCTCCGGCCGGTCCGGGTCATCCCCAACGGCATCCCCTGGCCCGCCGACCTGCGTGCCAAGGCCGAGGCCCGCAAGCTGCTCGGCATCCACCCGGCCGCGCGCGTGGCCCTGTTCGCGGCCCACGGCGGCATGAACGCGGCCTACAAGTCCGGCGACACCTGGCAGGAGCTCTGGGAGCGGCTGAAAAAGGCCCTGCCCGACCTGGTCTGTTTCGCCGTGGGCGGGGACCGCGAGGAGCGGCGCGACGACTTCATCCTGTGGCCCTATGTGGACCGCGACAAGCTCGCCCTGCTCATGGGCGCGTCCGACGTCCTGCTCTATCCCACCCGCGCGGACAACCACTCCCTGGTGGTCCTGGAGGCCATGGCCGCCGGGCTGCCGGTGGTGGCCTACGCCGTGGGCGGCATCCCCGAACAGATCGTGGACCGCATGACCGGCATGCTCGTGCCGCCCGGCGACCGCGAGCAATTCGTTGCCGCCGCCCTGTCCGTCCTGTCCAGCCGCTCCCTGGTCCGTCAGATGGGCCAGGAGGCCTTTCTGTCCGGCCGCCGCAAGTTCTCGGTGGAACGCATGATCGGGGATTACGCCCGACTGTATGCGAGTTTGTAGAACAAGCTTCAGAAAAATCAGGGTTGGAAAGCCGCTACGCGGCGATGTCGGGTGACTTCGCCTTGATTCGCCCCGTCCTGGGGCTCACCCCTTCGGGGCGCCGGGAAGCCCGGCGTCCAAATCCGCTGTCCTGCGGATTTGTCGGCGGGCAGCACTAGCTCTTAGGCGAGTCCTCGAGCCTTAGAGATAGCGACAGCAGCGATAGGGTTCGCCCCCTTGCATCCCGTGTATGCGCCTGCGGCGCGGGTTTTGGGCTTCGCGGGGGAAGTCTTTTTATAAAAAAAGCCCCCGTACCGATGATCGGTGCGGGGGTTTTTTGCGGTTTGTCGTGTGTGCTAGGTCAGCTTCTTGCGCAGGTGGGAGCGGAGCATGATGGCCACCAGGTTCATGCCCAGGACCAGGGCCACCAGCACCAGCGAGGTGCCGTACTGGAGCGGCAGGGTGGCCTCGGGGTCGGTGGAGGACACGGACAGGGAGTAGATCTGGTACGGCAGGGCCATGACCTCGTCAAAGATGGACTTCGGCAGGGTCGGGTTGTAGCTGGCCGCGGCCGTGAACATGATCGCCGCGGTCTCGCCCGCCGCGCGGGAGATGGACAGGATCGAGCCGGTCAGCACGCCGGGCATGGCCGAAGGCAGGACCACCTTGAAGATCGTCTGCCACTTGGTCGCTCCCAGGCCGAGAGAAGCCTCGCGGTAGGTGTCCGGAACGCTCCGAAGCGCCTCCTCCGAGGTGCCGATGATGACCGGCAGGATAAGCACGGCCAGGGTCATGCAGCCCGAGGCGATGGACACGCCCATGCCCAGGCCGCCGAGATCGCGCCCGGCCACGAAAAAGGCCATGCCGAACAGGCCGAAGACCACGGACGGCACGCCCGCCAGGTTGTTGATGCACAGCCTGACCACGCGCATGAACGGGCCCGGGGTGGCGTATTCGTGCAGGTAGATGGCCGCGGCCACGCCCAGCGGCAGGGCCAGGGCCATGGAACCCAGGCAGAGATAGAAGGTGCCCACGATGCACGGGAAGATGCCGCCCGCCAGGCCGCCCTCGGTGGGCTGGGTGGTCAAAAAGTCCCAGTTGATGGCCGGGAGGCCGTAGTAGACCATATAGCCGACGATGATGAACAGGGCCAGGCCGTTGATGGCCACGGCGATGCGGAACAGGGTGAACCAGATTTCCTGGGTCGCCTTGCGCTTGAAGCGCATGCCCGGGGTGTCCGGAATGTTCGAGCCGTTCACGGTCATTTCGGTGCTTGCCATTTCAGACATGTCCTTTTCCTAGAGGCTGGCCGAGCCGACCTGCTTGTATTTGTGGGCGATGTGGTCGGCCAGAAGGTTGAAGAGAAAAGTGATGATGAAGAGGACCATGGCGATGGCGAACAGGGCGAAATAGTGCCGTTCCAGGCCGAAGCTGGTCTCGCCCATTTCGGCCGCGATGGAGGCGGGCATGGGCCGGACCGGGTCGAAAATGGAGGTCGGGATGCGCGCCGCGCCGCCCGCGACCATGAGCACGACCATGGTTTCGCCGATGGACCGGGACATGCCCAGGATGACCGCCGTGGACAGCCCGGACAGGGACGCGGGCAGGACCACGCGCCAGATGGTCTCGAACCGGGTCGCGCCCAGGGCCAGGGAACCCTCACGGACCTCGTCCGGCACCGAGTGGATGGCGTCCTCGGCAATGGAGGTTATGGTCGGTACGGCCATGAAGGCGAGCATGATCGAGGCGTTGAGCATGTTCACGCCGAACCGGATATTGAAGAGCTCGAGCAGGATCGGGGCGACCACGACCATGCCGAAGAAACCGATGACGACCGACGGCAGGGAGGCCAGCAGTTCGACCATGGGCTTGACGATCTCGCGGACCTTGTGGGGCGCGATCTCGGCCAGGTACACCGCGGTCATGATCCCCAGCGGAATGGCGATGAGCGAGGAGAGCAGGGTGACCCAGAAGGACCCCATGATCAGCGGCAGGATGCCCCAGCGCGGATGCGAGGAGATGGGCTTCCAGTCGGTGCCGAAGATGAAGTCGAAGAAGTTGAGTCCGCTGATCTTTTCGCCCATGGCGTCGAAGCCGGTGAACGTGGGCAAAGCCTCGGTGATCAGGAAGTACATGATCAGCCCGAGGGCGAGGATCGACGCGCTGGCGCAGATCAGGAAGCCTGCCCGGATGAGCTTTTCCTTGGAGGACCGTGAAACGAGCATGTGTTGCCGCCTTTGATGCGTGATCCCGTCGGGGCGGTTACCCACCCCGACGGGACGTCGCGTTCGTCTTTGGTTGCCGTTCGGTCTAGTTGACGGGCACGAAACCGACTTCGGCGATGATCTTCTGGCCGGCCGGGGACATCACGAAGGTGATGAACTTGGCCACTTCGCCGGAGGGCTGGCCGCCGGTGTACAGGTTCAGCTTGCGGGCCAGCGGGTAGGAGCCGTCGGCACCGGTCTTGACCGAGGGGACCACGCCGTTGACGGACAGGCCCTTGATCTTGTCGTTCAGGAAGCCGAGGCCCACGTAGCCGATGCCGTTCTTGTTGCCGGCGATCTTGGCGGCCATGGCGGCGTTGGAGGGCATGCGGGAGACCAGGTCGTTCTCGTCTTCCTTCTGCATGACCTTGCCTTCCCAGACCTCGTAGGTGCCGGAGTTGGTCTCACGGGAGAACAGGGCGATCATGCCGTCGTTGCCGCCGATCTCCTTCCAGTTGCGGATCTTGTCCTGGTAGATGTCCTTGAGCTGGGCGGTGGTAACGGCGCTGACCGGGTTGGAGGGATGCACGATGGGCACGATGCAGTCCAGGGCGATGATGGAGCGCACGGGCTCGATGCCGTTGGCCTGGCATTTTTTGATTTCGGCGTCCTTCATGGGACGGGACATCATGCCGATGTCGGCGGTCTTGTTGATGATCGCCTTGGCGCCGTCACCGGAGCCGGTGGCGGAGATGGAGAAATTCACACCCGGGTTGGCGGTCTGGTAGGCGGCCACCAGTTTCTTCATGGCCGGGTCCACGGTGGTGGAGCCCTTGACGCGGATTTCCGCGGCAAAGGAGAGAGCGGAAACGCTCAGGACGGCCAGGGTCACGAAAGCAATGAGCAGTTTTTTCATCAGAAGTACCTTCCTTAAAAATTTATGATCAAATCCATTCCTCGTCGACGTGTGCCGTAGTGATAGACCTGCCGTGTTACATCTTCGTGACGGCCTCTAGAAAGGTCAGTTACAGTTTTTGGGGGGGCGGCTTCCGATAGCGGGCCATCTGCACATTTCCCGAGGGTCCGCCTGATCCTCACGTATGGGGTACGCTGCGGTCAGGCAAACCCTCGAAAAATGCACAGCTGACCCACTCTCGAAAGCCTAGTGCGAGCGCGGAGAGCCGCTGTCGGGTGCTGCCGCACCCGATTCGCTCCAATATTGAAGGGGAGAGGATGGGTTGTATGAGCGCGTGTTCTACTGCGCCTATGCTTGCCGGATTGACGTTGAAGTCAATGTGTCGGGTTACGACTTGAAATAACGCGCCCGCACCCCGCGAAGCGGCGACAAGAAGTTTCGGAAAGGATGGGGATGGGGGGCCGGGGAAGGGGAAGGAAAAGCCCTTTTCAAAGGGTTTTCCTTCCCCTTCCCCGGGCGCCGCAGGCGCTCTAAAACAGCGTCGTCAGTATCTCGGCTTCGTCGCCGGGGGTGAGGGTTTGGCCGCTTTGGAGAACGGCGAGACCGTGGGCCTGGGCCAGGCCGTGCATGGGGGGCACGGCTTTTCCGGCCAGGGGGGTGGCGGTCAGGGTGGAGCCCTGGATTTCCAGGCGGCACTGGACCAGCCATTCGGAGCCGGGGCGGACGTTGATGGCCTGGGTGAACCGGGCGGTGCGCGGTTTCGGTTCGGGCAGGCCGCGCAGTCTGCGGACCACCGGGAGGATGACCGCGTGGAAGCAGGCGTGGCCCGCCGCGGGCGGTCCGGGCAGGCCGAAGAGCAGGGTGTTGCCGTGCGCGGCCGCGAACATGTTCCGGCCGGGGCGGATGTCGATGTGCTTGAAAAGCGGCTCGAACCCGGCCTCCAGGGCGGCCTCGAAGGCGAAGTCCCGTTCGCTGTTGCCCGTGCCGCCCGTGGTGGCGATGATCTCGGGCAGGTCCGGGCCGGACAGGACCGAGATCAGCCTTTCGCGGTCGTCCGGGATGACCCCGGTCCGTTCCACCTTTGCCCCGGCCGCCTCGAAGAGCCCCTTGAGCAGGACCAGGTTGTCCGCCGGGAAGCGCGCGGTGCCGGACGCGGGCAGTTCCGCCGGATCGATGCCCGGCTTGGCCAGCTCGCTGCCCAGCGCCATGAGCCGGACGCGGGGCCGGGGATGAACCAGGATGGAGTCCACGCGCGTGCGGGTCATGACCGCAGCCGCCTGGGGGGTGATCTCGCCGCCCGCCGGGGTGATGACCGTGCCCGCCGCGATCTCGCCGCCCGCCGCGCGTACGAACCAGCCCGACCGCACGGGCTCCCCGGCCAGAATGTGGCCGTCCTCTTCCCGCACGTCCTCTTCGGCATAGACCGCGTCCGCGCCCGGGGGCACCGGGCCGCCGGTCAGCACGCGCACGGCCGTGCCCGGCTCGAGGATTTCCGGGTCCACAGACTCGGCCCGCAGGCATCCCCTGACCTCCAGCCGCACCGGGGCCGAGGGCCTGGCCCGCTCCACGTCTTCGCTTCGCACCGCATAGCCGTCGCGCACCGAACAGGCGTGCTCGGGCACGTCGCACAGGGCGGCCGCGTCCAGCCCGGCGGCCAGACCGACGCCGTCCATGGGGGCCACGGGCCGCGCCTTGGCCGGACGGGCGCGGCGGAGCAGTTTCTGGACCGCGTCCTTGCGGGAAATGGGTGTGTGCATGGGCTTCCTTGGAATGTTTGGGGGCTATGGGGGCATACTGGCACCCGGCCCGCAGGTTGTAAAGGAGCGCACCCTCGGCTCCTATAATAATTGCACCGTTTGCTCCCTTAATATATGATAAAAATCTGTAGATGCGCCGCGCCGGGAGGCTGTTGCGGACTCCCGGCCGCGTCCCTGTATCGCAACCTGAAAGGATTGAAATGTCACAGCATATACTCTGCATCGTCGGCAAGAAAAAGTCCGGCAAAACCACCTTTATGGAGAAACTCCTGCCCGAGCTGCGCAAGCTCGGCCTGTCCGTGGGCGCGGTCAAGCACGACGCCCATTCCTTTGAAATGGACGTGGAGGGCAAGGACTCCTGGCGGCTCAAGCGCGCCGGGGCCGAGACCGTGGTGATTTCCTCGCCCGAGCGCGTGGCCATGATCAAATCGGTGGACCGCGAGCGCTCCCTGGAGGAGTTGGCCGAGACCCTGTTCGCGGACAAGGACCTGGTCCTGGCCGAGGGGTACTTCAACTCCGACCAGCCCAAGATCGAGGTCTACCGCAAGGACGCCAACGTCCATCCCCTGTGCGACCGGCACAACCAGCACGCCAAAAAGCTCATCGCCATGGTCACGGACCGCGGCGCCGACGCCGACGTCCCCAAGTTTGGTTTGGACGACGCCCCCGAAGTGGCCTCCCACATAGCTCGCAAGTACTTCGGATGGGTGTACAACGGCATGTGGGATACGCATGATTAGGTTTATTGAGCGGTAGTCGGCTTCCGATAGCGGGCCATCCGCACATTTTTTCCGGGGGCTTCCATCCTCACGTAGACGGCTACGCTGCGGTGAAAGCCCCCGGAAGAAAATGCACAGCTGACCCACTCTCGAAAGCCTATTCCGAGCGCGGGGGACTGAGCCGCTGTCGGGTGCTGCGCACCCGAGTCGCTCCATGGGGATATTTCTGGAGTTACTCCCGTGTTTTTTGCCGGCCATTCGCATAAATCCAATCCATTCATACGCAGGGCAGCAATCGGAAGTGGACCTTAGAGCCCGTTTCCAGCGGCGAAGCGAGGCCGGATAGGCCTTCGATCCGGCCAGCGAAAGCCGCCTACGGGCTCTTGGGTCCGCTTCCGGGCGCTGGCACCACAGCGCAGCTTTTGCTTCCTTTTTTCTGCGCCAGCAAAAAAGGAAGTCGCCGTAAAGGCGAAATCAATAAGTAAAGTAAACAGCCAATAGTCCCGACGCGGATGCGCGGCCGTTCCCCCGCGCTCACACCCGCCGCAGTGCGGCGAACATGGCCGGTCTTTCGCGGCCATTCAAATAAAGCGATTACGCCTGGGCGGCCTGGCCCGTGGAAACGGTCCGGCCGTCCTTGGCCTTGGTGGGGTCGATGAAGCGGTCGAGCATCTTCTCGACCGTGGGCAGGGAGACCGTGGTGTCGAGGCAGGGGCCGTGGGGGCGCTCGTTGAGCACGCCGTACACGGGCAGGGGGTAGGTGTCCTGGATGCCGGAGGAGAGGTCGCGGTAGCAGGCCACGGCGATGATCAGCCGGGGCCGCAGCTGGACCACGATGCGCCGGGCGATGGTCCCGCCCGTGGCGATGGCCAGGTTCACGCCGTACTTGTCGTGCAGTTCGAGTAGCCCGGCCAGGGGGCACTTGCCGCAGCGCACGCAGTTGTTGATGTCGTAGGTCAGCCGCCGGTCGCACTTGGAGTTCTGGAGGCAGTGCGGCATGAGCAGGAGGATGTCCCCGGGCGCGTATCGCCCGGCCTCGGCCAGGACCATGTCGTTGTTCACCGAGATGAACGACAGCATGATGTGCTCCTTGGGGATGCCGAAGGCCCGGCCGAGCAGGACCATGAGCGGCAGGAACAGCTTGATGGTCAACCCCCGGAAGCGGCGCGCGCCGAGCAGGGGCTTCTTGGTGACGATGTTCAGGAACAGCCCCCAGTAGGCCACGCAGACCAGGCCGACCAGGCCCAGCACCAGCGCTCCGAACACCCACTTGGCCGCAGGGTGGATGTTGTCCAGCCCCACGTACGGCACCAGCCAGAGCAGGCCGAGCAGCACGCAGATGACAAAACAGGCGATGCTGATCAGGCCTACGAACAGGCGCTTGCGCGCCCGGCGCACGGACCGGGGCTGTTCCAGCGGGGTTCCTACTTGCATTCCTTCATGTACCCGCAGGTGAAGGCCGTGGCGTCCATGCCCTTCTTGCCCTGGGGTTTGACCTCCGGGGTCAGGTATATCCTGTCCGCCGTGGTGATGGCCAGTTTGTCGTCCATCTCGCCCAGCACCGTGCCGGGTGAGATCCGCGGGGTCGACTCCTCGGACACCTCGCCCGGGGTCACGTGCAGGCGCAGGACCTTGCCTTCGGGGTTGGTCCAGTCGAAGAACGCGCCGGGCCAGGGATACATGGCCCGGATCCGGTTGTGGATCATTTCCGCGGGCTGGTTCCAGTCGATCTCGCCTTCATGCTTCTCCAGCTTCTTCGCATAGGTGGCCAGCGAATCGTCCTGGGGCTTGAGGTCGTAGGCCCCGGTCTGCAAGCGGGCCAGGGCCTCGCAGATGCAGATGCCGCCAAGCCGGGCCAACTCGTCGTGGATGGTCCCCGCGTGGTCGTTGTGGCCGATGCGCAGGGCGCGCTGGACCATGACCGGGCCGGTGTCCAGCCCGGCCTCCATCTTCATGATCGAGATGCCGGTGACCACGTCGCCGTTCTCGATGGACCGCTGGATCGGGGCCGCGCCGCGCCAGTGGGGCAGCAGCGAGGCGTGGATGTTCAGCGGCAGGACGGCCGGGATGTCGAGCACGGCCTGGGGCAGGATCAGCCCGTAGGCCGCCACCACCAGCACATCCGGCTTGAGCGCGGCCAGCTGGTCGATGTCGGCCTGGTCCTTGAAATTCACCGGCTGGTATACCGGGATGCCGTTCTCCAGGGCCACCTGCTTGACCGCGGACGGCCTGCACTGCCGCCCGCGCCCGCAGGGCCGGTCCGGCTGGGTGTACACGCCGACCACGTCGGCGGCGTCGAACTTGAGCAATATGGAAAGGGCCTCGGCCGCGAAGTCCGGGGTGCCCATGAAGACCACGCGCAGCGGCTTGAGGTCCACCGCGCCCCAGGATTCGGGCGTGCTCACGCCGTTGGCTATTTCTTCCATCGCAAGGCCTTCTTTCGGTACATGGCTTGTTTCAGGCGGCCCGCGCGGTCGGCCAGGGTCACGCCGTCCAGGTGGTCGATCTCATGCTGCAGGATGATGGACAGGAAGCCTTCCGTCTCCACGCAAATCTCCTCGCCCACGCGGTTCAACGCCTTGACCTTGACCCGCTCCTTGCGCTTGACCTTGAGGTTCAGCTCCGGGCAGCTCAGGCAGCCCTCCTCGGACTCCACCTCGCCGCCGCACTCCACGATCTCCGGGTTGATCAGCACCCGCAGGTCGCCGCGCTCCTTGGGCCCGGTCTGGTCCACGCAGATCAGCCGGATGGACTTGTTCACCTGCGGCGCGGCCAACCCCACGCCGTCGGACTCGTACATGGTCTCGACCATGTTCTCGATGAGTTCCTCGAGCTCCGGCGTGATCTCGTTGATGGGTTCGGCCTTGGCCTCAAGGACCTCGTCGGGCCAGGTACATATCTCTAATCGCATTGTGGTTGCCTCCGGCGGCCGGGGAAGGGGAGGAAAACCCTTTGAGAAAGGGTTTTCCTCCCCTTCCCCCGAACCCCCATCCCCTCCTTTTCCTAAACTTTTTATCGCGCCGCGGGGAGTATGGAGGGGATGCGTTTGGTCCCGTTTGCGGCGGAATCGGTCTTGTCTATTAACTTAATAATTACGGAAATTCAAAAGGCCAGTTTCAATGTGAAACCAGCCGTAATCGGTATACTTTTTCGCGAACTGAAAATCCCGCGAAGCGGCGCTAAAAAGTTTTGGAGAGGAGAGCGCGAGAGGGGAACCTTTCTTAAAAGGTTCCCCTCTCGCATCTTCGTTCCTAATCTTCTTTTTTCTTCTCGCGCAGGCGGATGCCCAGTTCGCGCAGTTGCTTGCTCGGGACCTCGGACGGGGCCTCGGTCATCAGGCAGGTGGCTTTTTGGGTCTTGGGGAAGGCGATGACGTCGCGGATGGACTTGGAGCCGGTCAGGATCATGATCAGCCGGTCCAGGCCAAACGCGATGCCGCCGTGGGGCGGCGCGCCGAACTTGAGGGCGTCCATGAGGAAGCCGAACTTCTCTCTCGCCTCATCCTCCTGGATGCCCAGGGCGGCGAACATGGCCTTCTGCTGGTCCTCGGTGTGGATGCGGATGGAGCCGCCGCCGACCTCGTAGCCGTTCATGACCAGGTCGTAGGCGCGGGCGATGGCCTGGGCCGGGTCGTCCTTGAGAACCTGCATCTGCTCGGGCCGGGCCGAGGTGAAGGGATGGTGCCGGGCCACGAACCGCTTCTCGTCCGGGTCCCATTCGAGCAGCGGGAAGTCGGTGATCCAGACGGGCTTGAACTCGCCCTCCCTGATCAGGCCGAAGCGCTTGCCCAGCTCGCAGCGCAGGTTGCCCAGCGCGGCGTTGGCGATGTCCGCCGGACCGGCCTGGAAGAACAGGATGTCGCCGGGTTGGCAGCCGGAGCGCTCGCGCAGGGTGGCGATCTCCTCTTCGGAGAAGAATTTGACGATGGGGGACTGCCACTCGCCGTCCTCCTTGACCTTGATCCAGGCCAGACCCTTGGAGCCGTAAATCTCGACGAACTTGGTGTACTCGTCGATCTCCTTGCGGGACAGCTCGGCCCCGCCGGGCACGACCATGACCTTGACCAGTTCGGAGGAGGCGAAGACCTTGAACCCGGAGTTCTTGAAAACGTCGGTGATGTCGATGTGTTTGAGCTCGAAGCGCAGGTCCGGCTTGTCCACGCCGTAGTCGCGCATGGCGTCGGCGAAGGTCATGCGCGGGAACTCGGCGGGCAGGTCCACGCCGATGGTCTCCTTGAAGAGCCGCTTGACCATGCCCTCGGCCATGTCCTGGATCAGCGCCTCGTCCACGAACGACATCTCGATGTCGATCTGGGTGAACTCGGGCTGGCGGTCGGCGCGCAGGTCCTCGTCGCGGAAGCATTTGACGATCTGGAAATAGCGGTCCATGCCCGAGACCATGAGCATCTGCTTGAACAGCTGCGGGGACTGGGGCAGGGCGTAGAATTCGCCCTGGTTGACCCGGCTGGGAACCAGGAAGTCGCGCGCGCCCTCGGGCGTGGACTTGGTCAGCACCGGGGTCTCGACCTCGAGGAAGCCCAGACCGTCCAGATAGCGGCGGACCGACTGCGCGGCCTTGTTGCGGATGACGAAATTGCGGGCCAGGGAGGGACGCCTGAGATCCAGGAAGCGGTACTTGAGGCGCAGGTTCTCGCCCACCTCGACGCGGTCCTCGATGGGGAACGGCGGGGTCTCCGAGGTGTTCAGGAGCTTGTAGTCCGTGACCTCGATCTCCACCTCGCCGGTGACCATGTTCGGATTGGCCATGCCCTCGGGGCGCGGACGGACCTTGCCCTTGATGGCGACCACGTACTCGGGGCGGATGGCGTGGGCGCGCTCGTGCACCTCGGCGTTGTCCTCGGGATTGAAGACCACCTGGGTCATGCCTTCGCGGTCGCGCAGGTCCAGGAAGATCAGCCCGCCGTGGTCGCGGCGGAACTGGACCCAGCCCATGAGGCAGACTTCCTCGTCCATGTTGGCGGCGGTCAACTCGTTATTGTGGTGCGTGCGCCGCCAGCCCGCCAGGTCTTCGATGACGCGGTACTCGTCGTAATCTCTCTCTTGTTCGGACATTCTCTCTCCGGTATCTCGTATTTAGTGCCTCCGGCACCCCCTGCGGGGGGCTTGCCTCCGGCGGCCTAAGAAACCTTTTGAAAAAGGTTTCTTAGGGATCTTCCAAAACTTTTTAGCGCGCCTTCGGCGGGCGAGATCGCCCGATGAAGGCTTGGGTACACAACCCTGCGGCGGAGCCGCACATGGGATTCCAAAGGCCCTCGGCCTTTGGCCGCCGGAGGCGAAGTCATCCGACCCCGCCGCGCGGCGGCATCCAAATCTCTTCCTACAGACTCGCCAGATACAGCTTCCGGTCCAAGGTTTCCTGTTCACGGTCGCCGGCCATGTCCTTGACCGTGATGGTCTTATCGGCCAACTCGCTGCCACCCATGATCAGGCAGGTTTTGGCCCCGGACTTGTTGGCCGCCCGCATGCGCGACTTCATGGACCCGCCCGAGAAGCTGGCTTCGCCGGTCAGCCCCTTTTCGCGCAGGGCCTGGGCAAAGAGCATGGCCTCGTTCGCGGCCTCTTTGTCGACCACGGCCAGATAGAAGTCGGGGGTCTGGGGCTGCACGTCGTTCAAAAGCAGGGCGAGCCGCTCCATGCCGCAGGCGAAGCCGGTGCCCGGGCAGTCCGGGCCGCCGAGGTTCTTGACCAGGCCGTCGTACCGGCCGCCGCCCGCCACAGCGGTCTGGGAGCCGATGTCATTGCTGGTCACCTCGAAACAGGTGCGCACGTAGTAGTCCAGGCCCCGGACCATGCGGGGGTTGATCTCGTAGTCCACGTTCGCGCCGTCCAGGACGGCCCGGACGTCGGCGAAGTGCGCCCGACAGTCCGGGCAGAGGTGGTCGGTGATGACCGGGGCGTCCTCGACCAGCGCCTTGCAGGTGGGCACCTTGCAGTCGAGCACGCGCAGCGGATTGGTCTCCATGCGCCGCTGGCAGTCCTCGCAGAAGTTCGCCTTGTCCTTGGACTTGTAGTAGTCCACCAGGGCCTGCTTGTAGGCCGGGCGGCACTCGTGGCAGCCCAGGGAGTTGATCTCGATGGTCAGCTTGGTCAGCCCGATGGCGTTGAGGAACGCCTTGAGCATGAGGATCAGCTCGGCGTCGGCCTGGGGCTCGTCCGCCCCGAAGATCTCGGCGTCGATCTGGTGGAACTGGCGCTGGCGGCCCTTCTGCGGGCGCTCGTACCGGAACATGGGGCCGAAAGTGAAAAATTTCGAGACGTTGCCCGGCTGATGGATCTTGGACTCGATGAACGCGCGGACCACGCCCGCCGTGGCCTCGGGCCGCATGGTCAGGGACCGGTCCTTGCGGTCCGGGAAGGTGAACATCTCCTTGCCGACCACGTCGGTGTCCTCGCCGATGGACTTCTGGAACAGCTCGGTCTTCTCCAGGATGGGCGTGCGCAGCTCGCCGAAGCCGTAGCGCGAAAAGACCTCGCGGGCGCACTTTTCCATGAAGGTGTACTTGGCGGCTTCCTCCGGGAAAAGATCCGCGAATCCTTTTATTTTTTGTACGTTCGCCATGTCGCGTTCAATATCCTTAGATAAAAGTAGGGTAGCTGGAACCGAATCTGGTTAGACCAAACCCGTATGATTGTCAAAAAGAGTGTGGTCCGGAACGCGGCGCACGCAGGCACGATGGCTCTCCCCTCGGTTCTTTTGATTTGACCTTGGGCGCTCGATACTCCACTCTCCCGGCCAGGGAGAAAAGGCATGAAGACCATCACGGCATGCACCATGGACTGCGGCGACGCCTGTTCGCTGCTGGTCGACGATGAGAAGAGGACCGTCCGGGGCAACCCGAAACACCCGTTCACCAAGGGCTTTTGCTGCAAGAAGGGCGGCCGCTACTTCGAGCGGCTGGACGCGGACGAGCGAGTCACCGAACCGCTCGTCCGGCGCGGCGGCGGGTTCGCGCCCGCAAGCTGGGACGAGGCCCTCGGCCTGGTCGCGGATAAGCTCGACGCGGCCCGGGCCGTGCCCGAGTCCATCCTGCACGTCCACGGCCACGGCTACAGGGGCATCCTGGGCATGGCCAGCACCCACTTCTTCGAGCGGCTGGGCTCGTCCACAACCTACGGCTGCGTGTGCGACGACACGGGCATCGAGGCCTGCCTGCGCGACTTCGGCGCGCTCCACCACAACGACCCCGAGGACATCCTCAACAGCGACCGGGTGGTCAACTGGGGCCGGGACCTGACCCGCAGCTCCGTGCACCAGCTGGCGCTTTTGAAGCGCGCCCGCAAGAACGGCACCGAGGTCCTGTCCATTTCGCCCGGCGGGGACGGCACGCCCGAGTTCTCGGACGTCAACGTCGTCATCCGGCCGGGCACGGACCGCTTTCTGGCGGCCGCCGTGCTCAAGCTCTTTCTGGAGGCGGGCGACCTCAACCCGTGGGTCCTGACCCGGACCGCCAACTGGCCCGCCCTGCGCGGCCTGGTGGACGGCCTGAAGTTCCGCGAGCTGTGCGCGGCCTGCGAGGTCCCGCCCGCGGACGCGGAGATGGTCTACGAGTGGTACGCGGACCGGGGCAACGTGGCCACGGTCATCGGCTGGGGCCTGCAGCGCCACGTCTTTGGCGGCGAGAACGTCCGCTTCATCAACGCCGTGGCCATGGTCTCGGGCAATGTCGGGGTGCGCGGCGGCGGTGCCTATTTCAACATCTCCTCGGCCCGCAACTTCGGCTCCTGGGCGCACCTGATCGAAGGCGGCGTTGAGCCGGGCGAGCGGCGCAGACTCCTTTTGCAGGACCTGGGCGCGGAACTGCGCCGGGCCGATCCGCCGGTTCGGTTCGCCTGGATCGACGGCCATAACGTGATCAACCAGGTGCCGGACAGCCTGGCCGTGGCCGACGCGCTGGCCGCGCCGTTCACCGTGGTGGTGGACGGGTTCATGAACGACACGGCCATGCGGGCCGACGTCATCCTGCCGCCCGCGCTCATGTTCGAGCGCCTCGACGTGCTCGGCTCGTGCGTGCACAACTACGTCAACCTCTGCGCCCCGGCCGTGGCCCCGCGCGACCAGGCGCGATCGGACTTCGAAGTCCTGGCCGACCTGGGCTCGCGGCTGCGCGAGCCCGTCCGCCTGCCGGACCAGGAAGCCTGCCTGCGCGAAGGGCTCAAGCATTCGAACGTGTCCCTGGATGAATTGCGCGAGAATGGGTTCGCCAAGGTCAACCATCCCTTTGTGGCCTTCGAGAACATGGTCTTCGGCCATCTGGACGGGTTGTACCGTTTTCCCGAGGCGCTGCATTCCGAGCCCGAACGGGACCCGGATTATCCCCTGCAATTGCTGACCGTGGTGCGCGGCGAGTTCCTGCATTCGCAGATTCCCGAGTCCGAGCAGCGCGGCGTGCCTTTGGTCTGGATTTCCAAGGCCAATCCGGCGTATAGTGTCCTTGACCTGTCCGCGGACGTATATCTGACCACCGGCCTCGGGGCCATGCAGGTCAGGGTCGAGACCCTGGACGGCCTGCACCCCAGGGCCGTGCTCATGCGCCGGGGCGGGTGGATGAAATACGGCCACGGGGCCAATGTGATCATCCGCCCCATGAACACGGACATGGCCTTCGGCACGGCCTACTACAGCCAGACGTGCCGCCTGGAAAATCGCTAACCGAAAAGGATGTCCCCATGAAGACGCTGAAAAAAATCCTGACCGTCGCCTGCCTGCTCGCCGTTTTGACCGTGGCCTTCGGGTGCAGCGAGGAAGGGCCCATGGAAAAGGCGGGCAAGAAGATGGACAAGGCCGCCCAGGAGGCGGGCCAGCAGATGGACAAGGCCGCGGACGACGCGAAGGACACCGCCAAGAAGATCTTCGAGTAGGGTTTGGGCCAGCCCGGACCCGGGGCGTCACGCTTTGTCACGGCGTTGCCATGCGCTGCCGCTTGCCAACCCGTGGACGGAAGGGTAACTAGGCACGTATGCAAGCACATTCATCAAAGCCCCTGCCTTCGGCGCGGCGGGCGGCGCTCGAGGCCCTGTTCCGATGTCTCATGAACCGGCAGGACATCCAGGCCTCCCTGGACGCGGCCCTTTCCACCGGGGTGGACGACCCCCGCGACGTGGGGCTGGCCACGGAACTCAGCTACGGCTATCTCCGGCTCAAGGGACGCATCGAGTACGTCCTGTCCCGGTTCCTCCAGGATCCGGGCAAACTCAATCCCAAGATGCGGCTGGCCATGGGCGTGGCCGCCTACGAGATTCTGTTCCTGGACAAGATTCCGGCCTACGCCTCGGTGGATTGGGCCGTGGAGTTCTCCAAGTCCAAGCCGGGCGCGCGCCTGGCCGGGCTGTTCAACGCCGTGCTCCGCCGGGTGTCCGAGCTGGGCGCGGACGCCCATGATCCCGACTTTTTCCGCAAGGACGCCTCCCTGCCCGAATTCCTGTCGCGCTGGTACGCCTGTCCCCAGTGGCTGGTGGACCTGTGGTGGCGCGAGTACGGGGAGAAGACGGCCACCGACTACCTCGAGGCCCAGATCAAGGCCCCTGCGCTGGGTTTCAACCTCTTCGGCCATCCCGATGCGGACGAGCTGTACACCGAGATCGCGGGCTGGCCCGAGCTGATCGACATCGAGGGCATGAGCTTCGCCCTGCCCGGGGGCACGGCCTTCGAGGGCGAGCCCGACCCGCCCCTGGCCCGGCAGTCGTTCGCCGCGCGCCAGGCCGTGGAGGCCCTGGACCCGGAGATCTGGGACGGCCCGGTCTGGGACGCCTGCGCCGGACGCGGGGGCAAGACCCGCATCCTGCTGGAAAAGGGGCTGGACGTGTTCGCCTCGGACCCCCATCGGGGACGGCTGGCAGCGCTTGAACGCGAGCTGCACGGGGTGGAGGTCTTCGAGGCCAACGCGGCCACGGCCGAGCCGCCGCGCACGCCCGGCACCATCCTTCTGGACATGCCCTGCTCGGGTCTGGGCGTGCTGTCGCGCCGCCCGGACACCAAGTGGAAGCGCAAGCCCGCCGACCTGAGCGACCTGACCCTGCTGCAGCGCGAGATCCTGGACAACGCCCTGGCCCAGGTCAAACCCGGCGGGCGCATCGCGGTCATCACCTGCACCCTCAACCCCGAGGAGAACCAGGGGCTGGTCGCCCGGTTTGCCGGGGACAACGACCGGGTGTCCTTGGAGCGCGAGTGGACCACGCCGTCCGACTCGCCGCTGAACGAGTTCTTCTACGCCGCCTCTCTCATCGTGAAGTAATCCTTGGCGCGCGGCCCCGCGAGCGGGCCGCGCGCCGTTTCCGTTTTACCGTCAGCCGCCGAGCTTGGCCCCCAGCCACGTGGCCGGGGCCATGGATTCGGCCACGCCTTCGCGGGCGTTCACGCCGCGCGCCTCGGCCAGCTTGTCCTGGTAGGTCTGCCAGCAGGACTGGGCCAGGGACGTGGACCCGGACAGGGGGTAGGCCAGAGTGGCGGCCAGCCGCGCGGACAGGACCTCGGACAGCAGGGCGTCGTACTTTTTGGGGTCGGTCTCGCGACGCACGTAGGCGATGTACAGGGGGGCCTCCTCGTCGCACAGGATGACCCCGGACTGGATCTCCCAGTCCCGGACCTCCTCCCCGTCCGCGCCGGTAATGGCGATGATCCGCAGAAAGTCCGTGGGCAGGATGTACCGGAAGGCCCACTTCCACAGGGGGGCGATGGACCCGGCGGCCAGTTCGGCCTGGGCCGTGGCGCAGTTCCAGGGGTGGGCGCGCAGGACCGCGTCGCGCACCGCGGGCCAGCGGTGGTTGCACAGCCCGGCTGCCTTGGAGTCGTCGCCCAGGGACATGATCGCGTCCTCTCCCAGGTCCAGAAGGGCGTTGTTGCAGATTTCGATCACACTCGTTGCCATATGCGTGTTCCTCGCTTCGCTAGGGTTTCGGGCATCCCGGCGCGAAAATCGTACCACGCGTTCTGGTCGCGGCCCGCTTTTGTCGGCGAATGACAAGGAAAAGCGTCCGATCGGCAGGGAAAATCAACTTGACATGGTCCGCTGGGTGTCCATCTCCAGCCGTGTCACCGGTTGTTGACAACCGCTTGCGGGTGTGGTTGCCTGCCCGTTCGCGGAATATAATTGGCAGTGTGTGAGTAAAAAAGGATGATTCTTCGCAGTTCGCGGCGGATTTCTCAAATTTATCTAGTGGCAGCGTGTGTTGCATGGAAGACGTCTCTCTTATCGACATAGCCGGCGGCATCTCCACCGCTCTGGACTACATCTCCCCCACGGTCACCGGGCACCACCGGCGGGTGGGGCTGGCCTCCGCCCTGTTGGGCAACCGGGTGGGCATCAAGCCCTCCTCCCTGGTGGATTTGCTTCTGGCCGGGCTGCTGCACGACATCGGGGCGTTTTCCATGGATCTGGCCCTGGACGGCCTGAGCTTCGACGCCGACCTGGAGGAGCACGCGGTGGTCGGCTACCGGCTGCTCAAGGACCACCCCTTCCTGGAGCGCCCCTCGCGCATGGTTCTGTACCACCACACCAGTTGGCGGGACCTGCGGGTCATCCGCCAGGAGGGTGACCGCGAGACCCTGCTGCTGGCCAACATCGTCAATCTGGCCGACCGGGTGGACATCCTGCGCCGGATGGGCGCGCACAGGCGGGAGCGCAGTGACGTGGAGCGGGCCGTGGCAGGGTTCACCTCGGACCTCTACGCCCCGGAACTGACGGCCGCCTTCCGGGAACTGACCGCGAGCGGCCTGTTCTGGCCGCTGATGGAGGACATGGACATGCCGGTCAGGGAGATGCTCTCCAAGGACCTCCTGGACGTGCGCATCTCCCCGGACCAGCTCATCGACTTCTCCGGCTTCTTCACCCGGATCATCGACTTCCGGAGCCGCCACACGGCCACCCACTCGGCGGGCGTGGCCGAGACCGCGGTCCTGCTGGCCCGGCTGGCGGGCATGGACGAGAAGGAGCAGAAGGCCATGCGGTTGGCCGGGAACCTGCACGACATCGGCAAGCTGGCCGTGCCCACCTCCCTGCTGGACAAGCAGAGCGCCCTGGACGACGACGAATACACCCGGATCAAGGACCACGCCACGGTCAGCGCCGAGGTCCTGCGCGCCATCCCGGGCCTGGGCGAGGTGGCCGATTGGGCGGCCCAGCACCACGAGCGGTTGAACGGCAAGGGATATCCCCTGGGACTGACGGAAAAGGAGCTCTCGCTGGGCTCCCGGATCATGCAGGTGGCGGACGTGCACACGGCCATCACCGAGGACCGCCCCTACCGCAAGGGCATGACCAGAGAGCGGACCGTGTCCGTGCTCCGCTCCATGGCGGACAGCGGCTTCCTGGACGTGGACATCGTCAACCTGGTCATCGAGAACCACGAGTACCTGGACGCGGTCCGGACCATGGTCCAGAGCCGCGCCCTGTCCGAATTCCGGCGCTTCACCGAGGAAATCGGCTAGCCCTCTACGCCTCCTCGAATATCTTCCGGATTTCGTCCTGGTCCGAGGTCAGCCCCAGGGCGCACATGAGCCGGATGCGGGCCTTGGGTCCGCCCAGCCTGCCGCACAGGATGACGCCCTTGGCGTGCAGGTCGGCTCCGCCGCCCGGGTAGCCGTACACGGGCCAGACCCCGCCCTCGATGCAGCGGGTGGCCAGGACCACGGGCAGCCCCTTTTCCAGGCAGGCCTCGATTCCTTCGACCAGGGCCGGGGGCACGTTGCCTGCGCCGAACCCTTCGATGACAACTCCCTTTGCTCCTTCGCTTATTGCATGATCGATAGGCTTTCGGTCAATTCCCGTATACGCGGTAATGAGCGGCACGTTGGTCTCGATGGAAGCGGGGGCGAACTTGCGCCTGGGGGTGGGGGTGGACCTGGGCCGGGCCAGGAGCACGGACTCTCCGGCCACGTAGCCGACCACACCGGCCTCGCGGGACTCGAAGGCGTCCACGTTGAGCGAGTTGACCTTGACCGCCTCGCGGGCCGCGAAGATGCGGTCGGTCATCAGGATGCACGCCCCCACGCCCGGGGGCAGGGGGAGCAGGCAGGCGCGCACGGTGTTGGCCAGGTTGCGGATGCCGTCGTAGCCCGCCTCGGAATAGTAGCGCATGGAACCGGTCAGGATGACCGGCTTGTCCGAGCGGACCACCAGGTCGCACATGTAGGCGGTCTCGGCCAGGGTGTCCGTGCCGTGCAGGACCACGGCCCCGAGCACGGACTCCTCCTTAAGCGCTTCCTCCACGTCGCGGGCCAGCCGGAACATGTCCTCCGGGGTCATGTGCGGGCTCGGCTTGTCCGACCAGAGCACGGGCCGCAGGACCACGTCCGCCTCCTGGGGGGAGAGCTGGTTGAGCAAGCCGTCGAAGTTGCCGCCCGGGGCCACGCCCTCCTTGCCTTCCACCGGGGACATGCCGATGGTTCCGCCGGTGAAGAAAATCACTATTTCAGCTTGTTGCGTCATATTCATTCGTTTGTTGCGGTTAGTTGCAGTCGGTTGCGGTTAGACCTTTCGCCGGGCCGCTTCCAGGGCTTGGCGCAGCACGGACTCGTCCACGGCCCCGGTGACGCGCGGCTGGCCCTCGACGATGAAGGTGGGCAGTGCCGTGACCCCGGCCTCCTTGGCCTTCCTCGATCCGTCCGCCACGCGGTCCGCGTAGCGGTGGTCGGCCAGGGCCGCCTTGAGCGGCTCCCGGTCCAGGCCGGTCCGGAGAGCCACGTCCAGAATCACTTCCATGTCCCCGATGTTGCGTCCCTCGGTGAATCCGGCCCGGAACATGCGGCCGTGGAAGTCGTGGTAGAGGCCCGCGTCGCGCGCGAACTCGGCGGCCTCCAGGGCGAGGCGGGAGTTGAACAGCATCTCGGCACGGGCGAAGCGGATGCCGTAGGGCTCGCCCCGCTGGTTGCAGGTCATGATCACCTGGTCCAGGTCGAAGCGGTCCACCAGGTCGTCCAGGGGCCGCCCCTCGGGCGGGGTCTCGGGATGCAGTTCGTGGGGCAGCCAGGTGTCGCGGATGTCGAAGTCCTTCCTCAGACGGTCGATGATGCCCGAGCCGACGAAGCAGAACGGGCAGACGAAATCGGAAAAGATGGTCACGTTGATGGGCATGGGAGGTCCTTGGGCTCTGGTATGCCCACACTCTACGGCCGGTTTTCGAAAAGTAAAGCGTTTTACCGGGCCTTGGAAGCGGCCAGGAGATCCCTGCGCAGGGCGTCCAGGCGCGACTCGTCCAGGAGCCGTTGCCCGTCCTGGGTGCGCACGTGGAAGACGTCGGCCGCCCGGCCCTTGATGGTCGTGATCATGGCCAGGTGGATGGACAGCCCGTGGGCGGCCAGGGTGCGGGCCATGTCGAACAGGAAACCGGTGCGGTCCGTGGCCGCCACCTCGATCACGGTGTAGAAGTCGCTGGCCCGGTTGTCGATGGTCACCAGAGGCTTGAGCTTGGGGCGGCCCCGCCCCCTGGTCAGGGGCGAGCGGCTGCGCTCCTCCAGCCGGGCGGCCAGGTCCAGCTTGCCCACCATGGCGTAGCCCACGGACCGGCCGACCCGGGCCCAGACCTCCTCGGCGTAGAGGTTCTCGGGCGGCTCGCCCACGGTGAACACGTCCACGGCCGTACCGTCCTTCCAGCTGAAGATGTCGGCGGCCAGGATGTTCAGCCCGTGCAGGGACAGGGCCCCGGCGATAGTCGCGAACAGGTTGGGCTGGTCCACGGCGGCGATGGTCAGCTTGAAGGTGTTCTCGGCCCGGCCCGGCGCGGCCTCGATCAGGATGACGCCCTTGCCGCCGATGGAGGACGGCTTGCGCATGCGGTCCTCGGCCACGGCTCCCCACAGTTTTCTGACCAGCCGCACATGCCCGGCGATGGCCTCGGGCGTCAGGGCCAGGAAGGCGCGCGGGGGCATGGCCCGCATGGCCGCGTCCACGAACTCCGGGTCCTGGTCGTGGGCCGCCGCGAGCACGGCGAGCTTGGCGTCGGCCAGTTTGCGGGCCGCGTCCGGCTCGGCCAGGGGGCCGTGGCGCAACAGGTTGCGGACCTTGAAGTACAGCTCGCCCAGCAGGGAGCGGGTCCAGGAGTTCCAGGCGCGTGGGCCGGTGGCCATGGAGTCGGCCGTGGACAGCAGGTGGAGCATGTCCAACCGGGCCGTGTCCCCGACCACGGCGGCCACGTCCGCCACCGTGCGCTCGTCGGACAGATCGCGCCGGGTGGCGGTCTTGGGCAAAAGCAGGTGGTGCTCCACAAGGAAAGCCACGTCCTCGATGACCTCGGGCGCACGTCCGTAGCGGCCCAGGACCCGGCGGGCCATGGCCGCCCCGGCCCCGGAGTGGTCGGGCGCGCCCTTGCCCAGGTCGTGGAAGAATCCGGCCAGGACCAGGCGGGCCGGGTCGGTCACCCCTCCGGCCAGCTCCCCGGTCCACTCCCCGTCGCCGCGCGCGAAATCCGAGAGCAGGGCCACGGTGGCCAGGGTGTGCCGGCCCACCGGATGGACGTGGTAGTCGTTGAACTGGATGAGGTGCTCCACCTCGGCGAATTCCGGGAACAGGGCGGGCAGCAGCCGGGTCTCGAGCAGCCCGTCCAGAGCGGTCCGGCAGTGCGGGGCCAGGAATATCTCCACCAGGATGGACAGGGTCTCGCCCCGTCCGGCCAGCCCGGCCGCGAACCGGGCCGGGTCGCGCCGGACGATGCGCCGCGCGCCCCAGGTCAGGGGCAGGCCGGCGCGCGCGGACTCCAGAAACGCGCCGAGCACGTTGTCCGGGGTGGCCTCGGACTGGCGGATGAAGCGGATGCCCCCGGGCCCGGTAGACAGGTTGCGGATGGTCGGTTCGGGCAGGGGGGTGCTGCGCACCGGGAAGGCCTCCTGGAACAGGGCCTCGCGCATGGCCTTGATCCGGGTCATGGCCTGGTGCAGCCGGGACAGGAAGAACTCCACGGCCAGGCCGGTGTCCTCGGGCGAGGCGGTGCGCGAGGCGAATCCCATGAGCCGCGCCGTGGGCGGCTGGAGGTCGAAATAGAGACGGTCGGTCTTGCGTCCGGCGGCCAGGTGCAGGGCCGTGCGCACGCGGTTGAGGAAGGCCTGGTCCTCGCGCAGCCGCGAGAGTTCCTCGGGCAGGAAGATGGGGTTGCGCTTAAGCGCCTTGAGCACCCGGGTCAGCCAGACCACCTGCTGGCCGTCGCGCAGGCCCCCCAGGCCGTTCTTGAGCTCGGGTTCGAGCAGGGCCGAGGCGTCGCCGTACTGGGCGGCGCGGGCCTCGTTGTGTTCGCGCAGGGAGGCGGCGAAGGTCTCGCCGTGCGTGTTCAGGACCTTGGCCGCAAAGGCGGACCGGAAGGCCTCGAAGACCTCGGCGTCTCCGGCCAGGGGGCGGGCGTCCATGAGCGAGGCCAGGACCTGGAAGTCCTTCCTGGCCAAGGACACGCAGTCGGCCACGGTGCGCACGCCGTGGCCCAGGTCCAGGCCGAGGTCCCACAGGGGGAAGAGCAGGGTCTTGGTGAATTCTTCGGCTCCGGACGGGATGCGGCGCTTGAAGAGCAGGAGGACGTCCACGTCCGAGCCGGGACACAGCCGCCCGCGGCCGTAACCGCCCACGGCCACGAGCGTGAAGGCGAAGCGCTGCGGCCCGGCCTCCCGGATGCGGCTCTCGAAATAGCGGTCCACCAGGTGGGTGTACTCCCAGGCGAAGCCGCCCACGGAACCGGCCCCGGCCCGGGCCCACAGGTCCGCCCTGGCCTGTTTCAGCCTGCGGGCGGATTCGGGAAGAAGGCTGTCCGGCTGCATGGCGCTCCTGGGGTTGTCCGGCCCGGCGGAAAAGGAACGGCCGGGAGTCCTTTCCGGTCCCGGCCGCAGTCAGCCCGGCGGGCTGGGATATGCCCGGGCGGCCGCTGGGACTCTCTTTCCTCGCAGGCCCGGATGGCTCCGGTCCGGGTTCGCCCGGACCGGAGACGTTCTCGTTGTATCGAAGCTAGATGGCCTCTTCGCCGGTCTCGCCGGTGCGGATGCGCACAACCTCGTCCACGGGGGAGACGAAGATCTTGCCGTCGCCCACCTCGCCGGTGCGGGCGGCAGCGCGGGCCGCCTCCACCACCTCGGCGGCGAAGTCGTCCTCGACCACGGCCTCGATCTTGATCTTGGGCACGAAGTCCACCTGGTACTCGGCCCCGCGGTACACTTCCTTGTGGCCGCCCTGGCGGCCGAAGCCCTTGACTTCGCTGACGGTCATGCCCTTCACGCCGATGCCGGAAAGGGCGGTCTTGACCTCGTCGAGCTTGAACGTCCGGGTGATGATCTCGATTTTCTTCATGTCGCTGTCTCCTTGACTACCACTGATAACCGGTCTCGGAATGCTCGGCAATGTCCATGCCCTTGTCCTGGTCCTCGTCGCTTGCCCGCAGGCCGATGGTGGCGTCCACCACCTTGAAGATGATGAAGGTCATGGCGAAGCAGAAAGCCCAGGTGGCCACCACGGAGACGAATTGGACCCACAGCTGGTGCGCGTTGCCCACGATCAGCCCCTCCGCGCCCACCGTGGCCAGCAGTCCGGTGGCCAGGGCCCCGTAGGTGCCGCCCAGGCCGTGGATGCCGACCACGTCGAGCGCGTCGTCGTAGCCGAATTTGTTCTTGAGCATGATCCCGCCGTAGCAGAGCACACCCGCGCCCAGGCCGAGCACGATGGCCCACATGGGGGTGACGAACCCGGCGGCCGGGGTGATGGCGACCAGCCCGGCCACCGCGCCCGAGGCCGCGCCCAGGGTGGTGGCCTTGCCGCCGTGCATCCACTCGGCGATGATCCAGGACAGGGCGGCCGCGGCCGTGGCCATGTGGGTGGTCACGAACGCGTTGGCGGCCGCGCCGTCGGCGGCCAGGGCGGAACCGGCGTTGAAGCCGAACCAGCCGAACCACAGGATGGCCGCGCCCAGGATGGTCATGGGCAGGTTGTGCGGGATGAAGGCCGTGGAGCCGTGGCCCTTGCGCTTGCCGATGAGGATGGCGCAGCACAGGGCTGCCGCGCCCGAGCTCATGTGGACCACCGCGCCGCCCGCGAAGTCGAGCGCGCCCATCTGGCCCATCCAGCCGCCGCCCCAGACCCAGTGGCACATGGGGGCGTAGACCAGGATCAGCCACAGGGCGGAAAAGACCATGAATCCGCCGAACTTCATGCGTTCGGCGAACGCGCCGGAGATCAGCGCCGGGGTGATGACCGCGAACATGCACTGGAAGATCATGAAGGTCAGGTGGGGCAGGTTGTCGGCCGGGGACCCGGCCGTGGTCATGCCCACGCCCTTGAGGAAGACGAAGTCGAGCCCGCCGATGAGCCCGCCGATGTCCGAGCCAAACGACAGGGTATAGCCGATGACGGCCCAGAGCACGGACATGAGCCCGAGCATGATGAACGACTGCATGATGGTTGCGAGAACGTTTTTCGAGCGGACCAGCCCGCCGTAAAACAGCGCCAGCCCGGGGGTCATGAACATGACCAGGGCAGCGCAGACCAGGATAAAGGCGTTGTCGGTGTAATTCATTGTTCAAACCTCCAGCGGCCCGCTATGCAAGTCCGGGGCCAAGAAAAAACCACAGTATTTGGGCGATATCTACACAAAAGTATTTTTTTGAGTTTACAAAAGTGGCAAATTTTGCAAAAAATTGCCAATATTGTTAAACTACATAACGGTATTTGTCGATTGGAGCGATGCCCGCCGGGCCGGGGGCGGGTTTGACCCTGGCTGGGCAAAACAGTAGGGTTTATTGGAGGAATTGTTACAGGCACGTTACCTGGGGGGTGTGACGCATGACCATGAGGACCAAAAGCGCGCTGGTCGTGACCATCGGCCTGCTCCTGCTCTTTGCGGTGCTGTTCTCTTTCGACTACACGGACCGCTACGTCAGCGACCGCTTCTTCAAGGCGTTGAAGGAGGCCCCGGCCGGGACCGGCCGGACCTATTCCCTGGACGCCTTCATGGAATACTACGATTGGGATTCGGTCTGCGTGGTCCTGCCCGGCGGGGAGCACGACTTCTCCACCTTGTTCGGCCGCGACTACGAGCCCGCCCCCAGGAAGGAGGGAGGCTGGAGCCTGGTCTTTCTCAAGGAGGGCGCGGTCAACGCGGAGATCGTCGTGGACCCGGCCGTGCTCGAACCGTCCGCCGACCGGACGGACGGCTGTCTCGACCGCTGGGCCGCCATCTTCTCCCTGCGTCCTGATGAGCAGGGCAAACTCCACATGACCTTTGCCGGGCATTAGATCATGTCGAATCACGCCCTGCACAATGCGGCCGAGGCCCTGAAAAAAGCGCGCTGCGCCATGGCCTTCACCGGCGCGGGCATCTCCGTGGAATCGGGCATCCCGCCGTTTCGGGGGCCGGGCGGCGTGTGGTCCAAATACGACCCGGACAAGTTCGAGAAGGGGTATTTCAAGCGCCATCCCGAAGAGGTCTGGCCCCTGCTCAAGGAGATATTCTACGACATGTACGGCCGGGCCAAGCCCAACCCGGCCCATCTGGCCCTGGCCGAACTGGAGGCAGCCGGAAAACTCGTCGGCATCGTCACCCAGAACATCGACTCCCTGCACCAGGACGCGGGCAGCCGGGTGGTCCACGAGTACCACGGCTCAACAAGGCGCATGCAGTGCCTGTCCTGCCGGACCTTTTTCAAGACCGAGGCCATCTCGCTGGACATCCTGCCCCCGCCCTGCCCGGCCTGCGGCGGGCTGCTCAAGCCGGACTTCGTCTTCTTCGGCGAGGGCATCCCCGACGACGTGCACCGGGCGGCCACGGACCTGGCCAAGCAGGCGGACGTCTGCCTGGTCATCGGCACGGGCGGCGAGGTCGTCCCGGCCGGGCGCATCCCGATCGTGGTCAAGCGGCACGGCGGCACAATCATCGAGATCAACCTGCGGGATACCTCGTACACCTACAACACCACCGACTATTTCCTGGAAGGCAAGGCCGGGACGCGCACCCCGGAGCTGGTCCGGGCCGTGCTGGGCTGATCAGCCACCGGTTTCGGCCATGCCGTCCTTCGCCCTGGACCGGGAGCGAAAGATCAAGTCGTGTGGGAGGAGACGTTGGTGCAGAGAACGATCAACGTATTGCCCGCCGGTCATGCTCTTTTTTTACTTATGAAATTAGATGGATACCGATTTCAGTACAATAGAATAATTTTAGGTACAGTGGCTGATTGTAATATATTGTATTTATGGAGTATAGAAAGGGATCTTCAATTTTTACCCAAAATATAAGCAGGGGGGCGCAATGGTAACTGATCTCCCGATTCCAATTAGGAAGGGTAAGGCAAAGAGCATTCTTGAGTCTTCTGTTGATTCCGCGTTGCTGGCGATCGAGATATACAACAAGCCACGAACGACATTTAGGAGTGAGGGGTATATATCTATGATGGTCATAGCATGGACAAAACTGTTTCATGCCTATTTTCAAGCAACAATTGGTGCTAAATATTACTATAAAAATCCTAATGGTAGATTCAAAAAGAAGGATGGTGAGAAATTAGCCTGGGAGTTGTCCACATGTATACGAAAGTATGGTAAGCTCTCAGAAGCAGTGAAAATGAATATAAAGTTTTTTATTCGCCTCAGGAATAAAATTGAACACCGTCATATTAATAAAAAAGAAGTAGATGTATCTATTTTTGGTGAATGCCAAGCGTTTTTATTTAATTATGAGAATTTCCTTGTAGCGCTATTTGGTGAAGGATATGCTTTGCATGAGTCTTTGGTGTTTGCTCTACAGTTTTCACACATGAGGTCTTGCCAACAAATAATGGCGAATAAATCTGCTTTAGCAAAAGATGTGCAAGACATTAAAAAATTTATCGACGACTATAGAAATTCATTGCCTGATGAGGTGTTTATTGCTCCTGAATTTAGCATTAAATTACTGGCAATGCCAAAAGTCAGCAATACTAAACGTGGTGATTTGGCAATAGATTTTGTCCAGTTGAGTCAACTGTCTCCAGAAGATCAGAGAACTTACGATCAAGTTACAGCACTTATTAAGGATAAAAAAATCAAAGTAGAGGGTTGTAATATCGGCAAGCTGAAACCGGGAGGAGTTTGTAAAACAGTCAACAATAGATTAGGAAAGCGTTTGATTACGACAGTTCATCATAGTTGGATTGTGAGAATTTTCAATATTCGCCCAAGAGGGTCAGCGGAAGATCCCTTTGAAACGGATACACGATTCTGTCATTATGATGAAGCTCATAAGGACTATCTATACAACGATAGCTGGGTCGATTTTCTAGTAAGTGCTTTTCAAGAGGATAAGTTAACTATAGACGACATGCGACGGGCGAGGTATTCCGACAGTAAGCAGTGCATGAATATTGATGATTTTATTTGAGATTTTCGGGAAAAGTATAAAACAATATTGTACGACTGTTAGATAATATTCTCCACAAATCAAAGCCCCCGCCATATTCAGCGGGGGCTTCCCTTTCTCGCGTTGAAAAATCGTCCCGGTCAGGACTGCATGCGGCCGATGAGTTCCTTGAGGGCTCCGGCCAGGGAGGACAACCGGTCCAGGTCGGTGCGGGCCTCGGCCATGGCCTGGGCGGTTTCGCTGGAAATGGCGGTGATCTCCTCGGTGGCTCGGGTGACCTGTTCGCTGGTGGCCGACTGCTCCTCGGCGGCCGTGGCGATGGAGCGCACCTGGTCCGCGGTCAGGATCACGCTTTGCCGGATGTTCTCGATGGACTGTCCGGCGCGGTCGGCCAGGCCGGTGGACTCCTGGATGGAGGCCACGGCCCTCTCCGTGGCGGCCACGTTCTCATGGGCGCCGGTGCGGATGGACTGGATGGCCGCGTCCACCTCCTTGGTGGCGGTCATGGTCTTTTCGGCCAGCTTGCGGACCTCGTCCGCGACCACGGCGAAGCCTCGCCCGGCCTCGCCCGCGCGGGCCGCCTCGATGGCCGCGTTCAGCGCCAGCAGGTTGGTCTGGTCCGCGATGTCGTCGATGACCTGCATGATCGCCCCGATGTCCTCGGTCTGCCGGTCGAGCTGGGCCATGGATTCCTTGAGGGCCTCGGACTGCACGCCCACGTCCTGGATGGCCCGGACCACCTGGTTGACCAGCCCGGCCCCCTCCTCGGCCAGGTCGCGCATGTCGTCCGCGTTGTTGGAGGCGCTCCCGGCGTTCTGGGCCACCTCAAGCACGGTGGCGTTCATCTGCTCCATGGCCGTGGCCGTCTCGGTGGCCCGGTCGCGCTGGATGTCCGAGCCGTGGCTGGCCTCGTCCACCTTGTGGGACAGGGTGGCGGACGCCCCGTCCAGCTCCTCGGCGATGGCCTCGGCCTCGCGGGCGGTCTGGGCGATGACCTCGTGCTGGTGCAGGGCCTCGGCCTCGCTCTGCTTGATTTTCGTGGTCTCGGTCAGGATGGTGAACGCGCCCACCACCTTGCCGTCCAGGTCCTTGATGGGCGAGACGTCCACCAGCAGGTGATAGGGGCGGCCCTTGCGGCCCTTGCCCTTGGTGGCCTGGCCCGTGACGACCTTGCCCTTGCGCATGCACTGGCCGAGCAGAGTCGGCCGCGAGCGGTCGCCGTAGACGAACTCGGACATGTGCATGCCGATGAATTCGGACGGTTCCCCGTCTATCTGCAAGAGGTCCAGCTCGGGCTGGTTCAGGAAGGTGATGATCTCGTCGGTGTCCACGACCACGCACGGCTGGGTCAGGCTGGTCAGCAGCCCCTGGGCCATGCCGAGCTTGGCCTTGAGCTCACCGGTCATGTTCCGGACCGCGTCGATGGCCTCGCCGATGGCGTCATGGGCCTCGTATTCTATGGCCGCATTGTAGTTGCCCGCCGCCACCTCCAGGGTGTAGGCCGACAGGTTGTGCAGCGGCTTGAGCAGGGCGCGAACCAGCAGAAAGCTGCCCAGCAGGGAGCCGAGCACGCCCGCGGCCACGATGGCCCCGGCCACCAGAAGGATCTGGCGCTCCACCGCGCCCAGGGCTTCGGGGGACACGTTCAGTTCGTTCAGCGCGCCGTCCATCAGATAGACGATGCCCCCGGCCAGGATCAGGGCGGTCAGGGCGACCATGGCCACCACGCCGAGGATGAGCTTGTAACGGAACGGAACCCTCTTGGAATCGAACATACCTTCTCCCTCCGGGACTGCCGGATGGCGCCCGCTGGGCCCGTCGGCTCGGGCCAATTCTCTAGATAATATTTAGATTCTCTACGGCGGCCGTCCGATTCTGTCAACACGGACGGATTTTCACTAAAAGGCCAGCGCCCCGATTCCGGCCCCGGCCAGGACCACCCAGAGGATGTCCGCCTTCTTGCGCAGACTGATGAACGCGGCCAGGGCGAAGACCGCCTGGGGGATGGTCCAGTGGATGGACACGCCGAAGCGCACGGCCACGGCGGCCATCAGCCCCACCAGGGAGATGAGGCTGCCCTTGAGCACCCGCCGGGCGATGGGCGAGCGGATCAGCCTGTCGGCAAAGGGGGTGGCCGCGCACAGGACGATGAGCGAGGGCGAGAACACGGTCACCGCCGCTATGAGCGCCCCGGCCAGCCCGGCCACGGCATAGCCCACGAACGCCCCGGTCATGACGATGGGCCCGGGCGTGACCTGCCCGAGCGCGATGCCGTCCATGAACATGGGGCCGGTCAGCCAGCCGCGCACCTCGACCACCTCGTGAAGCATGAGCGGCACGGACACGTACCCGCCGCCGAAGGCGAAGCAGTCGATCTTGACCATGAGCAGGCCGAGCCGGAACAGCTCGGGGTCCACGATGAACAAAGCGGCCAGGAAGAGGGCCAGGCCCGCCAGGAGCAGCAGGGCGAAGCGCAGCGGCCCGTTCCCGGTGGACTCCCTCGGCTCGGGCAGCCCGCAGCCCTCGTCGCGCAGCAGAAACACGGCCAGGGCGCAGACCGCGGCCATGGCCAGGATGGGGTTGCCCTTGAGCCCGAGCCAGACGCCGGCCAGGCAGGCCAGGGCCATGTCGGCCGGGCCGCTCAGGTAGCGCCGGGCGAAGTTGACCGCCGCGTGGAGGATCAGGGCGACGATGACCAGTTGCAGTCCGGCAAAGGCCGAGGTCACCACGGCCACGTCGCGGGCCGAGAAATAGAGCGCGGTCAGGCCGAGCATGAGCAGGAAGGCGGGCAGGCCGAACCCGGCGTAGGCGGCCAGGGCGCCCGGGCCGCCGCGCGTCCGCAGCCCCACGTAGGCGGCCATCTGCATGGCCGTGGCCCCGGGCAGCAGCTGGGTCAGGGACATGCCCAGGGAGAACGAGGCGTCGTCGAGCCACTGTTTGCGCTCCACGGCCAGGGCCCGGATGTACGGGACCATGGCCGGGCCGCCGAAGGCGGTCAGGCCGAGCCGGGTGAAGGCCAGGAAGATGCGGGTCAGGGAAGGGGCGCTCATAGGGGCCGCCTAATCGCCGAAGGCGAGCCGTTCGATGATCACGTTGGACACGAGCATGCCGTTCTTGGTCAGCCTGAGCCGGCCGCCCGAGATGCGCACCAGGTTCTCGCGGTGCAGGGCGCTGATCAGCTGTTCCTTCCTCTTGACCAAGTCGAAGCCGGTGCGTTTGCGGTACTCCTTGAGATCCAGCCCCTTGCCCGTGCGCAGGGAAAGCATGACCATCTCCTCGAGCAGGATATCGTCGGTCAGCTCCTCATAGTCGCTGCCCACCAGTTCGCCGCGCACGTAGGCGTCGTACTCGTCCATGTAGCGCGGCACCGTGAACCGCCTGCGCCCCAGGGTGGACACGGCCGACGGCCCGAGCCCGAGGTAGTCGGACCCGTCCCAGTATCCGGAGTTGTGCACGGACATGAACCCCATGCGCGCGAAGTTGGAGACCTCGTAGTGCAGGTAGCCCACGGATTCCAGGAACTCGGCCCCGTACACGAACATGCGTCCCTGCTCCTGGTCCAGGGGCAGGGTCAGGTCCCCGCCCTCTCCGCAGCGCCGGGCCATGACCGTTCCCTCCTCAAGGGTCAGGTTGTAGGCCGAAATGTGTTCGGGCCGCATCTCGGAGACGATGCGCAGCTGGTCGAGCCAGACCTTGAGCTTCTGGCCGGGCAGCCCCCAGATGAGATCCAGACCGATATTGCCGAACCCGGCCCGACGCGCCTGGTCAAAGGCCTGATAGGCCATGGCCACCGAGTGCGGGCGGCCCATGACCTGCAGGTCCGCGTCCTTGAGGCTCTGCATGCCGAGCGACAAGCGGTTGAAGCCCATGGACAAAAGCCCCCGGAAATAGCTGACGTCCTGGGCCGAGTCCGGGTTGGCCTCGATGGTCGCCTCGACGCCCGGCTTGAGGACGAACGCCTTGTTCAGGGCCTTCATGATCCGGTCGAGCTGGGCCAGGGGGATCAGGGACGGGGTGCCGCCGCCGAAATAGATAGTGCGCAGCTTCGGGCGGTGCAGCCGTCGCCCCCACAGCTCGATCTCCTTGAGCAGCAGGGACAGGTACCAGGCGAAGGTGGCCTGGTCGAAGGACTGGGAATGGAAGGAGCAGTAGTGGCATCGGGCACGGCAGAAGGGCACGTGGATGTAGAGCAGCAGCCCCTTGCCGTTGTCCGCGACCTGCGCCGGTTTGGCCCCGGCGTCGGGAAAGGCGGGCCGCACCGGGACGTTCTCGCCGTAAATCCTGCCCACGTTCAGCCCTCCCGGCGGCTGGCGAAGACCGCCAGCGCCCCGACGACGAGGTACAGGGCCACCACAAGGCCGATCAGAGCCATGCCGGGCGCGCTGGTCAGGCTGGACCAGGCCAGGAGCAGGCCTCCGGCCGCCTCGTAGAGCATGAGCAAAGTGACGGCCCAGATGGAGATGGCCCGCCCGGCCTGGGCGAAGCGGGCGATGACCGCGTAGACGGCGAGGGCCAGGATGCCGATGCCCCATACCTCGGCCGAGCCTTGGACCAGTCCGTTGACGATCACGGCAATGGTTTTGAGCAGCAGAAAACCGACAAGCGCATGCTTGCGCGTGAACAGGAAGGCGAACAGCGCGCGCATGGCTAGCCCAGCAACTCCCGCTTGTACCGCTCGTTCTCGCTGTACAGGCAGCCGCAGTACTGCTGGCGGTAGATTTCCCACTCCTTCGAGGTCTCGATGCCCTCCTTCCAGCCCTCGCGGAAGTCGTGGTACAGGAATTTCGTCTTGGCCGACTCCAGGTCCCGGCCGAGGGCCGCTATCTCGTCGTGCTTCTGGTACTTGGAGTAGAGCAGGGTGGTGGTGAAGAAGTCGAACCCGCCCCGTTTGGCGATCTGCGCGGTGCGCTCCAACCGCATGGCGTAGCAGTGGAAGCAGCGGTTGTTCTCGCGGTGGGCCACGGCCCGAAACCACTCCTGGGGCCGGTACTCGTCGTCCTTGACGATGACCTTCACGCCCAGCTTCTCGGCCACGGTCAGGCAGCCGTCCCGCCGCTTCGCGTATTCCGTGAGCGGATGGATGTTCGGGTTGTGGAACAGTCCCGTGACCTCGTGCCCCTCGGCCAGCAGCGTCTTGAGCGTGGTGATGGAGCATGGGCCACAACAGATATGCAGCAATAGTTTCGTCATTGGGTCGCAGTTTGAGCCCATTTCGCGCGGTTTGTAAAGGGAACCGGGGCGGCCCGCGCCGCCCGCGCGGCTCCCATGCCCCCGGCGGAGCACCGTTTTTTCGCGTTGCACTGTAAAGCGGGCCGACAACAAACACGCGTTTTTTACATGTTGACGCGGGATGCATTCGCGGAAGATATTGTATTCCGTATGGATAGCCAGGCAGCACGGCTTTTGCTATATTTCTGTTACAAGTGTAGGGGAACTTCCCCTGAATGGCCCGCATGGGGCCGACGTACAGACTCTGGAGCATTCTCATGAAGTATACATATATTCTTTTCACCCTGCTGGCCCTGGTCCTCGCGGCCTCGCCCGCCCGGGCGTCGTACATCGACCTCGGAGTGGCCGGGGAGTACAACGCGTTCATCCTGGGCGACTTCACCAGCAACAGCAGCGACACCCAGGGCAATCTGGCCGTCGGGGGCAACGCGGTGATGTCCAGCTACAGCATCGGCGGATCCGTAGTGGTGGGCAACGATTTCACCCTGACCGACGGCAGCATCGGCGGCGACGTCGTGGTGGGCGGCACCGCCAACCTGACCAGGGTCGGCACCGGCTCCCGCTCCATCGGCGGCCATGCCACGCTGCCGTTCGATTTCGATGCGGCGGCGGCCTATCTCAAGAACCTGTCGCTTACTTTGAGCGGCACCGGAGCGAACGGTACGGTGGGCGACAACTCGGGCGTCCTGACGCTGAACGGGAACAACTCCTCCGGGCTTCAGGTCTTCAACATCGACGGCAGCACTCTCCTGAATGCCAACACACTGTATTTCAATCAGATCGCCGATGATGCGACCATACTGATCAACGTCTCCGGCGATCTTTCTGGGCTGACCAGCATGGGACTGTTGTACCCCGGAGAGTTCAGCGACAACGTCCTGTTCAATTTCTTCGAGGCCGACACGTTGCTCCTGGACGGCGTCGGCGTCCGGGGCTCCATTCTGGCTCCGCATGCCCGAGTGACCGGCGCATCTGGTGAATACAGCGGATGGGGGAACATCGACGGGACCCTCATCGCCTCATCCTACAACGCCCACATCGAGCAGCACGACGTCCCCTTTGACGGCGGGACGCCGGTGCCCGAACCCGGGACCTTCCTGTTCACGGGCCTCGGACTCCTGGGCCTGGCCGGCTTCATGCGCCGGAGCAAGCGTCGGAACAAGGCATAGCCGAGAGCCCCGGACCACGGTCCGGGGCTTTTTTTGCGCCCGCGAGCCGCCCCCTTGTGCGCGGTCCGGTTCTCCTTTTCTCCTTTCCTTCCCCATGGTAACCTGGGGCCAAACCAAACAAGGAAAGGATTTCGCATGGCACGATACACCGGCATCAACCACCTGGCCATGGTCACCGGCGACATGGACGGGACCATCCGCTTCTGGCGCGACCTGCTCGGCATGCGCCTGGTGGTCGGCCTGGGCCACCCCGGCTACCGCCACTATTTCTTCGAGATCGCGGAAAACGACATGATCGCCTTCTTCGAGTGGGACGGCGTGGAACCGTTGGACGAGCGGGACCACGGGTTTCCGGTCAAGGGCAAGGTGGCCTTTGACCACATCTCCTTCGGGGTGGCGGGCGAGGACGACCTGTGGGAGATCAAGGACAAGCTCGAGGCCGCCGACATCTGGTGCTCCGAGGTGGTGGACCACGGGTTCATCCACTCCATCTACACCTTTGACCCGAACAACATCCCCATCGAGTTCAGCGCCACGGTGCCCGGCGTGGACCTGCGCAGAACCCCGGTCATGACCGACTCCGACCCCAGCCCGGAGGCCCGCAAGGGACCCGAGCCGCGGCCCGGGGTCTGGCCCGAGGTGACCGAGCCCACGCCGGACGAGGACAAGGCCGTGTACGAAGGCGAGGGGCACAAGATCGTCGAGGCCCTGGAAAGACTCAGGCGCGGGGAATAGCCGGGGACCCCGGGGTTTTTGGCTGGCAAAAGCCGGGGAAATCGCCTAGTGCTTGTGCCCCAGGAGAAACCGTGTCCAGACCCGCCGCCCATATACCCTTTCACGCCCCGTGCCGCCGCGCCGCCTTTATCCGACGGATAAAGCGGTTCACCGTGGAGGCCGAGGCCCTGGACGGCCCGGACAAGGGGACGGTCCTCAAGGCCCACACCAACAACACCGGGTCCATGCTCGGCCTGCTGCGGCCGGGCGGAACGGCCCTGCTCTCGCCCGCGGCCAACCCGGACCGCAAGCTCAAGTACACCCTGGAGGGGCTGGAGCTCGCCGGGGCCATGGTCGGGGTCAACACCCTCACGCCCAACCGCATGCTGTACGCGGCCTGGCGGGCCGGAGCCATGCCCGAGATGGACGGCTACGGCCATTTCCGGAAAGAGGCCAAGGTGGGCCAGAGCCGCCTGGACGCGCACCTGACCGGCGATCCCGGCGACCTGTGGGTGGAATGCAAGAACGTGACCATGGTCGAGGACGACGTGGCCCTGTTTCCGGACGCGGTCACCGAGCGCGGCCAGAAGCACCTGCGCGAGCTCATGGCCCTGGCCGCGACCGGCGCGCGTGTGGCCCTGTTCTTCCTGGTCCAGCGGCCCGACGGCCGTTGCTTCGGCCCGGCGGACATGATCGACCCGGTCTATGCGGAATTGCTTTACGAAGCCCTGGACGCCGGGGTTGAGGCCTGGCCCTACGTGGCCGGCGTGGACGAGACCGGCATCACGCTGGGCCGCAGGCTGAAGGTGGTGGCCCCATGAGCGCATTGGTCATCGGCGCGGTGCTGATCAGTTTTTCCTCGGTCATGGTGGTCCTGGCCGGGCTGCCCCCGGACGTGACCGGGTTCTACCGGTTGACCTGCGGCGGGCTGGCCATGCTCATGGTCCTGGCCCGGGCGGGCAAGCTTCGGCTGTTCACGCCCAACGTCGTCAAGTGGGGCTGCGTGGCCGCCGTGTTCTTTGCGGGCGACTTCGTGTTCTGGCACCGCTCCATCGCCTTTGTCGGCCCCGGACTGTCCACCATGCTCGGCAACTTCCAGGTCATTCCCCTGGCCGTGGTCTCGGCCCTGTTCTTCAAGGAGCGCATGCCGCCGCGCATGTACGCGGCCATCCCGCTGGCCCTGGCCGGGCTCTACCTCATGGTCGGCGTGGGCTGGTCCGGCTTTTCCGCCGACTACCGCCTGGGCGTGTTCTACGGCCTGGCCACGGCCTGTTTCTACGCCCTGTACCTGCTCTCGCTCAAATACGCCCTGGCCAAGGACAAGGCGGACTCCCTGGTCCTGGCCTCGGCAGCGGCCCTGGCCACCGGTCTGATCCTCGGCGCTTTCGCCCTGGTCGAGGGCGAGTCCTTCGCCATCCCCACGTTCAAGTCCCTGGCCGCCATCGCCACCCTGGCCCTGATCTGCCACGCCGTGGGCTGGTTCCTGATCACCAGGGGCATCCAAAACGTGCGCGGCGCCCTGGTCGGGCTGATACTGCTGTTGCAGCCGACCCTCTCCTTCGTCTGGGACATCCTCTTCTTTGGTAAGGCGATCAACCCAATAGAACTATCCGGTGTGGCTTTGGCGCTCGCAGGCATCTATATCGGCTCACAGGGCGGGAGGAGGAAGCGGGCGCGGTAGGCGGCTTCCGATAGCGGGCCATCCGCACATTTTTCGAGGGCCCGCCTGATCCTCACGTACTGGGGTACGCTGCGGTCAGGCGGGCCCTCGAAAAATGCACAGCTGACCCACTCTCGAAAGCCTATCCCGAGCGCGGTAAAAGAGCCGCTGTCGGGTGCTGCGCACCCGAATCGCTCCAAGGAAGAGACAGAGCCTTCGATTTAGTTATAGGTCGAAGGCCTTTTCCCCGTGTGTACTTGCCCCGCGAAGCGGCAACAAAAAGTTTGGAAGGGGGAGTCCAGAGGCATCCATGCGAAAGGGCCGCCCTTGGGCGGCCCTTTCGCATGGGGTCATTCCTTGGTTGGGCAGACCCTTTTGCCCTCTTCGAGTTCGCGTTCGCGTTTGCGGTTTTCGCGGCGGAGTTCGGCTTCGCGGTAGCGGCGTTTGGCGGTTTCGGTCTCGAGCTTGAGGGGCGGGACTTCGGCGGGTTTGCCGTTGTCGTCCAGGGCCACGTAGGTCAGGTAGGCGGAGTTGGTGTGGCGGACCTCGCCGGTGCGCAGGTTTTCGGCCTCCACGCGCACGCCGATCTCCATGGAGGTGCGGCCCACGTGGTTGAGGCTGGCCTTGAAGATGAGCAGTTCGCCCATGTAGGCGGGCTGCTTGAAGGCCATGCGGTCGATGGACACGGTCACGGTATTGCTGCGCGAGTGGCGTTTGGCGACCACGCCGCCGGTGGTGTCCACGTGTTTGAGTATGACGCCGCCGTGCAGGTTGCCTGCGGGGTTGGCGTCCTGGGGCAGAACGAGATGGGTCATGACCACCTCGGACTCCGCTGCGGATTTCGCTTTCATATCAGTCCTCTCTGGATTTTCCGTATTGCACTCGGGCCTCCCAGACCAGTTTCCCGATCTTGCGGCCCAGGTCGGCCTGGCGCGTCTTCATCAGCGCCTCGGCCGCCTCCTGGTTGCCCTGCTGCTTGAGCAGGGTGGCGGATTCGAGGTCACGCAGGTGGCTCTCGCACTCCCGGATTATACCCGAAAGGTTCAGGGTTTCCAATTCCTTGGGAACACGGACACTGCGAACTTTCTTGCTCATTGCACCACCCCCCCGGAGGTTTTCATTGTGTCATTCAAATTGATGACAGAGCGTGGCGCGGTGGTCAAGCCCCGTATTTCGGGCCTTTGCGGGCCGTTTGCACAGGGGGGTGGTCCCCGGGCGCGGATGGCTGTATGCTGTTTCGCGCCGGGCCTGAAATCCGGGCCCGGCCACGCAACCCGGAGCTTCGATGGAACATACCGACAATCCAACCGGAAAACGGCTGGCAGGGCTTTCCCTGGCCGCGCTGGGCGTGGTCTTCGGCGACATCGGGACCAGCCCGCTGTACGCCCTGCGCGAGTGTTTCCACGGCGACTACGGCATCGCGGTCACCCCGGAGAACGTCCTGGGCGTGCTCTCCCTGATCTTCTGGGCGCTGATGCTCATCGTGTCCTTCAAGTACCTGACCATGGTGCTGCGCGCCGATCACGACGGCGAGGGCGGCGTGCTCGCCCTGACCACCCTGGTCAAGCCGCGCCGGGAGCGCATGACCAGGGGGGCCTGGGTGCTGGTCATCCTCGGCCTGTTCGCGGCCTGCCTGCTGTACGGCGACGGCATGATCACCCCGGCCATCTCGGTCTTGAGCGCCGTGGAAGGATTGGGGCACATCACGCCCTTGTTCGATCCGTACATCCTGCACATCACCCTGATCATCCTGATCAGCCTGTTCCTGCTGCAACGCCACGGCACGGCCAAGGTCGGCACCCTGTTCGGCCCGGTCATCCTGGTCTGGATGGCCAGCCTGGCCCTGATCGGCCTGCACCAGGTGGTCAAAAACCCCTCGGTGTTCGCGGCCATCCTGCCCTGGCACGGCCTGCATTTCCTGATCGCCAACAAGGTCCACGGGTTCGTGGTTCTGGGCGCGGTCTTCCTGGTGGCCACCGGGGCCGAGGCCATCTACGCGGACCTTGGCCATTTCGGGCGCAAGCCCATCCGGCTGACCTGGTTCCTGGTGGCCCTGCCCGCCCTGCTGCTCAACTATTTCGGCCAGGGCGCGCACCTGCTGTCCGCGCCCCAGGACGCCTTCCACCCGTTCTACGCCATCGTGCCCCGCTGGGCGATCATCCCCATGGTCGTGCTGGCCACCATGGCCACCATCGTTGCCTCCCAGGCGGTCATCACCGGGGCCTTTTCCCTGACCTCCCAGGCGGTCCAGCTGGGCTACCTGCCCAGGCTGCGCGTGACCCACACCTCGGCCGCGCACATGGGCCAGATCTACGTGGCCCCGGTCAACTGGCTGCTGATGGTCTGCACCGTGGGCCTGGTCCTGGGCTTTCAGACCTCGAGCAGGCTGGCCGCGGCCTACGGCGTGGCCGTGACCGCGAGCATGCTGGTCACCGCCACCCTGTTCTACGTGGTCATGCGCAGGCGCTGGGAGTGGAAGCTGCCGGTGGCCCTGGGGCTGACGGTCCTGTTCTTCACCGTGGACTTCTCGTTCTTTGCCGCGAACATGACCAAGATCGCGCACGGGGCGTGGTTCCCGCTGGTCATCGCCCTGCTGGTCCTGGCCGTGATGCTCACCTGGGAGAAGGGCGGCGAGATCCTGGCCGTGCGCGCCCAGGGGCTGACTCGGCCCCTGGACGACTTCCTCAAGGAGATCACCGACAATCCGCCCAAGCGCGTGCCGGGCCAGGCCGTGTTCCTGACCCGCAGCCACAACACCGTGCCCGTGGCCATGATCCAGAACCTGCGCCACAACAAGGTCCTGCACGCCGAGGTCTACTTCCTGAACATCCGCACAGAGCAGATCCCCCGCGTGCCCAACTTCGAGAAGATCGAGCTGGAGCGTTTCGGCTCGGGTGTGCTTCGGGTCATCGCCCACTTCGGCTACATGGAGGAGCCCACCGTGGCCGTGATCTTCGCCCTGTGCCGGGACAAGGGCGTGGACGTGGACATCAACGCGGCCAGCTTCTTCCTGGGCCGCGAAAAACTGACCGTGGGCGATCCCCCGGCCATGGCCCGCTGGCGCTCCAGCCTCTACCTCTTCCTGGCCAGGAACGGCATGGACCCGGCCGCCTTCTTCGACATCCCATCCGAGCAGGTCATCGAAGTCGGGGCCAGGTTGCAGATCTAGGTTCGTCAGGCGGCTTTCGGGAGCTGTGCCGGCTGAAAAAGAGGATTGCACCAGAATTGCGGAGTAATGTGCATTCCTCTCGGGTAGCTGCTATGTAATCAATGAAGGCGAAGAATCCGTTGCCATTCACGCGCTTCCCGAAGCCTTTGGCCTGCGAGGCCGATCCTCCGGCTCCGGGGGGCGTGGAGGCGTTCCACTCTTTTGCATTACGGAGATGCCATGCAGTACAGAACATTTGGAAAAACCAATGAGAAGGTTTCGGCGCTCGGTTTCGGCACCATGCGGCTGCCCGTTGTCGGAGGCGATAACAGCAAGGTGGATGAATCCGCCGCGCTCAGGCTGTTGCAACATGCCGTGGACAACGGCCTGAACTACATCGACACGAGCTGGCCCTATCACGGCAACAGCCTGACCGAGGGCGGCGCGAGCGAGCCGTTTGTCGGCCGGGCGCTGAAGGCCATCGGCCGGGACAAGGTCTTCGTGGCCACCAAGCTGCCCATCTGGGTCGTCGAATCACGCGCCGACATGGACGTCTACCTGGACAAGCAGCTGGAACGGTTGCAGACCGATTACGTGGACTTCTACCTGGTTCACAACATCATGGAGCCGACCTGGAGGAACGTGGTCTCCCTGGGACTCCGCGATTTCCTGGACAAGGCCCTGGAGAGCGGCAAGATACGCTATGCGGGCTTCTCCTTTCACGACACGCCCCAGTTGTTCCAGGAAGTGTCGAACTTCTACGACTGGTCGTTTTTTCAACACGCCTGCAACTATTTCGACACCAAGTTCCAGGCCGGTCTGGCGGGTATAGACGAAGTCTGCGGACGCGGCCTGGGCTTCGTGGCCATGGAGGCCGTGCTGGGCGGCATGCTCGCGGACCAGTTGCCCCAGGAGGCCCTGGACGTGTTCGCGGCCACGGGCATCGACCGCTCTCCGGCGGGCTGGGCCCTTCGCTGGGCCTGGAACCGGCCGCAGACCAGCCTCGTCCTCAGCGGCATGAGCACCATGGCACAGGTGGAGGAGAACCTCCGCCTCGTGGACGAGGCCCTGCCCGGCTCCCTGACGCCGAAGGAACTGGAGGCAATCGAGACCGTCCGGGCGATCCTCAAATCCAAGGGGCCGGTTCCGTGCGTCGAGTGCGGCAAGTGTTCCTGTCCCAAGGGCGTGGACATTCAGCAGAATTTCACGATCTACAACTCGAATCACACATTCAGGAATGTGCCGCTCGGCTGTCATCAATACCCCCTCATGCTCACTGCGGCGGGACATGGCGCCGAGCTGTGCGACGGCTGCGGCGAGTGTGAACCCATGTGCCCCGAGGGTATCGCCATCGCAAAGGAAATGCCCAAGGTGGCGGCATACTTCGCGGACGATGGCAAATAGCCCGAGAACAACGCGGCGGGCGGTTCAGCCTTCTATCCTCCGTCTTTCCTCCCGCCCCGCGTAGCGGCGCTAAAAAGTTTGGAAGGGGGAGTCCAGAGGGGGAAACTTTTCCAAAAGTTTCCCCTCTGGCCGCCGGAGGCAAAAAAGGACGCGCCCCGCTGAGCGGGGCGCGTCCTTTTAGTTGCTTCGGTCGGCCGACCGGTTACATGACGCGGCAGCCGTCATCGGTGACGAGGACCTGGTATTCCCAGCGGATGCCGCCCCAGGCGGGGTCGTAGAGGCCTGGTTCGACGGTGACGACCATGCCGGGTTCGAGTTCGCCCTGGCCCACGCGGGACAGGGACGGGGGCTCGTGGGTTTCCAGGCCCACGCCGTGGCCCAGGCCGTGGGTGAACAGGGCCTCCACCCCGTCCTTTTCAAAGACCGCGTAGGCGGCGCGGTAGGCCTCGACGCAGGTCAGGCCTGGGCGGATGATGTCGATGGCCGCCTGCTGGGCCGCGCGCACCTGGTCCATGGTCTTCTTGAAGCGGTCTGACGGCTTGTCCCCGACCCAGAAGGTCCGGGTCTGGTCGGAGTTGTAGTCGAGCAGCCGGCAGCCGGTGTCGATGAGGACCATGTCGTTTTCGCGAAGCAAGGTGTCGCCGGGGATGCAGTGGGGCAGGGCCGCGTTGGGGCCCACGCCCACGATGGTCGAGAAGGCCAGTTCCTGGGCGCCGTGTTCGCGGAAGAATTTCTCCACCAGCCAGGCGACTTCCTTTTCGGTGCGGCCGGGGATGAGCTCACCCTCGATGTATTCGAAGAGCTCGTGATTCAGACGCATGGACTCGTCCATGCGCCGGATTTCGTCCTCGTCCTTGATGATCCGCAGGGACTCCACGATGTTCTCGGTGGGAGTCAGGTCGAAGTTCTCGGACAGCTTGTCGTAGTCGAACAGGTGCAGGGCCTTGGGCTCGAAGCCCAGGGCGTCGACGCCGCGCCCCTTGAGGAACTCGGCGATCTCCTTGTGCTTGCGGGCCGCGTAGATGCACAGGTTGTTCTCGTCCCAGACCTGCCGGGCCGCATCCAGGTAGCGCGGGTCGGTGAACAGGTAGTCGTCGCCGGGGGTGACGACGATCCAGCCGGACGATTCGTTGCACTGCGCGTCGTGCAGTTCGAAGCCGCTTAAGTAATACCGGTTGGCCGCCAGCGACACGAGCATGGCGGACAGGCCGCGGGCGTGCATCTCGCTCTTGAGATCCTCGCGGCGTTTTTCGAAAACGGATTTGTCCATGATGTCCTAATCCAGTGTGTAGGTTTTTTCCGGGGTGCCGGTGACCATGCGCTCGGCCCACTCCACGCCCTGCATGACCGAATGGTCCATGTTGGAGACCTCGTATTTCCAGCCGCCGAAGCGGCCCCGGGACTGGATGCCCATGGCTTCCAACCCCGGCTGGAGGATGCTGAGCGCGTTGTCGCGCGCAAGGCACGGCACGGGATAGCCGTAGTCCACGGCCATCTCCCAGCGGGTCAGGATGTCGTCCACCCTGTCCCCGCGCAACAGGGCGGAGTTTACCAGACCGTCCACGGTGCGGTCCATCAGTTCATGGACGTTTTCCGGCTTGTGCCTGGAGAAGGACGTCTCGCACATGAGGGCCAGCTGCTCGCCCGGCCGGGCCGCGTTGTTCGGCGAATAGTTGTGGAAATTGGTCACCCGGTAGAAGGGCGAATCCGACTCCGGGAAATACATCCAGCACCGGGGATCGCGGGCGGCGTCCGGCTCCCTGTCCAGGCCGACCCCGGCCACGTACACCGAGTTGTGGGTCAGCTTGCCCGCCGCGTCGATCATGGCGTCCGGGGCGTCCGCGAGCCATTCGCGGGCCAGGATGTCCAGGGGCGCGGTGTTGAGCAGGGCGTCGTATTGGACGGTCAGCCCCTGTTCGGTGGCCACGGTCCTGGTTTTGGCGTCGATGCGGTTGACGGCCTGATTGTATTCGATGCGTCCGGCCAGGCGATCGGCCAGCCGCCGGAATATTTCGCCCGTGCCGCCGTGCAGCGGAAACTTGAAGGTGTTGTTCGGGCCCCAGGCCACGTCGTCGCGCTCCAGGATGATGTTGCGCAGCACCTTTTTCAGGTCCACCACCGAGACCCGCTCGCCGATCCAGCCGTACTGCATCAGCTCGGGCGGGGTGGCCCAGACCTTGAAGTTGTACGGGTCCATGAAGTGGCGGGCGATACCCGGGCCGAAGACCGCGTCTATCCACTGGGCGAAGTTTTCGGGCGGCGCGTCGGGCCGGTTGCCGGGCAGCAGCCCTTCGACGCACTCCCAGCGGGCGTCCTTGGGCAGATAACGGATGTTGTTCTGGAACGGGTAGGGCACCCAGGCCTGGTTGGAGCGGACCCAGGATTCGCGCTGGTGCTCGAGCCGCTCGTCGCCCAGCAGGGAATCCATGAGCGCGTCGAAATAGGCGTAGTGGGAGAAGACCACGTGTCCGCCGATGTCCCAGGTGAAGCCCTTGCCGTCCTTGAAGCTGGCGGCCAGCCCGCCCGCGTAATCGTTGCGCTCGAGCACCAGGAAGTCGGCCTCGCCGAGTTCCCGGAGCCGGTGGGCCGCGCCCAGGCCGGTGGGGCCCGCGCCAATGATCAGGTATTTGGTTCTCACTGTTCGCCCTTGGTTGCGGTGGCAGTTCTTTCCGGTCCGTTCAACCTTATCAAGTTTGGTGCCAGCCGGAAGGGCTTCTGTCAAAGGGCCGGGCATAAAGGGGATTTCCCAAGCCCGGGAAATAATAACTCGACTAAGTGAACGGCCCCTTGCCAATCCGTGATCGGGGGCTTACCTTGAGATCATGACCAGGAAATTCGATCCCGAATTGTTGTATGTGGAATGTCACCGTTGCGGCCAGCCTGTCCTCTGGAAGCGCGGCATGACCACGAAGCTCCTCAAACTGGCCAAGATCGATCCGTCCTCCCTGGATGAGCGGTGCGTGATCCTCTCGGAAGGATGCCCCAACTGCGTTCCCGACGAGACCACCTTCACCACCCAGGTCATTCGCCTGAACCGGGAAAAGGACGAACGATCCTCCTTGCCGGCAGTGGCCAACTAGGGCAGGCCGACATACGGCGTGAAAAGCGCCTGTATTCCGGGTAACCATCCGGAATACAGGCGCTTTCGCTTTTTTGTCCGCTGCCTGGCCCGCCACTTCCCGTTTTCCGTCCCCCCTTGTCCGCTTTTGCTTGTCATTTCATACCCCATCGCTAGACATTCTCTTCCCAAGCCCATTTCCCGGGACGCCTTCAATGGCTTGCCGTGGGATGTAATATATTGATTCCATGGGATAAAAAATAGAGAGGTGTCGGCCTGCGGCACGCCCGCCCCGCTGAAAATCCGTCAAGCTGTTTTTTCATACCTCTCGGCTCCGCTCGGCACCCTGTCGGCTCCCGGCCGGAAAACCGGGGCTATGCTCCCTGGCAAGCCCGGGGCGCGTCCCCGAAAATCAAGGAGCCGAGCGCATATGAGCATAGCCACCCCAGCGATCACCAATTTCACGGCGGGCGAGATCTCCCCCAGGCTGGAGGGGAGGACCGACCTCTCCAAATACTTCAACGGGTGCCGCACCCTGGAGAACTTCCTCGTCCATCCCCACGGCGGGACCTCGCGGCGGCCCGGATTCCGGTTCGTGGCCGAGTCCCTGGGCCGGGACGCCCCGGTCCTGCTCATCCCCTTCGAGTTCAACGCGGAGCAGACCTACGTGCTCGAGTTCGCCGGGGGGGCGGACGGGCAGGGGCGCATGCGCGTCTTCACCGGGCACGGCGTGGTCCTGTCCGACGGAGAGGAGTACATCCGGGACATTCCATACACGGCCGATGAGTTTGGCGAATTGGGCTACGCCCAGTCGGACAACTCGCTCATCCTGGTCCATCCGGACCATCCGGTGCGCGAAATGACCCGTGTGGACCACGACGACTGGACCCTGGAGGAGATGGCCTTCACCGGACGGCCCGAGGCCTGGGCCGAGAGTGATTATCCTTCGGCCGTGTGCTTCTACGAGCAGCGGCTGGTCCTGGCCGCCACCCGCACCCGCCCGGCCACCCTGTGGCTGTCGCGCACCGGCGAGTTCACGGATTTCCGGCTGAAGACCCGCGAGGTGCCCCTGGAAGGCTGGCGGGACCTGGAAATCACCGACAAGAACGGCGACGGGCTGCGCGACGGCAAGGCCGGGGACTCGATCGTTCTCCTGGCCGGGACCGGGTTCGAGGCACGGGACGCGCTCAAGGGCCAGCACCCGGACGGGGCCACCCGCTACTACCGCTATAAGGGCGCCAAGAACTTTTCCGCCGTCAATGCGCAGGTCACGGTCGTGTTCGCGGCCGAGCCGGCGGGCAACCAGATCGAGCCGATCTGGAATGAGGCGGGCGAATTCAACGGGGAGGCCTGGGACGGTTTCGAGGTCGGCGACCGGACCGACGCCTCGGCCGGGGACGAGCCGCTGGACGACGACGCCATCGAGGTCACCCTGTCCGGCCGCCAGGCCAACGGCATCGAGTTCATCGTTCCGCGCCGCTCCCTGTGGATAGGCACCGCGGGCGGCGAATGGACCTTGAGCGCCTCGTCCAGCGACCCGCTCACCCCGGAGAACGTCAAGGCCGCCCAGGAGGGCACCAGCGGGGCCTCGGCCACCCGGCCCGAGTCCGTGGGTTTCGCCACTCTGTACATCCAGCGGGCCGGGCGCAAGATCCGCGAGATGTCCTACCGCTTCGAGGCCGACGCCTACGTGTCCAAGGACCTGACCCTGCTCTCGGAGCACATCACCGAGGGCGGGCTGACCCAGCTGGCCTACGTCCAGGAGCCGGACTCCATTCTCTACGGCGTGCGCGGAGACGGGGTGTTGGTCGCCCTGACCTACGTGCCGGACCAGGAGGTCGTGGCCTGGTCGCGCATCGTCACCGACGGAGTGGTGGAGCGCGCGGCCACGGTCTACAACGACGCCGAGAAACGCGACGAGCTGTGGATCGCGGTGGTGCGGACCGTGAACGGCGAGCCCCGCCGGTACATCGAGTACCTGGAGGCCCCCTTTGACGGGACCATCGCAAACGGATTTTTCGTGGACAGCGGCCTGACCTATCGCGGGGCCCCCACAAACACCGTGGGCGGGCTTTCCCACCTGGCCGGGCGGACCGTGTCCGTGCTGGCCGACGGGACCGTACAGGCCGACCGGATCGTTGCCGGGGACGGTACCCTGGTCCTGGACCGGCCCGCCTCGGTCATCCACGCCGGGCTCCCCTATGGCTCGGTGCTCCAGCCCATGCGTCTGGACACGGGCAGCCAGCGGGGCACGGCCCAGACCAAGAAGAAACGCATCACCAAGGTGGCCGCCCGGTTCCACAACACCCTCGGCGGCCTCATCGGCCCGGACCTGTCCAGGCTCGAGCCGGTTTACTTCCGCTCCCCGTCCACGCCCATGGGGCAGTCGCCCGGGCCCTTTTGCGGCGACAAGACCGTCAATTTCCCCAAGGGGTGGGATCGCGACGGGCTGCTGACCATCGTGCAGCGGCAGCCCCTGCCCATGACCGTGCTCATGATCGTGCCCCAGCTCATCGTCAACGAATAACCGGGAACAACCCGAACCATAAAGAGAGGATAACCATGGGAAATCAAGCTTCCACGCAGGTGCTGCAACAGGGAGTCGACCTGTTCAGCGACGTGACGGACTTTTTGGGCGATCGGAACAGCCAAAAAACGGCTGCCTCAAACGCCAGGGACCGGGCCGCGCTCATCGAAACCGACGCGGCGGGTGCGGCCCACGACACCCGGCGGCGGGCCGTGCAGGACGCCGCCGGACTCCGGGGCGAGCGCGAACGGGTCCGTTCCCGGGGCAACGCGGGCTGGGGCGGCTCGGGACTGGCCATGTCCGGGTCCAAGGCGCTCATCCGCGACGCCGAGCGGCTCAAGGACCGCCAGGCCGAGGAGGACGTTCTCTTCAAGGGCGAGATGAATGCCCGGTCCGGCCTGCGCTCGGCCCGCAGCAGCGCGAACGCGCTGCGCATCGACGAGAACGTCTCGCCCGCGCGCTCGACCTTGTCCATGGGGTCCAAGATCTACGGGAGGAACTGAGCATGACCATTTCCTCCACCGAAACCAAGGCGATCTATGCGGGCGACGGGTCCACGGACACCTTCCCGGTACCGTTCATGTTCCTGCGCAACGAGGACATCCGGGTCCTGGTCATCGATCGGGACGGCCTGGAGCGGCCCCGGTACGAAGGGATCGACTACAACCTGTCCGGGGTCGGGGAACAGATGGGCGGGACCTGCGTCCTGGCCAGCCCTCCCGAAGCGGGCCAGACCGTGGTCGTCAGCCGTGAACCGGCCCTGGTCCAGGAGGTGGATTACGTGGAGAACGACGCCTTTCCGGCCGCCACCCACGAAGCCGCCCTGGACAAGCTGACCATGATCTGCCAGGCCCTGGCCGAAAAGCTGGATCGCGCCCTGACCTTCCGAATCTCCTCGGCAGTGACCGGCGTGAACCTGCCCGAACCCGGCCCGGACCTGGTGCTCGCCTGGAACGCCAGCGGCGACAACCTGGTCAACAAGGACGTGGCCGGAGCGGGTGGTCTGACCGTTCCCGTGCCCATCAGCCAGGGCGGCACCAACGCGGACAACCCGGCCGAGGCCCTGTTCAACCTCGGCTTCGGCGCCGTGGGCGTGACCGTGGCCGGGTGCGAGGACGAGGCCGAGGTCCTGGCCGCCATCGGGGCCGAGCCCGCGGACGTTGCCCTGCTCAAGGCGAACCGGCCCGGCCTGCTGCGGGCCGCCTACGGCGACGACGCCCAGGTCCACTCGGGACCGGACCTGTCCGGCCTGGCGGTGGACCGCAACCACGTGGCTTGGATGCTGACCGGCGACAGCCTGTTCAGCGACGTCCCCCTGCCCTATGACGGGACCTACGTCTTCCACGTCTACCCCGGAGGCAACGCCCTTTCCCTGGCCGCGAGCTACAAGAACGACGGTTTCCTGCCGTCGCCCAAGCCGGACGCCGGGGAGATCCGCATCGTCCTGGAACAGTACAACGCGCGCAAGACCATCGTGTCCCTGCAGAACATGGAGGTGTAGAGTGCTGACTCCCAAGGAAACCGGCGGCCGGGGCGGCGTTTATGCGGTGCCCATAGCCCATGCCGCCCTGTGCGAGAACGGCTTTTCGTCATCCGGGGCCGTGGCGGCGAACGCGACCGTGGCCCTGGGCTGGAAACCGACGGCAGTGGACACGGCCCATCCGCTGTGCGACCCGACGCATCACTATCTGCTGACCGTGTGCAAGGCCGGAACCACGGTCACGGTCTGGAGGCAGGACGTGGAGCTTGGCAGCTACACGATCACGGCCGCGACCTACGCCGGGCTCCTGTCCGAGGCGCTGACCGCGTTCGCCGGAACGGTCAAGGGGTACGTTTCCCGGTTGGTCGTGGTGGAGGAGGCGCTGGACTTTACCGCCTTTTACCAGCCATCCGGCGCGGTGGCCGGTCTGTGGGTGCCGCGCAGCCTGGGTGGGCTGGCCCCGCAAGCCCTGCTCGACTTCACCGACGCCGCCGACCTGGGCGCGGACAGGTCCGGCAACGGGAACCATTGGACGTTGCCCGGGGCCGTCCAGTCCGTGGACACGCCGACGAATAATTACGCCACCCTCAACCCCCTGGCGTCGACGACCGGTGAAGCGGCGCTTTCCGGCGGCAATCTGGTCATTGGCGGCGCTGGGTCCGGCGCTCCCTGGGGTTGCGGAATATCCACAATCGGCCTTGACCAACCGTTCTACTTTGAGGTGACGCTCGGAAATCTGAGCGCTCAGAATTACGCTATTGCCGGAATATTGGTTGACCCTGTGTCGATGTCCTCTGTCACATACCCAGGGGACTCTGCGGATGGTTGGGGGATACAGTCGTTGAACGGCAACTTGTACCTGTACCATGCCGGGGGAAGCTCCAATCTTGGGGCGTGGGGAGACGCATACGCTTGGGATGTGTTCGGCCTGGCGGTTGACCCGGCAACCGGAAACGCGTGGGTTCGCAAGAACGATTCCGCGTGGTTCGGCGGCGGAGACCCCGTTGCCGGAACCTCTCCGACATTCTCGGCAAACAGCGGGATGACCTTTGCGGCTGTGGCCATGCTCGATTCCGTGGGAACTTCCACGGTCGACTTCGGGCAGAACGGGTATGCCTGCACGCCGCCGGAAGGCTTTTTGCCGCTGTGCGACGCATCCCGGCCCGAGCCTGCCATATTGGATCCGTCCGCGCATTACCATGTGTCCACGTTCGTTGCCCGTGCGTACACCGGGACCACGCGCGCGGACCCGAGCGGGGCAACCGTGTTCGGCAACCTGGTGAGCGCCGGGGGGAACGCCGCCGCGTTCGACGGTATCAAGGTCCAAAACGCGGGGACGGACGCGGCCTATGGCCCCGGTGAAACAACCGGCATAATCGGGCTTGACCTCGGCGTCGGCAACGAAGCCGTCTGGCAGGGGGCGGTATGCACCTCCACCGCCAACGCCGGATTCTGGGGACAAAACAACCCTGCGGGCATGTGGCTGGAAATGTGCGGAACCAACGACGATCCCACGGGCGACCCGGAATGGACGTTGCTTGGGGTGTCTCTCACGTTCAACGACAAGTCCGGCTATCTTGGGCAAAAGGCCATTCAGGCCCCGCACTCGACCCCGTACAGGGCATATTGCGTCAGAATACGCTCCGCGGGCGACGCCGGGCTCGGGCCGGCAATAGGGGAGGTGGAGTTCTGTACGGGCGTTCCTGAGACGCGCGTGGACGTGGGCTTTGACGCGGAAAACGAGGATTGGCTTCTGGTCCTCAAGGGGCTCGGCGCGCAGCCGTGGTATTGGGTCAACACGGTCTGCGGGCTGGACCGCTACATCGACCCCGCCTTGGCGGATGGGGAGGTTGTGCTTTCCCAGCCCGTTACCGTGTCGGGTAACTCCATCACCATCCCGGAGGAGATGATGGTATACGGCTGGACCTATTCCGTCACGGTCATCCGGGCCGGGGCGGACACGGGATTCGACATCGCGACCTACACCGGCGACGGGACCGCCCTGCAGAAGGTGGACCACGGGCTTGGGCGGGTCCCGTTCATGTTTGCCGCGTTCGGCCGGTCCGGCATCAGCGACAAGTCCACCTATTGGGAGATTTGCGGGGCCGACAAGCGCATAGATCTGGCGTACGCCACCGGACAAACCACAGGCGTGTGGGGGAACGCCTCGCCCACGCCCACCCAGTTCGCTGTGGGCGGCGGGTACGCCGATTCCAACGCCGCAGGGAGAAATTACGTCGCCTTCCTGTTCGGCAGGACGGAATTCATCGAAGAGCTGCACTACACGGGCAACGGTTCCGTGGACGGACCTTTCTGCCCGACGGCCGGAGTGGTCGAGCGCATAGAGTTTTTGCGCGCCCGCAACCAAGCCTATGGCTGGAACAATCTCGATGTCCTCCGCAACCCTTACAACCCCATGGACAGGACCCTGCACCCTCATGACGATACGGCCGAGGCCGTGGCGGACGCCCTGGTCATGGCTTCAGCCGGCTTCAAACCCCTGACGGGTGCCAACGCGTTCAACGCCAACGGCGAGGAATACCTCGGCCTGGGCCTGGTCAGACAATCCAAATACCGAAACGCCTTCTAAGGAGAACAATCATGTGGAAATACCCTGACGGAACATACCGGCACAATCCCCCGGCCCGCGTGGAATACGCGGGATACGTCCGCGACTTCGCGGACCTGACCCCGGCCCAGCGCGACGGGATCGGCTACAACGAGGCAATGCCGTTCAAGCGCGAGCCGTTCACCGCCTACGAGACCGAGTGGGTCAAGGGCGAGGACCTGGTCTTTCGAGAGGCCGTAGTCAGCGCCGTGCTGGACGAGGCGGCCCGGGACGAGGCCGTGGCCGAAGCCCTCCGGATCGAACGGGACCGGCTGCTGGCCGAGAGCGACTGGACCCAGCTGGCCGACGCGCCGCTTGACGATGCGGAAAAGACGCTCTGGGCCGCCACCCGCCAAGCCCTGCGCGACGTGCCGCAACAGGCCGGGTTCCCCCATGCCGTGGCCTGGCCCGAAGCGCCCGCCGCCTAGACCCGGCAACGAAGCATATTGTCATCCCTACCTTCCCACCTCAACACGGGGCGCGTTCCTTTCGGGGGACGCGCCCCCCTCCCATGGGGAGAGATCAGTAGATGAAGGCCGCTGCGCGGCGGTTGACGGGTGACTTCGCCTCCGGCGGGCAAGGGCTCGCCCCCTTGCATCCCGTTTTGCGCCTGCGGCGCGGGAGGTTATGCAGCGGTCAGACGGATGATTTGTTCGCGGAATTGAGGGTAGCGGGATATCAGTTCGGCGCGGTCGCCGTGGGCGTAGTCCTCGTATTCGAAGCCCGGGGCCACGGTGCAGCCCATGAGCGCGAAGTCCGCGCCGGGCAGCAGGCGCAGCCCCTGCCAGCAGTCGCGTGGGACCACTATCTGCGGGCGCTGTCCGGCCAGGACGTCGTTGCCGAAGAGAACGGTCTCGCCCGCCCCGTCCGGGTGGAGCCTGAGCATCTCGCACGGGCCGCCCGCATAGAAGTGGAAGGTCTCGTCCGAGACGAGCCGGTGCATGTGCGAGTACGTGTCGGGCGTGAGCAGGTAATAGATGGCCGTGCCGAAGGCGCGCGGCCCGGCGTACCGGTCCGGCAGCACCTCGTGGGGCAGGGACTCGTCGGCCCGGTGGGTCTCCCTAAACCAGCCGCCCTCTTCGGGGTGGGGGCTCAGGCCGAGATACTCGATGATTTCCCTGGCGGTCGGTGTGTTCACGCTCCCCCCTAACCGTTGTAGTGGGGCGGGGGCACGTCCGCCGGTCCGGAGCTTTCGATCTCCTCGTCCAGGGCGCGGACTTTCTTGGCCAGCCGTTCCACCAGCCGCCTGAGGTCCTCGATCTGCTTCTGCTGATCGAATATCTGGTCGCTCAGCTTTTCCATGGTCCGGTCCTGGAGCGCCACCAGGCTCTCCAGCCGTTCTATCCTGTCGTCCATGCCGTCCTCCTTGCTGGGGCGAGTATGCGCCATGGGCGCGGGGTTGGCAACGGCCTTTGCGGCCGGGCCCGGTCAGGCCCGGTTGGTCAGGTACACGCCGCTGATGACCATGAATCCGCCCACGGCCAGGGAGAGGTGGATGGGCTCGTCCAGGAGCAGAAAGCCGGTCAGCACGGCAAAGGCCGGGACCATGTTGATGAAGATGCCCGCCCGGGACGCGCCGATGATGCTGATGGCCCGGTAGTACCAGTAGTAGGCCAGGGCCGTGGCCAGGAAGCCGAGGAAGATCACGCAGCCCCAGTCAACGGGCCGGACGTTGGCGAGGTCCGCGACGAGCCCTTCGGCCAGGGCCGCGGGCAGGAGCATGAGGGTGCCGGTGAAGCTCGACCAGGCCACCGAGGTCAGCGGGGGCAGGTGCTTCATGACCGCTCGCCCGCCCATGGTGTAGGCGGTCCAGCTGGCCACGCAGCCGAGGATCATGAAGTCGCCCCGGCTCACGCCTCCGGCCAGCAGGGCCAGCGGGTCGCCGTCCGCGATGACCACGGACACGCCGATCAGGGAGATGAGCGCCCCGGCCGCGCGCAGGGGGCTGAACCGTTCCCCGCAGAACAGGGCCGAGATCACGGCGATGCACACGGGCGTGCAGGCCACGATGAGCGCGGCCCGTCCGGCCGAGATGGTCTGCAGGCCGGTGAAGAAGAAATAGCTGTAGGCAAAGACCCCTGTGGCACCCAGGAAGACCACCGGCAGGATCTGGTCGCGTCTCAGCCGGGGCAGCCGCCCGTCGGCCCGCCAGCACATGTACAGCAGGATGATCGAGGCCAGTCCGAAGCGCAGCAAGGCGGCGGTCATGGGATGCACCGACTGGGCCAGGACGCGTCCGGCCACCCAGGTGCCGCCCCACAGCATCATGCTCAACACGAGCAGGACGTAGGTATAGGTCAGGGATTGCTTCATGGTCGGTGGGGTATACTCGCGAACGTGCGAATAATCCACCCCCGGAGCAGGGCTTTTCCCGATGGCCCCCATCGCTCCCCGCGATGCCTGCCTACTGCGGGCCGCCGCCCTTTTTCGTCCCGGCGTAGAGTTCGTATTCCAGCAGACGGCACTCGATCTTGGCGTTCCAGAAGACGCGCCGCCGCTTGGTGCGCAATCCCACGCACTTGGCCAGGTCCATGTTGCCGGTGAAGATGAATCCGGCCTTGCCGCCGCAGCGCCGCTTGAAGAAGTCGCCGATCCCCTTGTAGACCGCCTTGAGCGATTCGATCTCGCCCAGGCGCATGCCGTATTCCGGGTTGAGCATGACCACGCCCGGCCCTTCCGGCACCTCGGTCTCGGTGAAGTCGCAGACCTGAAATTCGATGAAGTCGCCCACCCCGGCCAGGCGGGCGTTGTCCCTGGCCGCCTCGATGGCCTCGGGGTCGTGGTCCGTGGCGATGATCCGCCCCTTGATCTCGGGGACCTCCGCGTCCTCTGCCTGGCCGAGCAGGTCGTCCCACGCCTCGGGGGTGTAGCCGACCACGCGCATGAAGGCGAATTCGTCGCGCAACAGCCCCGGCGCGCCGTTCATGGCCATGAGCGCGGCCTCGATGGGCAGGGTGCCGGACCCGCACATGGGCGCGATGAAATGGCCGCCCTCGGCGGCCAGCCCGGGCCAGCCCGAGGCCAGGACGCAGGCCGCGGCCAGGGTCTCCTGCATGGGCGCCTTGTGCGGCCGCTTGCGGTAGCCTCGCCGGGGCAGCGGTTCGCCCGTGGTGTCCAGGTAGAGCGTGGCCCGGTTCTCGCGCCAGTGCAGGAACAGGCAGACCCCGCTTGTGTCCGGGCCCGAGTCCGGCCGGGCTCCGGTCAGCCCCGTGAACCGGTCGGCCACCGCGTCCTTGACCCGCAGCCCGGCGAAGCGCGCGTCGTTGACCGTGGTGTCGCGCACCGACGCGTCCACCCGGAAATAGCCGTCCGCCGGGATGTACTCCTCCCAGGCGATCCGTTTCGCCTCGCGGTACAGCTCGTCCGCGTCGAAGGCCCGGAACCGCTTCAGCTCGAAGAGCACGCGGTGGCCGGTGCGCACCCACAGGTTCAGGCGCATGCAGTCGTCCAGCGAACCGTGGACCTCCACGCCCGCGTCCAGGGGGATGGTCCGGGAAAAGCCGAGCCGAGTGAGCTCCGCCTGGAGGTACTCGGGCATGTCCCTGGGGCAGGTCACCAGGATGGGGGCCGTGTCGGAAAATTTCGTCATGTTCGCTCGCAGCTCCGGCCTAGAGGGGGCGCATGCCCGGTTCGCGGGCCGGATCGTCATCGGTTTGAGGTTCGGGGACCGGTTCGGCCCGTCCGTTTCCAGGATCGCCGAGGCCGGACAGGGACGCGTTCCGTGGCGCGGACAAGGCCAGGATCAGGCCCAGCCCGGCCACCGCGCCCGTGGACGGTTCATAGAAAAGCGGGGTGGACATGCCCTGGACAAACAGGACGGCGGTCAGCCCGGCGCCCATGCGCGTCGGCCGCCGGAAGACCAGGATGAACAGCGCGGCCAGGCAGGCAGCGGGCAGGATGGCCCCCCAGCCGAGGATGCAGCGCAGCCAGAAGGACGGCACCTGGTTCAGATGCGCGCCGAACAGGGCGGGCGTTTCCGCGACCCGCTCCCAGACCGGGATCATCTCGGGCGGAAAGGCGAAGGGCAGGGCGCGGTTCAGAGGCAGCCCGGCGATCAGGACGGACGGGTCCTGCGAGAACAGGACCATGGACTTGGCCCACAGCCAGTAGTCCACGTACCGGGCCAGGTCCGAGGGCGTGACCGGCAGCAGGAAGGTCGCGGCCAGGGCCGCGAGGCAGGCCAGGAACACGGACGCGCGCAGGATCCGCCCGCCCCGGCCGAAAAAGACATAGACCCAGGCCGCGGCGAACAGCCCGGTGCGCGACAGGGTGGCCAGCAATCCGGCCAGGATCAGGGCCCGGTACACCGGCTTGCCCTGGTCCGGCTCATGCAGTCCGTTGTCCGCCGGTCCGGGCCTGAGCGAGGCGCACAGGCAGACCAGCAGCAGCCCGGCCAGCAGGTTGGCGTCGCCGATCCAGCGCAGGGAGGGCGCGGCCCGGTAGATGAACGCCTCCACGGCCAGGTCGAGCACGCAGACCAGTCCGAGCGCCGCCCCCCACCGCTGGAAGGCCGCCCGGTCCGGCGTTCCGAAGGTCAGGACCCACAGCCAGCAGAAGCCGAGCATGATCACCGGCGTCAGTTCCGGCAGCAAGGGCGTGAGATTTCCCAGCTTGAAAAGGAGGACCTCGCGATGCCGGACCACGACGGCCGCAAGCCCGGCGAACATGGCCAACTCCAGGAAGAAGCGGGTCCGCAGCCGTCGACCCGAGCGCCGGAACAGGATGGCGTGCGCCGTGCCCAGGGCCGCCAGGATCAGCCAGGGCAAATACGGCGACCCCTCCGGGCCGGGACCGGCGAACCGCGAAAGCAGGGTCCCCAGAGGCACCGCCGCACAGGCCACGGCCAGGGGCACCGCCGCCAGCCTGGACCAGGTCCGTTTCTTGGGCTGTTCCTGTTCCATACGCACCGTCAATTACCTCTTTGGGCACGCCAGGTAAAGGCGGCTCTGCGAGTCGGAATTGGTTTTTCCCCAATGATTCCGAGGCATCTGTTTTTTGACCGTCCCTGAAATCGTGGGATTTTGCGGAGCCAAATTTTCTAGATAATATCTTGAAATAATTATGATAATGGGATGACAGGGAGAGGTGTACGGCAACCGCTTCAAATATTTTGATAATATTGTCCTGCGCGCAAAAATGGTATATGGTCGCGGCGTGTTGCCAAGCCTGGGGGGGCATGCGTGGACGGTTCTCAGTGACTGGAGAGTCCATGAAAAAGGTTGCACAGACCCTGTCCGTGAAAACGGTCTTCGTTCTGTTTGTCCTGCTGTCCGTGTCGGGGCCGCTGTCCGGCTGCGCCGTGGTCGCCCCGCTGCTCGGCGCGGGCGGGTTCGCGTTCGCACCCCTGCAATACGCGTCCACGGCCTACACCGTCGGCGAGTTCTCCTACGAATACGCGGCCAACGACAAGACGCCCGGCCAGGTCGTGGAGGACAAGTACAACGCCATGGTCAGCGGCGAGGCCTTCAAGCTGCCCGAGTACCTCCAGGCCGAGCCCGCCGGGCCGGAAGCCCCGGTCATGACCGCCCAGGCCGAAACCCCGGAATCCTCCATGGACCAGGGCCCGGCCCTGTCCGAGGAAGCGCGCCGCAGACGCATCGAGAACATCCTCGGTAAACGCCGTACCCAGTTCCAACGCCTCGAAATGCGCCGCATGGCCTTTCTTCAGGCCGGCCAGCCCAGACAAGCCCTCAGTTTCAACCAGACCACCCGAACCGGAACCCCGAATCTCGTCCAGGCCACCGGTTCGCAGGTCTCGCTGGATTGATGCGGGGAGGCCTCCGGCGAGCCCTCGCCGGGCGGGCGTGAAAGGGATGCCTCCGGCGGCTTAAGAACCTTTTGGGAAAAAGGTTCTTAAGAATCTCCCAAACTTTTTGGCGCCGCTTCGCGGGGGCGGGCGCGTATGTGCGGCTGGTTTCGCGCGGAGTGCGGGAGTAGCTTGGCCGGGCGGTGTCCCGAAGAGTTCGCGCCGGACGTCCACGGGCCTCGGAGGGCCGCCCGGCGCGAACTCTTCGGGACGGTTGCCCAACGCCGCGGGCGAGGTTGCGCGGACACGGCCAAGCGGTCTTGCGGCGTTTTGTGACTGCGGCGGACCTATGATCCTTTTCAGTAATAGTCTTTCTTTAAAAACAACCCTGCGATTTCGGGCAGAAAAAACGGACGGAACGGCGGGAGGCATCCCCAATGCTCCTTACTTCGCCAGCACTGTCAGAATTTCCTCCCAGACGGTGGTGTACCGGGGCGAGCGCATTTCGCGTTTCATGCGCCAGTCGCGGGTGATGCCCGAGGCGGCGAAGGAGAGGGTGTCGCGTCCCCAGCGCTTGTTGACGCGGTCCACGGCGCGCATGAGCGGGGTGTCGCCCGGCCGGTGGTCGGGGGGCAGGGCGAGCAGACTGAGCCAGCGGCCGTGTTCGGGTTCCAGGCCCGAGAGCATGACCCCACACTTCTTGTACTGGTAGCCGTGTTTGAAGATGCGTTCCATGCCGGTCTTGGCGGCCCGGATCAGGGTGGGGGTGTGGGCGGTGGCCACGGGCAGGGGCACGGACAGGGCGTTGGAGTATTGCGGCTGGCCGAGCCTGAAGGAATTGGTCTGCAAATGGACCGTGATGTTCGCGGCCACGGCTTCCTGTCCGCGCAGCCTTTCGGCGGCCCGGGTGGTGTATTGGGCGGTGGCTTCGAGCATGTGGTCGAGCCGCGTGACCGGGTGGCCGAAGGAGCGCGAGGACACGATGGTCTTCTTGTTAGCCGGACCGGCGTGGAAGCCGTGGCAGGGGAAGCCGCGCAGTTCCAGCAGCGTGTGCAGCCCGGCCACGGTCATCTTTTTCTGCACCCAGTCCCGTTTCAGCTCGCGGAACTTGAGCGCGTCGGTCACGCCCAGGGCGCGCAGCCGCTTGGCATGGCGCGGGCCGATGCCCCAGACGTCGCCGATGTCGGTCCAGCGCAGCACCCGGTCCGGGTCCGGGCTGGTGGTGAGGTCGAACACGTCCCGGCTGCGCGGCTGTTTCTTGGCGAACCGGTTGGCCAGCTTGGCCAGGGTCTTGGTCCGGCCGATGCCCACGGACACCGGGATGCCGGTCCAGGCCAGGACCGTGGCCCGCACCCGCCGCGCGTACGCCTCGGCCCCGCCCGGCACGCCGCTCAGGTCGCAGAACGCCTCGTCGATGGAATAGACCTCCACACCCGGGCAGAACCTTGAGAGAATCCGCATCACCCGCGCGGACATGTCCCCGTACAACGCGTAGTTGGACGAGAACACGGCCACCCCGAGCCGCTCAAGCCGCGCCCGGCACTTGAAATACGGCGTGCCCATGTCGATCCCCATGGCCTTGGCCTCCGAGGACCGGGCGATCACGCATCCGTCGTTGTTCGACAAGACCACCACCGGCCGCCCGTTCAACTCCGGCCGGAACGCCCGCTCGCACGACGCATAAAAATTGTTGCAGTCAACCAACGCATAACTGGCCATGGCGCGCCTCCGGCGGCCGGGGGAAGGGGAGGAAAAACCCTTTGAAAAGGGTTCTTTCCTCCCCTTCCCCCGGACCCCCATCCCCTCCTTTTCCCAAACTTTTTGTATCCGCCTTCGGCGGGGCGGGACGCACTAAATGGCACCGCCGCAACAACGAGCCAAGGTCCCCGCCGACCTCCCCCTGGAGCGATTCGAGTGCGCAGCACCCGACAGCGGCTCTCTCCCCCGCGCTTGGGATAGGCTTTCGAGAGTGGTGCAGCTGTGCATTTTTTTCCAGGGGGCTTTCACCGCAGCGTAGCCGTCTACGTGAGGATGAAAGCCCCCTGGAAAAAATGTGCAGATGCGCCGCTATCGGAAGCCACTTCACACCTTGTGAACCACATGCAAAACAACTCCCCAGACTTGGAAGTCCGTCTCCTCCGAGAGCGGAATGACCTCATATTCCGGATTTTCCGGGGCGAGCTCCAGGCCGAACGGTGTCTTTCTCAATCTCTTCACCGTAAACTCCCCATCCACCAGAGCAATAATGACATTACCCGGCTTGGGGTCCAGGGAGCGGTCCACCACCAGGAGGTCGCCGTGGTGGATGCCCGCGCCGATCATGGAGTCGCCGGACACGCGCACGAAGTAGGTTGCCTCCGGGCGCGCCACCAGATGCTCGTTCAGGTCCAGCCTTTTTTCCAGGTATTCCTCGGCGGGCGACGGGAACCCGGCCGGGACCGACTCCCCGGCCAGGGGCACGGCCAGCCGCGGCCCGAAATCCGGCCGGGCCACGGCCCGTACCCAACGGCCCGCCGAAAGTGCCGTGTGCAGGCAAGAATCCATGTATTGTCCTTTTTTGTCAATTTTGATAAAACATTTTCCGTAAAATAGGTTGAGTTGTCAATATTAATACAACAAAAATAGGCAAAAAAAGGGGACGACCGGGTCGGGAAAATGGCGGCGCACCGGGGCGGACGGCTTGCAATCGGGACTGAAATCATGCACGTTTTTTGCGCAATACCACTATATGCGGCCCATGGACGGCCGATGCAATGTTTCCATATCGGAGGAAAGATGAAGCGACGCGACTTTTTGAGCAAGGCGGCCATTGCCGGCCTGGCGGGCGGTACGGCCCTGTTGGCGGCCTGCAACGACGACGCCGGAAAGACCGGCGGGGCCCAGGGCGAGGCCAATCAGGCCGCGGCCCCGGCCCAGGTCGGCAAGACCGTGCACTGGAAGATGGTCACCACCTGGCCGCCCAAGTTCCCCATCCTGCAGACCGGGGCCGAGGACCTGGCCAAGCGGATCGAGGCCATGAGCAACGGGCGCATGAAGATCGACGTCTACGCGGCCAACGAGCTGGTGCCCGGCCTGGGCGTGTTCGACGCCGTGTCCCAGGGCACCGCCGAGTGCGGTTCCGGCTCCCCCTACTACTGGGCGGGCAAGGACCCGGCGTGCCAGTGGTTTTCCGCCGTGCCCTTCGGCCTGAACGCCCAGGGGTTGAACGCCTGGTTCTACTCCGGCGGCGGCCTGGACCTGTGGGACGAGGTCTACGGCCAGTTCAACCTGATCGGCCGCCCCATGGGCAACACCGGTGTGCAGATGGCCGGTTGGTTCAACCGCGAGATCAACTCCATCGATGATTTCAAGGGCCTCAAGATGCGCATCCCCGGCCTGGGCGGCAAGGTCATCGCCCGCGCGGGCGGCACGGTCGTGCTCCTGCCCGGCGGCGAGATCTTCACCTCGCTCGAGCGCGGCGTGATCGACGCCACCGAATGGGTCGGCCCCTTGCACGACCTGCGCATGGGCTTCTACCAGGCCGCCAAGTACTACTACACCCCGGGCTGGCACGAGGGCGGCAGCTGTCTGGACGTCATGTTCAACAAGGACAAGTTCAACGCCCTGCCCTCGGACCTCAAGGCCATCTGCGAGTCCGCCGCGGCCCATACCAACCTGCAGGCCCTGTGCGACTTCGAGGCCCAGAACGGCGCGGCCCTCAGGGAGCTGGTCGAGAAGCACCACGTCGAGGTCCGCAAGCTCTCCCCCGAGATCCTGGCCGACCTGCGCGTCCTGGCCCGCGAAGTGGTCGCCGAGGAGGCCGCCAAGTCGCCCCTGGCCACCAAGGTCGCCAAGGGCTTCAACGAGTTCCAGAAGCAATGGGGCTCCTGGGCCGACGTCTCGTCGCGCACCTACTTCGACACCATGTCCATCGGGGCGTAAGTCCGGCGCATCGGCGCAAAAACAAGGCGCGGCTGCCCCTTCGGGTGGCCGCCGCGCCTTGTTTTTGCGCCTCGCGCCGGAGTGTCGGCTCCGGATAGCGGCGAATCTGCGCATTTTTCGAGGAAACGTCCGATCCTCACGTAGGAAGACTACGCTGCGGTCGGCCGCCCCCTCGAAAAATGCACATCTCCACCACTCTCCAAAGCCTCGGTACGGCGGTGGGGGCGTGCTGGCGGCACGGCGCTGCGCTGGCGCCGCTTGGGAGTGTGGGGTGGGGACGTTGCTGGCGCAACGTCCGGGAGGTTAGGCTCCCTCGACCTTGGCCGGGGTTCGTTGGGGGAGGAGGGCGGCGGCGGACAGGGCCAGGGAGAGGCCGACACCGGCGAAGCTGAAGACCTTGAGGCCGGTCCAGGCGGCGGCGATGCCCAGCGTGCCTCCGGCGAGCATGGCCAGGAGCATGGTGCGCGGGTTGATCGCCCGTTTGCCCCAGGCCAGGATGGCCACGAACATGGGCGCGACCACGCCGCAGACGTAGATGTCGTTGGCCGCCAGGAGCAGGGACAGGATGGAGCCGCCGGATTTGGCCACGACCAGCGCGCCCAGGCCGATGCCGAGCATGAGCAGGCGGCAGCGGCCCGTGCTTTTGCCGCCTATGAGGTCGTGTTCCAGGATGGTGGCCGCCGTGATCAGGCAGGAATCGGCCGAGGAGACGATGGCCGAGAGCAGGGCGAAGATCAGGGCGGTCCCGGCCCAGGCGGGCATGACCGAGGGCACGACCTGGGTCAGGATGGAGTCCGCGTCCGTCCCGGCCGGGGCCAGGCCGCGGGCGAACAGGCCGATGCAGACGATGAGCACGGCGGACAGGGCGATGCCCGCGCTGCCGAACAGGGCGCCCCGTCTGGCCTGGCGTTCGGTGCGGGCCGAGAAGAGCCGTCCGAAGAGCATGGGGCAGACCACGTAGCTGCCGCCCACGATGAGCATGAAATAGGTCCACTTGGACAGCGGGAAGGCCTCGTTGGTCCATTGCAGGTTCATGTCGGCCAGGGAGACCGGGGAGGCCGTGGCCGTGTAGTACAGGGCCAGGCCGAGCCCGGCCGCGACCAGGCCGTACTGGACCACGTCGCTCTTCATGATCGAGTTCTGGCCGCCGAGCAGGGTGTAGGCGGTGATGGCCGCCGCGCAGGCGATCAGCGCCGTGGAGTAGTCCATGCCGGACAGGGCGGTGGCCGCCTTGGCCGCGGCGATGTACTGGGCGGCCAGGATCGAGGCCCAGGCCGGGACGATGATCAGGGCGGTCAGCCTGCGCGTGGCGGGCGAGATGAATTTTTCGGCCATGTCGGGCAGGGTGCAGACCCCGCTCTTGCGCACCTTGGCCGCCAGCAGGGAGCCGAGCACGAGCAGCCCGGCCGCGCCCGAGCCGAGCCACCAGAAGGCGGGCGTTCCGGCGGAAAAGGCCAGGCCGGTCATGCCGATGGTCGCCGACGCGCCCACGCAGGAGGCCACGATGGACACCCCGACCACGCCCGCGCCGCGATGCCGTCCGGCCACGGCGAAGTCCTCGAAGTCCTTGCGCTTGGCGTATTCGTAAACGCCCATCCCGATGAACAGGGCGAAATAGAGGGCGAGCAGGGTCATGGCGGTCTCCTTACTGGTGGGCGCGGGCCGTGATGGCGTCGTGTATGGCCGCGCCCAGGCGGGCCGTTTCGTCCCGGTTGATGATGTACGGCGGCATGGCGTAGATGAGCTTGCCGAAAGGCCGCAGCCACACGCCGTGGTCCACGAAAAAGCGTTGCAGGTTCGGCACGTTGACCGGGTTCTCCATCTCGACCACACCGATGGCCCCGAGTACCCGGACGTCGGCCACGCCCGGCAGTTCGCGGCACGGGCCGAAACTTTCCTCAAGCCATCCTTCCACCGCGCGGACACGGGCTTGCCAGTCCGTGTCTCTGAGTATGCCCAGGCTGGCCCGGGCCACGGCGCAGGCCAGCGGGTTGCCCATGAACGTCGGGCCGTGCATGAACACGCCGCCGTCTTGCGAGATGGTCCGGGCCACATCATTGGTGGCCAGGACGGCGGCCAGGGTCATGGTTCCGCCGGTCAACGCCTTGCCCACGCACAGTATGTCGGGCGTCACGGAGCTCCACTCGCAGGCGAACAGTTTGCCGGTGCGGCCGAACCCGGTGGCGATCTCGTCCAGGATGAGCAGCACGCCGTGTTCGTCGGCCAACCGGCGCAACCGGCGCAGGTATTCGGGATGGTAGAAGCGCATGCCGCCCGCCCCCTGGACGATGGGCTCCACGATGACGGCCGCGATCTCGGCCTGCCGCTCCCGGAAGATGCGTTCCGTCTCCCGGAAGCGCTCGGGGTCGAACGGCTCGCGGAACGGGCAGTCCGGCACGGGCGCGAAAATCTGTTTGGGCAGCAGGCCGGAGAAAAGATGGTGCATGCCGTTGTCCGGGTCGCACACGGACATGGCCCCGCAGGTGTCGCCGTGGTAGCCGCCGCGCACGGTGAACAACCTGGTCCGCCCGGTCTCGCCTTTGGCCTGCATGTATTGCAGGGCCATCTTGATGGCCGCCTCCACGCTGACCGAGCCGGAATCGGCCAGGAAGACGTGGTTGAGCCCGTCCGGGGCCATGTCCAGGAGGTCACGGCACAGGCCGATGGCCGGGTCGTGGGTCAGGCCGCCGAACATGACGTGGGGCAGGCGGCCCAGCTGGTGGCGGGCGGCACGCAGGAGTTCCGGGCGTCCGTAGCCGTGGATGGCGCACCACCAGGAGGCCATGCCGTCGACCAACTCGCGGCCGTCGTCCAGGACGATGCGCGCGCCACGGGCCGAGCGGACCTTGTTCACGGGCAGCGGTTCCAGGGCCGAGGTGTAGGGATGCCAGATGTGGTCGCGGTCGAAATCGAGTCCGTCGTCCACTGGCCGTGGGCCGGGCAGGTATTCCAGGGCCCGGGCCGCGTGGGCCGTGATCTCGTCCACGGGAGCGCCGGAGAGGTGCGGGATGTCGGCCAGGATGGGCACGCCGCTCAGTTCGGCGATGGCCTTGACGTTGTCCCGGCGCAACCCTTCATCTCCTGCGGTCGGGGGCGTGGCGTTGGTCATGATCACCCCGGCCACGTCCAGGCCGCGCCCGCGCAGGACCTCCACGGTCATGAGCGCGTGGTTGACCGCGCCCAGCTTGTTGTCCGCGACCACGACGACCGGCAGGTCGAGCCGCGCCATCAGGTCGAGCATGGTCCGTCCGTTGCCGAGCGGTACGGCGCAGCCGCCCGCGCCCTCCACCAGCACGGTGTCGTAGCCGTGGGCGAGCCTTTCGACCCCGGCGGCGAGGTCGTCGGGATCGAGCGTCTCGCCCGCAGCCTCGGCGGCCAGGTGCGGAGAGCAGGCCGGGACGAACTTGCGGCAGCACGCCTCGGGGTAGCCGTCCGGGAAGTACGGCCCGGCGAACCGGGCGTAGACCGCAGGGTCTTCGGCCATGAGTCGGCCGTCTTGCCGAGGGCAGCCCGTCTGCACCGGCTTGAGCGCCACGGCATTGCGCCCGGCGTCCAGCAGCGCCCGGAGCAGGGCCGCGGTGGCCAGGGTCTTGCCGACGTCGGTGTCGGTGCCGGTGATGAAGTATCCGTTCATGGAAAATGGCGGTTTCGTGCCGGGAGGCGGTTCCCGGCGCAGGGGCGCAACCTTACACCGCCCTGGGGCTTTGGGCAAGCCGGGCTGAAAGTGTTTGATGCAAACAGCTGTTTATATTGATGTATGACGTGATAGGCAGGCGTCGCGGCCAGAAGAAAAAGCCCCTGTCCGCAAGGGACAGGGGCTTGAATATCCGGGGCGTTATTCGCCGAAGACCACCGAGGGGAGCCAGGTGGCCAGTTCCGGGAAGATGATCACCAGTCCCATGCCCAGGAGCTGGAGCAGGACGAAGGGGATGATGCCCTTGTATATCTGCCCGGTGCGCACGTACGGCGGGGCCACGCCCTTGAGGAAGAAGAGCGAGAAGCCGAACGGCGGGGTCATGAACGAGGTTTGCAGGTTGATGGCGAAGAGGATGGCGAACCACAGGGGGTTGAAGCCGAAGTCGTGCATGATCGGGGCCAGCACCGGGATGTGGATGAAGGTGATCTCGATGAAGTCCAGGAAGAAGCCGATGACGAAGATGATCGTCATGACGATGAGCATCACGGTCCATTTCCCGAAGGCCAGGTGGGTGATGTAGTCGCGGATGACGTGGTCGCCGCCCAGACCACGGAAGACCAGGCCGAACGCGCCCGCGCCCACCAGGATGATGAAGACCATGGATGTCAGCACCGTGGTGGTCATCATGGTCTCGCGCAGCCGTCCAAAGGTGAACCGGCGGTTGACCATGGACAGGACGACCGCGCCGGCCGCGCCCACGGCCGCCGCCTCGGTGGGCGAGGCCACGCCCGCGAAGATGGAGCCGAGCACGCAGGTCATCAGCAGCAGCGGCGGCACCAGGGCCTTGAAGACCCGCCTCCACAGCCCGGCGGCCAGGATCTCGTTCCATTCCTCGTCCGGGATGGTCGGGGCGCAGGCCTTGTTGAAGTGCGAATAGATGATGATGTAGACGCAGTACAGGCCGACCAGGAGCATGCCCGGGATGACCGCGCCCATGAACAGGTCGCCCACGGACACGCCGATGATGTCGCCCAGCAGCACGAGGACGATGGACGGCGGGATGATCTGCCCGAGCGTGCCCGAGGCCGAGATCACGCCCGTGGCCAGCTCGGTCTGGTAGCCGCGCCGCAGCATGGTCGGCAGGGAGATGAGCCCCATGGTCACCACGGTGGCCCCGACGATACCGGTGGACGCGCCGAGCAGCATGCCCACGATGACCACGGACACGGCCAGGCCGCCGCACATGCGCCCGAAGAGCAGGGCCATGGTCTCAAGCAGATCCTCGGCCAGCCCCGAGCGTTCGAGCATGACCCCCATGAAGATGAACAGGGGCACGGCCAGCAGGGTCTGGTTGGTCATGGTGCCCCAGATGCGCATGGGCAGCAGGTTGAAGAAGTCCCAGCCGAAACCGATGATCCCGAAGACCAGGGAGGTGCCGAGCAGGGTGAAGGCCACGGGAAAGCCGACCATCAGGAGCAGGGTCAGGACCCCGAACATGATCAGGGGGAGCGCTTCCATCATCTAGGCACCCTCCCCTTTGGCCGGTGCGGCCTCTTCCGTGGTCCCGGGGGCCGGTTCGTACGGCCTGCCGAGGATCTCCAGGAAGGCCTTGACGCCCATGGACACGCCCTGCAAGGCGACCAGGGCGAAGCCGATGATGATGAAGAACTTGAGCACGTACCTGGCCGGGAGCCCGCCGGGGTCGCCCGATCCCTCGTGGATGGCCAGGGACATGCTGAAGAACTTCCACGAGGTGTCCAGGACCAGGAAGCAGCCGGGCAGCAGGAAGAAGAGCACGCCGAGAAAATTGATCCAGGCCCGGGTCTTGCGGCTGAGGCGCTGGTAGACGACGTCCACGCGCACGTGTTCGTCCTTGAGCAGGGTATAGCCCGCGCCGAGCAGGAACATGGCCCCGAACAGGTGCCATTCCAGTTCCTGGACCGCCAGAAAGGTGGTATTGAACGCGTATCGCATGATCACGTCCCCGGTCACCACCACGACCATGAGCAGGGATAAGTATCCCGCCAGTTTGCCGACCCATTCGTTGAGCCGGTCGACGCTTCGCACCAAGCCGAGCAGAATCGCCATCGAAATCCTTCCTTGAAAAACGGCGACGGATCGCCGGATAACGAATTATATGAAAGCATTGCCCGGTGGCGCTCACGCGGGGCCGACCGCAATGCCCTAAGAGGTTGTGCAAAGAATGGTGCAACCTAGCAGAACCGCCGTGGGTTGTAAAAAGATAGAAAGGGGACCCGGCGGCCGGAAGCCAGACGCGGCGGGGGTTGCCGGGCGGTCCGTTTGGGCTCTCTTTTGCCCGGATTTTCGTTTTGCGCCCTTTGCGAGGGCCTGCGGCAGGGGGAAACCGTGCCCGGAACGGTTTTTCGGGCAAAAGGGCGAAAAAAAGCCCGGCCCGGCGGATTGCCGGACCGGGCGGTCTTTCGCTTCAGGGAAGTTCCTCCCTAGTACTGCAGGTCGTCCTCGGTGATGGCCGTGGCGAACCGCTTGTAGACCCAGGACTGGTAGCCGATGACCAGGGGCACGAAGATCACGGCCACCACGAGCATGATCTCCAGCGTCAGGGGGCTCGACGCCGAGTTCATGATGGTCAGGCTGTTGGCCGGATTCGGGCTGGACGGGATGATCGCCGGGAAGATGCCGACCACGCCGAACAGGGCCGTGCCGCCGATGTACAGGCCGCTGGAGGCCCAGGCCATCCAGTACTTGCCGGCGCCGAGGTAGGTGCGCATGAGCACCAGCCCGGCCACGGGCAGCAGCAGGATGACGAACAGCACCGGGTAGACCAGGTAGTTGGCGAACAGCTGCGTGGACATGGCCGTGTAGGCCAAAAACAGCACGGTCAGGACGACCACGCCGGGCCACAGCTTGGTGGCCACGGACTCGGCCCGCGCCTTGAGCTCGCCGGTGGTCCGGATGCACAGCCACAGTGCCCCGTGCATCATGAAGATGGTCACGAACAGGATGCCGCCCGCAATGCCGTACGGGTTGAGCAGGCCGAACAGCCCGGCCTGGGAGAACCCGGTCTCGTCGAGCGGGATGCCCTGGAAGATGTTGCCGAAGGCCACGCCGAGCAGCAGGGCGGGCAGGAAGGAGCAGACCGCGTGGGCGGTGTCCCAGGCCTTTCTCCAGCCCGGGCTCTCCACCTTGGAGCGGAACTCGAAGGACACGCCGCGCACGATCAGGGTGAACAGAAGCAGCATGAGCGCCAGGTACAACCCGCTGAACATCTGCGCGTAGGCGTAGGGGAAGGCGGCGAAAGTCACGCCGCCGGCCGCGATGAGCCAGACTTCGTTGCCGTCCCAGAAGGGACCGGTGGAATTGAGCAGGGCCCGTTTGTCGGTCTCGGACCGGGCCAGGAAGGGCAGCAGGGTGCCCACGCCCAGGTCGAAGCCGTCGAGGATGAAGTAGACGGCCCAGAGCACGCCCCAGAGGATGAACCAGATCATCGCCAGGTAGTAGTGCAGCGAACCGGTTTCCATCAAAGTAGTCATAGATTTTCTCCTTTATTCGCTGGGATTAGGCCTGGATGGGCGTATTGTCCTCGGGACCCTTCTTGGCCAGCTTGACCATCAGCCAGATGCCGACGGCGCCGAGCAGGGCGTAGAGCAGGGTCATGAGCACCAGGGTGAAGCCCACCTCGCCGGCTCCCACCGGGGAGACCGCGTCCGAGGTGCGCATGAGCCCGTAGACGATCCACGGCTGGCGGCCGACTTCGGTCAGCGTCCAGCCCGCCCACAACGCGAAGTAGGGCAGCGGGATACAGAAGGGCAGCGCCTTGAGGAGGCGGGGATATTGGTCCACCTTGTTGCGCACCAGGAATCCGAACCCGGCCAACAGGATGAACAGGGTGCCCAGGCCGACCATCAGCCTGAAGGAGAGGAAGGACAGGACCACGGGGGGCCGGTCTTCCTTGGGGAAGTCGCTCAACCCCTTCACTTCGGCGTTGAAGTCGTTGTAGGCCAAAAAGCTCAGCACGCCGGGCAGGGGCAGGGCCTCGAGCACGTTGCCGTCCTCGCCCGGAATGAGCAGGAGATACATGGGCGCGTTTTTCTGGGTCTCCCAGTGGGATTCCATGGCCGCCAGCTTGGCGGGCTGGGTGTCGGACAGGTTGTTGCCGTGGATGTGGCCCTCGGCCGCGGTGAACAGGGCGAAGACCAGGGCCACGGAGATGCCCAGGTTGAAGGATTTCTGGAAGAATTCGGTGTTGTTCTTGCGCAGCAGGTGCCACGCGGAGATGCCGACGATGAAGAACCCCGCCAGGAGCAGGGAGGCCGGAACCACGTGGAAGAATTCGAGCCAGGCGTACTTGTTGGTGATGACCGCCCAGAAGTCGGTCAGCTCGGCCCGGCCGTTGCGCAGGACGTAGCCCACGGGATTCTGCATGAACCCGTTGGCGATGAGAATCCAGATGGCCGACAGGTTGGAGGCTCCGGCCACCAGCCAGGCGGTGATGGCGTGGGCCTTGGGCGAGAGCTTGTCCCAGCCGAAGTGCCAGACGCCGATGAAGGTGGATTCAAGGAAGAAGGCCGCCGTGGCCTCGATGGCCAGGAGCGAGCCGAAGATGTCGCCCACGTACATGGAGTACCGGGACCAGTTGGTGCCGAACTGGAACTCCAGGGTGATGCCGGTGACCACGCCGAGCGCGAAGTTCACCAGGAACAGTTTCCCCCAGAACTTGGCCATTTTTTTGTACACCTCGTTGCCGGTGCGTACGTAGGCCGTTTCCATGCACGCGATGAGGACGGACAGCCCCAGCGTCAACGGCACGAAAATGAAGTGGAACATGGTGGCTGCGGCGAATTGCAGCCGGGAAAGCATCAGCACATCCATACAAACCCCCTTGTGGATATTGCTTTGACATACCTCATACCGATAAAAAAATGCTCAACATTCAGAGATGCATATATCCGGTTTGCGAACAAATCAAGAATAATTATTGTTCCTGCTTGTCATTTTTCATGGTCAACGGCTGGCCCGTGGATTCGAGCACGGCCCGCCAGTAGTTCGAACAGGTGCTGATCCGTTTCTTGCCCCGGGTGACCACAGCCATGGGAATGTGCACGTAGCGGCCGTTCCAGCGGGAGATGACCAGGCCGGTGCGGCCGGACATGCCCGCGTGGACCGCATGGATGCCCAGAAACGAGCAGTAGATGCGGTCGTTGGCGTTGGCCGGGACCGAGCGGATGATGTAGCTCGGGTCGATGTATTTGAGCGTGGCCTCGATGCCCTGTTTCCTGAAATGGTCGAGGATCTCCCGCTTCAGCAGGGCGGCGATGTCGCTCAGCTTGACGTTGCCCGAGGCGTCCTGCTTGCCCGAATCCTCCAGAAGATCCTGGCCCGCGCCCTCGGCCACCACGATGACCGCGTTGCCGCTCTTCTTCATGCGTTCGTCCAGGGCGGCCAGGAAGCCGTTTTCGCCGTGGATGTCGAAGGGGGATTCCGGGATGAGGCAGAAATTGACCTCCTGGCAGGCCAGGGAACTCTGGGCCGCGATGAAGCCCGCGTCCCGGCCCATGACCTTGACCAGGCCGATGCCCCAGGGCGCGCCCGTGGCCTCCACATGCGCCCCCCTGATGGCCATGGCCGCGGTCTCCACCGAGGTGTCGAAGCCAAACGAGGGCGAGACGTAGTTGATGTCGTTGTCGATGGTCTTGGGCAGGCCGACCACGGAGATGGACAGCCCGCGCTTTTCGATCTCGGCCACCACTGTGGAGGCGGCCCGCATGGTCCCGTCGCCGCCGATCATGAACAGGATGGAGACGTTCATGCGTTCCAGCGCGTCCACGATGGCCTCCGGGTCCTGGGGCCCGCGCGAGCTGCCCAGCACCGTGCCGCCGAACTCGTGGATGCGCGAGACGAAGTCCGGGGTCAGATCGACGACGTCGTAGCCCTGCTCGGGCACGAATCCGGCCAGGCCGTACTGGATGCCGAGCACGGACGGGACCCTGTATTCATGGTAGGCGGTCATGACGATGGCCCGGATGACGTCGTTCAGGCCGGGGCACAGCCCGCCGCAGGTGACCACCGCGCATTTGGTCTTGCTCGGGTCGTAGTATACCTTGTCGCGGGGGCCGGCGGATTCGAAATAGATGGGCTCGGGCTTCTTGCGGCTCTTGGGTCCGCCCTCCACGGACCTGCGGGAGATGTCCACCAGAACGGCGTCCTCCTCCTCCACGAAATTGCCGAACTTGATGGGGTTGGCGATCTTGGCCGTGCCTACGGTGGAAATCTCGGTGGATTTGGGTATGGGGCTTTCGAAATTACATGCTTTCATTGTCTCGACCTCTCAAATTCAGCAATAGTCCTTTGGCCTAACGTATTATAACGATTTCGTCCTGTGGGCAAACTGTATCTGTGTTTTTTCTCAATACTATAACGGGAAATCGCCGGATCGACGCTTGGCGGCGGGCAGGGAGGCGCATCGGGTCTTGACCTTTGCGGGCAAATCCCTATCTACTGGTTTCGCGATAATGCGCGTTGCCGGAGGATATCGATCATATGACCAGTCAGATCAAAACCCTGCTGCTTCTGGGCCTGCTCACCGGCCTGCTGATGGCCCTGGGCGGCGCCATGGGCGGACGCGCCGGATTGTTCCTGGCCTTCGGGTTCGCCATGCTCATGAACGTGGGCAGCTATTGGTATTCGGACAAGATAGTCCTGCGCATGTACAAGGCGCGGCCCTTGTCCCCGGGCGACGCACCGCACATCCACCGGGTGGTCGGCGAAATGGCCCAGGCCGCGGGCATCCCCAAGCCGCGCATCGTGCTCATCCCCCAGGACGCGCCCAACGCGTTCGCCACCGGCCGCAATCCGCAAAACGCCGTGGTCGCGGTCACGCGCGGGATAGTCGACATCCTGGACCCCGACGAGCTGCAGGGCGTGCTGGCCCACGAACTCGGCCACATCGTCAACCGCGACATCCTCATCCAGACCATCGCGGCCGTGCTGGCCGGGGCCATCGTGTTCATCGCCAACATGCTTCAGTTCACCGCCATCTTCGGCGGCTTCTCTCGCGACGAAGAGAACGGCAACCCCCTGGCCGCGCTGGCCATGGCCTTTCTCGCGCCCATCGCCGCCACCCTGATCCAGATGGCCATTTCCCGGTCGCGCGAATACCTGGCCGACGCCACGGGCGCGCGCCTGTCCAACCCGAACGACCTGGCCGACGCCCTGGCCAAGCTCGACTCGGCCGCCCAGCGGGTGCCGCTTGAGGGCAACCCGGTCACCGAGAACCTGTTCATCGTCAATCCGTTCAGCGGGCGGAGGGCCGCGTCCCTGTTCGCCACCCACCCGCCCATTGAAGACCGCATCGCGCGCCTCAGGGCCATGGCCCAAGGCAGGTAGCATGAATCGTACCGTATCCCTTTTCCTCCTTCTCCTTTCCCTTTTCTCCTTCGCCTCCGTCCCCGCCCAGGCCGCCGACCGCCGCACCCCGGTGGTCCGCGCCGTGGAAGCGGTCAGCCCCTCGGTGGTCAACATCACCGTGACCTCCACGGTCCCGGGCAACGGTTCGCCCTTCGGCGATCCCTTTTTCGACCAGTTCTTCAGGCAATATTATAACCAGCGTCCACGCCGCTCCCAGAGCCTCGGCTCGGGCGTGATCATCGACGGCAAAAAGGCGTTGGTCCTGACCAACGCCCATGTCATCGCCTCGGGCGGCGACATCGCCGTGCGCCTCAAGGACGGCCGGGAGTTCAAGGCCGACCTGGTCGGCTCGGACGCCGACTTCGACCTGGCCGTGCTCAAGCTTGAGAACGCCCACGATCTGCCCCAGGTCTCCATGGGCGACTCGGAGGGCATCTTCATCGGCGAGACGGTCATCGCCATCGGCAACCCGTTCGGCTACTCCAACACCGTGACCACCGGCGTGGTTTCGGCCCTGAACCGGCCCATGAAGACCGACGCCGGGGCCTACGGCAGCTTCATCCAGACCGACGCGGCCATCAATCCCGGCAACTCCGGCGGCCCGCTGCTGAACATCAACGGCGAGCTCATCGGCATCAACACCGCCATCCAGGCCCGGGCCGAGGGCATCGGCTTCGCCATCCCCATCAACAAGGCCAAGCACGTCATCGCCGAGCTCCTCGACGCCGGCCACGTCTCGCCCATCTGGCTCGGCCTGTTCGGCCAGGACGTGGACCAGGCCGCGGCCCGCTATTTCAATCTCAAGGACCTGAACGGCATGCTCGTCACCGAGGTCTATCCCGGCACCCCGGCGGCGGACGCGCTGATCAAGCCCGGCGACGTGCTCGTATCCTTCAACGGCCGGGTCCTGGCCAACAAGACCGACTACCTGACCCGGCTGTTCAGCGTGACCAAGTCCGAGTCCGTCAACCTGACCGCCCTGCGCGACGGGCAGGCGATCCGCCTGCACCTGAGACCCCAGGTCCTGGACAAGGCCATGGCCCTGAAGCTGGTGCGCTCCCACTGGGGGTTCGAACTGGCCGACCGGGGACAGGGAACGGGCGCGGAGGTGACCGGCGTGGTCCCGGGCTCGGCGGCGGCCAAGCTCGGCCTCAAGCAGGGCGACGTCATCCATCAGATAGGCAACCGCAGCCTGCGTTCGGGCATCGACCTGCTCAACGCGTTTCTGCGCAACCGCATGCAGAAGACGGTCATGATGCGCGTCCAGCGCGGGCGCGGCCTGTACACCGTCCAGCTGACCCTCTAGCAAGGAGCTTTCCCATTCCCCCCGACCAACAACGCTACTGGGCCGACAAGTGTGCGGCCAAGACCTTCACCACCCCGTTCCGGCTCGACGTGTTCAACGAGCACGTCCCGGACACGAAGGCGCGCATACTGGACTTCGGCTGCGGCTACGGCCGGATCATGGCCGAACTGGCCTCGGCCGGGTACACCGACCTGACCGGCATCGACTTCTCCGAGCCCCTGGTCGAACGCGGCCTGGCCGAACACCCCGAGCTCAACCTGGCCGCCTACCCCGGCGGTCCCCTGCCGTACGGCGACGACACCTTCGACGCCGCCGTCATGCTCGCGGTCTTCACCTGCATGCTCGAGACCCGCACCCAGGCCGAGGCCCTGCTCGAGCTGAGGCGCGTGCTCCGGCCAGGCGGCGTGCTCTACGTCAACGACTTCCTGCTCAACCGCGACCGCCGCAACCTCGACCGCTACCAGCTCGGCCAGGAGAAATACGGCCTCTACGGCGTGTTCGACGTGGACGACGGCGGCACCCTGCGCCACCATGACCGCAACCACATGGAGGCCCTGTTCTCCGGCTTCACGACCCTGGCCTTCGAAGAGGTCGTCTACGAGACCATGCACGGGCACCAGTCCAACGGTTTCTACGCGGTCGTGAAGATGCCCGGGTAGCGGGCGGGCTGGATAGGGAGAGCATCCGGCGGGCCGGTTGGCGATTTCGGGCGGAAGGGAGTGCCGTTCATTTCAGCAGCTCCAAAACCGAATATCACTGCCTTTTTCGCCGCAGGCGACACAAAAAGTTTGGGAGGGTCCAGGGAACCCTTTTCAAAGGGTCCCCTGGCGGGGTCTGGGGCAGCGCCCCAGCCGCCGGAGGCAACAAAAAAAGGGCTGCTCCGTCAGGAACAGCCCTTTTTTGTCAGCAACGAGCCGGACCTATTTCAGGATGTCCGGCCGGGCGATCTCGACCTGGGCGTTCTTGCTCAGATCGTCCATGAAGGCGGCCACGGCCTCGCGGCGGTAGTTCTGTCCGGCCTGGTCCAGCCAGAACTGCTTCTGGTCCTTCCAGTCGGCGTCCGAGGCCGGGATGCGTTCGTTGAGCCGGGCCACGACCGCGCCGCCGCCGGGCATGGTGTAGACGAGCTTGAGCCAGTCCTTGTCTTCGGCGTCGAAGGCGGCCTTGGCCAGGGGCTGGCTCTGCCCCAGGCCGGGGATGTTGCCCTGGCGGTTGAACGGCTTGGTGGTCTTGATGCGCGCGGCGTATTTCTTGGCCGCCGCCTCGGCGTCGGGACCGGTCAGGGCCGCATGGATCTTGTCGGCCTCGGTCTGGGCCAGTTCCGCGCCCTTCTGGTCCTTGAGGGTGTTGACGATGGTCTGGCGGACCAGCTTGAGGGCCATGATCGAAGGCGCGATGTCCTCGACCTTTTCCACGAGCATGTAGCCGCCGTTGATGGCCACCGGGCTCTTGTAGGCGGTGCCGGGGGCCAGGTCGGACACGGCCTTGGCCGTGTCCGCGGACATGCCGAAGGTCTGGGCCAGGTACTGGGCGGGCATGGGATCGGTGGTCTCGGTCTCGAGGGAGAGCTCGGAGGCGATGTCGGTCAGGGCCATGCCGGACACGAGACGGTCCGTGGCCTGGTCCAGGAGGTCGTTGGCCTTGTCGGACGCCTTTTCCTCGGCCAGGCGGTTCTTGATCTCGTCCCTGGCCTCCTCAAGGGTCTTGGCGGTTCCTTCCTTCTTGTCCTCGACCTTGATGACGTGCCAGCCGAACCGGGTCTTGACCGGCTCGGACACCTCGCCCTTGTCCAGGGCGAAGGCGGCCTTTTCGAAATCCGGGACCATGGCGCCCCGGCCGAACCAGCCCAGATCGCCGCCGTTGGGCGCGCTGGGGCCGTCGGAGTTCTCTTCGGCCAGCTTGGCGAAGTTCGCCCCGGCCCTGGCTTCCTTGTAGATTTTGTCGATGCGCTCCTTGGCCTTCTTCTGGGCGGCCTCGGAGTCGGAGTCCTTGACCGTGACCAGGATGTGCCGGGCGTGGATCTGTTCGGGCTCCTGCAATGCGTCCTTGTTGGCCGCGTAGTATTCGGCGATCTCGTCGTCGGTCACGGCCTGGAACTTGGCCAGGTAGGCCGGGGTGAAGGAGAGGGTCCGCAGGGTGACCTGGGCCGGGATCTGGAAGCGGTCCTGATTGGCCTTGTAGTAGGCCTCGATCTCGGCCTCGTCCACCTTCACGTCCTTGCGGAAGTCCACGGGCAGGACCTCGATGTAGTCGAGGCTGACCTGCTCGCCGATCCAGTCGAAGATCTGGCGGGCCTGGGCCTCGGACACGTCGGCCGAAGCGCCCACGGCGTCCTTGACCCGCTGCATGGTCAGGTCCTGACGGTAGTTGGCCTCGAACTCGGCCGGGGTCATGCGGATTCCTTGCAGGGCGGCGAGGTAGCGCTGCTTGTCGAAGTTGCCGTTGTCGTCCTTGAAGGCGGCCACCGAGGCGATGCCCTGGGCCACTTCCTGGTCCGAGGCGCGGATGCCGAGCTTCTGGGCCTGGTCGAGGAGGAGTTTCTCGCTGATCAGCTGGCCCAGGACCAGCTGCTTGAATTCCGGGGACCTGGTCTGCGCAGGGGGCAGGTCCGGGTTGGACCGGCGGAGGTTTTCCGCCGCGCGTTCATACATCTGCTGGTATTCGGCCCGGGAGATGACCTGGCCGTTCACCGTGGCCACGGTCGGGTCGCCCGAGTTGTTCAGCCCGGACATGCCGAAGGCGAACACGAAGATGAAGATGATGACGGCAAAGAGTATCTTGACGATCCAGCCGGATGCGTTGTTGCGCATTATTTCTAACATTTTTGCTCCGATAGCTATGATGAACAGGTTGCCTCCCCCGAAGGGGAGGCAACGTCGTGCCGATCTTAGGACTTGCCTTCCCGAACGGCGTTCAGGAGGCCACCTGCCTGGATAATCTGTAGTTCCTTTTCGGTCAAATCATTTGTGACCGCAACGGTTGCGCCGTTGCCCGCGACCATGTTCACGGTCCCGCCGGGGGTGATTTCCGAGGCCGGGATGGTCAGGTCGACGCCCTCTTCCAGCCGGTCGTAGTCGGACGGGTCGACCAGCAACAGAGGCAGGATGCCGAAGTTGACCAGGTTGGCCCGGTGGATGCGGGCCAAAGACTTGACCACCACGGCCTTGACGCCCAGGTGGCGCGGCCCCAGGGCCGCATGCTCGCGGCTGGAGCCCTGGCCGTAGTTCTCGCCGCCCAGGATGACGCCCTTGCCGTGCTCCTGCATGCGGGAGACGAACCCTTCGTCCACGCGGGAGAAGATGTACTGGCTGATGGCCGGGATGTTGGACCGCAGGGCCGTGATCTGCGCGCCCGCGGGCAGGATGTGGTCGGTGGTGATATTGTCGCCGACCTTGAGCAGGACCTTGGCCTCCACGGTCTCGGGCAGCTTGTCGAAGTCCTCCAGGGCCACGATGTTCGGTCCGCGCAGGACCTCCACCGAGGAGCCGTCCTCGGGCGGGAAGACGAACAGGTCGCGGATGGACGGCACGTCGTCCGGCAGGGAGACGCGGTCGGGCGCCGGGCCCCAGGTGGCCGGGTCGGTGAACTCGCCGTCCAGGGCGAGCTTGGCCGCCGTCTGGGCCGAGGCCAGGTAGACCTGGCCGTCCTGGGTGCCGGAGCGGCCCTCGAAGTTGCGGTTGAAGGTGCGCACGGACACGCCGGCCGAGACCGGGGAGCCGCCCATGCCGATGCACGGGCCGCAGGAACATTCGAGCAGGCGCGCGCCCGCGTCCAGCAGGGGTTCGATCAGCCCTTCGCGGGAGAGCATTTTGAGGACCTGCTTGGAGCCGGGGGAGATCATCAGGTCGGTCTCGGGCGGGGTCATGTGCCCGGCCAGGATCTGGGCGGTGTTCTTGAGGTCGGAGTAGGAGGAGTTGGTGCAGGAGCCGATGGCCACCTGGTCGATCTTCTTCCCGGCCAGGTCCTTGACCTTGCAGACCTGGTCCGGCATGTGCGGCTGGGCCACCATGGGCTCCAGATCGGACAGGTTGATGGTCACCACCTCGTCGTACTCGGCGTCCGCGTCCGCGACCAGTTCCGTCCAGTCGTCGGCCCGGCCCATCTTGGTCAGGAAGTCGCGGGTGGTCTCGTCGGACGGGAAGATGGACGTGGTCGCGCCCAGCTCGGCGCCCATGTTGGTGATGGTCGCGCGGTCGGGCACGGACAGCGAGGCCACGCCCGGACCGGCGTATTCGAAGACCTTGCCCACGCCGCCCTTGACGGTCAGCAGCCTGAGCAACTCGAGGATGACGTCCTTGCCCTGGGCCCAGCCGGTCAGCTCGCCGGTCAGCTCGACCTTGACCACCTTGGGCATGGGGATGAAGTACGCTTCGCCGGCCATGGCCAGGGCCACGGACAGGCCGCCCGCGCCCATGGCCATGGCCCCGATGCCGCCCGCGGTGGGGGTGTGGGAGTCCGAACCGATGAGCGTCGCGCCGGGCTTGGCGAAATTCTCCAGGTGGAGCTGGTGGCAGATGCCGGTGCCCGCGGGCGAGAAGACCGCGCCGGACTTGGCGGCCACGGTGCGCAGGAAGCGGTGGTCGTCCGGGTTGCGGAAGCCCATCTGCAGGGTGTTGTGGTCCACGTAGCTCACGGACAGGTCCGTGCGGACCCTGCCGATGCCGATGGCTTCATACTGGAGCCAGGCCATGGTGCCGGTGGCGTCCTGGGTCAGGGTCTGGTCGATGCGCAGGCCGACTTCCTCGCCGGGAACCATACTCCCGGAGACGAGGTGCTTCTCGATGATCTTGTGGGTGATGTTCTTGCCCATGGTCTCTCCTACAATGCGTTGGGTCTCTCTCGTGACCGTTCGGGGCGGCCTGTCCGGGTCTCTCACCTCCCGGCCCCGCCCCGTTCGGGATTGGTCCTTGTACCTATGATGCGAACGGCGCGGGGGTCAGAACAGAAAACCGTTCTTGACGCCCTCCGAGGGCTCCATGTCCCCGATGCCGAGCTTGATCCGGTTGATCTTGTTGGTCCGAAACTGGATCTCCACGTCCAGGCGCAGCTTGTCCTGCTGCGCCCGGAAGATCTCCTCGTGGCGGTACACGCCCTTGGCCGGGTCCTCTTCGTCCCGCAGCCGCCGGACGGCGTGCTTGGTCCGCTCCAGTTCCAGGGTCAGCTGCGCCACCTCCGCCTCAAGGACGTTGATGTCGTCGCTCAGCCGTTTGTCACCGGATTTTGATTCGTCTTCTCGTGTCATCCTTCTTCTCGCGTTCCGGTTTGGGTTTCATCTTGCCGGTGGGCAGGGAGTTGTAGAAGTTCCAGAACTCGGGCCAGGTGGCGGTCACCTCGCCGTGATTCTCGAGCACGATGCCGGGCACGGCGAAGGCGGCCAGGGCGCAGCCCATGGACCAGACCGGTTCCGGGCTGAACCAGGTGCCGTCCCACTGCGGGTTGCCGGGCTTGAGATGGATGACGTCGCCGTCGATCTCGTAGCTCGCGCCCATGCGGTCGAGCAGCTCCACGGCCACGTCGTTGTCCGCGCCGGACAACCGGGCGTCGCCCACCTTGAGCGCCAGGGCCAGGGCCAGGGGCATGAGGTCCGGGGACGCGCCCAGCGGGATGTCCGCCGATTCGGGCAACTCGTTCTCCATGACGGCCACCACGTTCTCGGTGGCCACGTCGACGCGCAGGCCGAGCGCTCTGAGCTGTTCGAGCACGCGGTCGGCCTGCTCGTTTCTGGGCCAGGCCCCTTCCAGGTTGATACGGCCGCCGCTCAGGACGGGCAGGGCCAGGAGCATGGCGTTCAGGGGCACGGACAGGGGCAGTTGCGGCTGCGGGTCGATGGCCGGGACGCCGTCGGACACGCTGACCGAGTCCTTGCCGAGTTCCGCCTTGATGCCGCAGGCCGTAAGCACGGCCACGGCCTCGGCCACCCGGTCGCGGGCCTGCGCGGTCAGCCCCTTGACGGTCAGCCCGCCTGGGAAGGACCAGGCGGCCAGGGTCAGGGCGGCCGCGAAGTCCGGGTCGATGCCGCCGGGCAGGGTCACGGATTCGTCCATGGCTCCGCCGCATTCCAGGCGCACGGGCAGGCCGGGGTTGTTCGGGTTCATGGGCACGACCCGCGCGCCGAGCGACGGCAGCACCTTGTTCAGCGAGGCCGCGTCGAGCAGCTGCAGGGAGGGTTTGCCCGTGAACTTGCATCGCCCGGCGTGGCCCAGGGCCAGGCAGAGCAGCATGTAGAAATTGAACTTGTCCTCGCCGACAAAGGCCATGTTGCCCTCGAACTCCAGGGTCCGGCCGCCGTCGTTGCGGATGAAGTCGTCGTCCCAGTGGATGGGCGCGCCGACCTGCTTGAGGGCCTTGGCCAGGTCCTTGTTCGGGGCGTTCATGGTCACCGGGGAAAGGGTCGCCCGCGCACCGGCGGACGCGGCCATGGCCAGCATCATCCGGGTGAAGCGGAAGGAGCGGGGACCGGCGATGCCCGCCGAAACCGGCTCCACGCGCGGGGCGAGCTTGTAGCCCTCGCCTTCGAACTTCTTGCGCGCGTCGGCCAGGGAAAACTGGTTGAGCAGGGTGAAGAGCTGCTTGGTCAGTTTGGCGTCCAGGCCCAACCGGCCCGCCGAGCGGTCGAACGCGCCGCGCAGCAGCTTTTCCAACTGGGGGTCCACCAGGGACTTCTGCCGGGACTTGCGCCAAGCCCCTTCCTTGCGAATCAGAAAGGCGCGCTTCTCGAGCAGGCCCAGGATCTGGTCGTCGATGTCGGCGATGTCGTTGTAGCGGTGGCCGGTGACCACCTCGGACTTGGACGGCGCGTCGTCGTCCACGGGCGGGGCCTCGGGCCTGCGCCCGAAAAAGTCGCGTCCGCCCCGTTTCGGGCCGCGCTTGTCGAACTTGCGCGGACCGCGTTTCTCGTCGCGCTGCGGGCGGTCGTTGTCGTATCGGGGGGTATTGTCGGGAGCGCCCTGTCCGGCGTCCCTGCGGGGGCGGTCCTCGAAGGGACCGTCGTCTTTGCGGATCTTGATCATAGTCTTTCCGTCTTCCTTATGTATGATATGGTTCCCGGCGGACCGGGAAAGGCTTCTCTAGCCCGAAAACGCGCGATATGCAAGGCCCGGTGGGCGGGCTCCGCCACATGGGCTTAAGGTTTCCGTACTGGACAAGCCGGGCCGCAAAGGGCACATTGGAATGAACCGGCCCGGCCTCTCTGCCTGGTCCGGCGAGGTTTCGCAAAGCACTTTAATTCCATGGAGGTAATAGCCATGAGGAAAGTACTGATAGCCGCGCTGCTGGTCTGTTTCGTGGCCGCGGGCTACGGCTGCGCCAACAAGGCCCAGCAGGGCGCCGGCGTCGGCGGCCTGGCGGGTGCGACCATCGGCGCCCTGACGTTCAAGAACAAGCTCCTCGGCGCGGCCGTGGGCGCGGGCGTCGGCACCCTGGTCGGCTACATCGTCGGCAACGAATGGGACAAGCACGACGAGGCCCAGGTCCAGCAGACCCTGGAGACCGGCAGGTCCGACCAGCCGCACGCCTGGACCAACCCGGACACCGGGGCCAGCTACACGGCCACCCCGAGCCCGCCGTACATGGCCGAGAAGAAGGTCTACCGCGACGTCTACATCAAGGACGAGAAGGACGGCGACACCATCATGGCCAAGGCTTGGCGCGACGACCAGGGCGTCTGGCACCTCAAGGAGTAGCCGCCGGACGGTACGACGGCCCACACGGACAAAACCGGGAACCCCGCTGCGGCGGGGTTCCCTTTTTTTTGCGCCCGGCGTCCGTCCGGAATGTTACGGGGCTTTATATTGTCGCCCGGGGTCGGGTATTGCCATGGACGGATTTCGAGAAGAATGGTAGGAGCGATTACGAAAATGCATATTTTCATCGATAATATCGGAATGTGAAAGGCGGGTGATGCTTTTTTTGTCAATACAGTGAGGGAGATGGACTGTGTCGAACGGGATTCAATACAAGGATGTCGAAATTCCGGCCGAACTGGCCGGGCTGATCAACCACATGGCCGATGTGGAGGGCTATCGCGAGGAACTCCATAATCTTGGTAACCAATGGGATTTATTGACTATACTTGGTCAAATGAGCGGGACCGGCACGGATATGACCGGTACCCGGCACGGCTTCCTCCGGCTGACCTCGGAGCTGCTCAGCCAGCTCGGGCTGGAGACGCTCAAGAAGACCGTCCAGGAGATCGCGGGCAAGGCGCAGGTCGCCGTGGACATCGTCATCCGCAACCTGTTCGAGCGCACGGCCGACATTGGCTTTCTGGCCACGGACGACGACATCCGCGAGTTCCTCCGGGTGGAGGCCGGGCTTGAGGCCCAACTGGCCGAGCTCGACCCGGTCTCGGAACAGGCCCGGGAGCTGGAGGCCGTGCGCGAGGGGCACGTGGAACGCATCGCGGCCCGGTTCCAGGAGTACGTGGCCAAGTATTCAGTGTATTTCAACATCATCCTCATGGACACCGAAGGGCGGGTGGTCGCCCAGCTGGACCGGGCCAACGACATCCGCGTCTCGTCCGACCCGCTGGTGGCCGAGTCCCTGACCACGTCCAGTGAGTACGTGGAGGTCTTCCGCAAGAGCGACCTGCTCGCGGACCAGGGGGATTCGCTCATCTACGCCTACCGCGTGACCGAGACCAACTCGGCCGACTCCGCCCCGCTGGGCGTGCTCTGCCTGTGCTTCCGCTTTCAGAACGAGATGGACGGGGTCTTCCGCAACCTGGGCAGCGAGAACGACTGGTCGGTCATGACCCTGCTGGACAAGACCGGCCGGGTCATCGCCAGCAGCGACGGGTACCACATCCCCCTGGGCGCGGTGCTCGACTTCGACGCCGAGGCCAAGTTCAAGGTCACCCGGTTCGCCGGGCGGCAGTACCTGGCCAAGACCTGCTCCACCAAGGGGTATCAGGGCTATTACGGCCTGGGCTGGTACGGCCACGTGATGATTCCGCTGGAGCACGCCTTCAACCAGTCCGGCTCGGATGGGCTGCACCAGCGGGTGGACCAGGCGATCCTCGAGGCGGTCATGAACGACCCCAGGCTCTTTTCCGAAAAGCTGCGCTCCATCCCGCTTCAGGCGGAGCACATCCAGCGCGAACTGGAGCGCACGGTCTGGAACGGCAACGTGCGCGAGAGCGACGCGCAGTCCAAGGTCCTGCTGTGGAACATCTCGGACGCGGGCGCACGGACCAAGATGGTCTTCGAGCAGTCCATCGGCAACCTGCACGAGACCGTGGTCTCCGGCATTCTCAACGACGTGGAGTTCCAGGCCGCCCTGGCCGTGGACATCATGGACCGCAACCTTTACGAGCGGGCCAACGACTGCCGCTGGTGGGCCCTGACCTCGGCCTTCCGCAAGATTTTGTCCCAGCCCGAGATCTCCACCCTGGACGCCGAGACCATCGGCTCCATCCTGGCCTACATCAACGGGCTGTACACGGTGTACACCAACCTGTTCGTCTACGACGCCCGAGGCACGATCCTGGCGGTCTCGGATCCGTCCCAGGCGCGTATCGTGGGCACCACCCTGTCCGACGACCTGTGCCAGTGGACCCTCTCACTGGAGGGCTCCCAGGACTACGCCGTGTCCCCGTTCGAATCCACCCGGCTTTACGACGGGCGGCACACCTACATCTACGGCGCGGCCATCACCGACATCGCCCGGCCCGGCCGGGTGGTCGGCGGCATCGGCATCGTCTTCGACGGCGAGCCGCAGTTCCGGGAGATGCTCCTGGACTCCCTGCCGCGCGGCGAGAAGGGCGAGGTCCTGGAAGGATGCTTCGGCGTGTTCACGGACCGCAAGGGGCGGGTCATCAGCTGTACCGGCGACCGCTTCGCCGTGGGCGACACCCTGAGCGTGGACGACGCCATCCAGCGGCTGCCCCGGGGCAAGGGCACCTCCAGGATCATCGAGTTCGACGGCTCCTACTACGCGGTCGGGGCCCGGGTCGGCGCGGGCTACCGGGAGTACAAGGTCGACGACGGCTACGTCAACGACGTCGTGGCCATGGTCTTCGTGCCCCTGGCCGAGGTCTCGGAAAAGCCCAAGACCGTGGTCCGCCGCCGCGAGATCGGCGTGGGCGTCAGCCATAAGCGGGCCAGCGGCATGGATTGCATCGAACTGGCGACCTTCTACATCGGCGACAAGTGGCTGGGCATCAACGCGGTGCACGTGGACGAGGCGGTCAACTCAGAGGGGCTGACCACCATCCCGGGTTCGCCGGACTATGTCATCGGCAAGTTCGTGTACAACGACGAACTGATCACGGTCATCGACATCCGCACCCAGTTGCGCCTGGCCCCGGTCCGGTTCGACCCCAACGCGCCCATCGTGGTGGTCCGGGCGGATTCGGCCCACATCGGCATCGTGGTCGACGCCCTGGGCGAGATCCCGGAGATCTGCATGGACCGCGTGGACAAGGCCAACTCCATGCTCGATTCGAGCAAGGGATACGTGGACTGCATCATCAAGCCCGAGCTGCACAGCGAGCAGAAGGAACTGCTGGTGGTCATCGATCCCACCCGGCTGGTCAAGGCCCTGATCATCAACGGGGCGGTCAACGGCAACGGCGACAAGGACGGCGCCCGGGCCGAAAGCGGCGTCAACGGCCGGGGGGCGAAAAAGTAGGCCGCCTGAGCGCGCTAAGCACGCCGCGCAGGGTGACGGCTCCGATGACCGCCACGCCCCCTGCCACTGCCCACGGGCCGGGCATTTCCCCGTAGCCCACGGCCACGAGCACGGGGTTGAAGATCGGCTCGAGCATCATGATCAGGATCGCCTCCAGCGCGCCGAGCCGCTTTATGGCCCAGACGTAAAGGGCCAGGGACACCCCCTGTTGCAGGACGCCGAGGTAGAGCAGTCCGAGCCATGCCTCGGCCGGAGGCGGGGCGGTGAACATGAAGGGCAGCCCGGCCAGTGCGGTCAGCCCGTGGCCGAGGATGACCGACTCCACGGGCGAGGCGTCCTTTTGTGAGCGCATGCACAAGGTGAAGACCGCGTAAGAGAGGCCGGTGCCCACGGCCACGACGTTGCCCCACAGCCCGGTGGCCGACAGCCGGTCCAGGAAGAACAGGGCCATGCCGCCCACGGTCACCGCGATGAACGCCCAGTCCGAGGGACGCGTGCGTTCCCCGAGCAGCCACGGCGCGAGCAGGGCCACGTAGACCGGCGCGGTGTAGGCCAGCAGAATGGCGTTGGCCGAGGTGGTCAGCTTGGTGGCCACCACATTGGTCACCAGCAGCCCCGCGTACCCCAACGCCGCAGCCCATTGCACCCGATTGAAGCGAAACGTCAGCCGTCCCCGGAAGAGCATGGCCAGGGTGGCCGCGGCCAGCGCGCTGCGCACCCCGGTGATGGCCATGGGATTCCACTGGACCAGCTTGATGGCCAGCCCCCCGGAGCTCCAGATGAGCGCCGTGGCCGCCATGAGCAGTATGGCCTTGGACTTCTCGGACATAACCGGTTATCTCTGCGGTAAAAAAAAGGCATTGGCAAGCGGGAAGCGCTGAGGCTTGTGATTAATCTCCCAAGCCCTGTTCCGCAGGCCGGAAAAGGGGAGTTGATGGAAGCCGGTTCAAGGAACGGAGGCGGCGTGGACCGCTCCCACGGGCGTACCCTGGCGCAGCGGGCGGTCTTTTGCCTCGGGCACCTGGCCATTGTCCTGTGCTGCGCCTGGCTGGTTTGCGGGGGATTGGAGCGGATCGGCGGCCTGTTCGGCCAAACGTGGGGCTTCACCCAAACGGGCCGGGCGGCCCTGCTGGTCGGCTGCGCCGCCCTGTACTGGCTGCGTCACGCGGTGACCCTCTTCTACCTGCTGGCGCGCCGGGTGGACTGGCCCGAGGTCTCCGGGCTGCTCGCGTTCTTCGTCCTGATCGAGCTGGGCCTGCTGCTTACGGGCGGCGGCCTGTTCACCGACGTCCCGCCCCTGTTTCGTCCCTTGGACTGGTGCGCTCTGGGCCTGGTCCTGATAGGCTCCTACCTGAACACGGCCTCCGAGACCCAGCGCAAACTCTGGAAACGCGACCCGGCCAACCGGGGCCGCTGCTACACCGACGGCCTGTCCAAATATTCCATGCACATCAACTACTTCGGCGACACGGTCATGTTCACCGGCTGGGCCCTGCTGACCGCCGCCCCGTGGGCACTCGTCCTGCCTGCCCTGATGGCCGCCATGTTCGTCGGCTACCACATCCCGGCCCTGGACGCCTACCTCGCCGCCCGCTACCCCGACGAGTTCCCGGCCTACGCCCGGACCACCAAGAAGTTCATCCCGTTCGTCTACTGAGCCGTCATTCCAAGAGCATATACAGCCAGTTTCCCCCCCCATTTTCTCGAGGCGAATCGGGTGCCACAGGCACCCGACAGCCCCCTGAAGCGCCTTTGGGGGCGGCACGCCCCAAACAGCGCCTCTCGACGCATCAAGGCGCGGAAGAGTGGGTCGGATGTGGATTTTTCGAGGGGGGATCCGACCGCAGCGTACTCCCTGTACGTGAGGATCGGAGCCCCCCTCGAAAAATTCGCAGACGGCCCGCTATCCCGCGCCGCCACCCGGTCGCGTTTTGCTGGCAAACGAAAAGGGGAGGTTGCGTCAGCAACCTCCCCTTGAGTGGTCAGCAAAACCGACCGGCGGGACTTACTTCATGTCCTGACCGGAAGCGGCCTTCTGCATCTTGACCTCGACCTTTTCGGTCAGGTTCTCGTAGTAGTCGCGGAGGATGACCAGGACTTCGTCGCGGCCGAAGTGATCCGGAACCTCGGCGCCTTCGGACAGGGCCTTGCGCAGCTTGGTGCCGGACAGGATGACGCGGTCTTCCTTGGTGTGCGGGCAGGTGCGCATGGAGGCCATGCCGTCGCACTTGTAGCAGTAGAAGGTCCAGTCGATGTTCATCGGCTGGCAGAGCAGGGCCTTGCCGGGCTCGGGGCAGGCTTCGGTGACGTAGGGGATCTTCTTGAAGATATCCTGGGCCTCGAACAGGCCGTAGAAGTCGCCGACACCGGCGTGGTCACGGCCGATGAGCATGTTGTTGATGCCGTAGTTCTGGCGGAAGGTGGCGTGCAGCAGGCCTTCGCGGGGACCGGCGTAGCGCATGTCCAGGGGGTAGCCGGCGTTGATGACGTTGTCGGCCACGAAGTAGCCGTCGATCAGGGTCTGGATGCACTTGACGCGCACGCTGCCCGGAATGTCGCCCGGCTTCAGGTTGCCGATCAGGGAGTGGATGACGCAGCCGTCACACACTTCGATGGCGATCTTGGCCAGGAACTCGTGGGAGCGGTGCATGGGGTTGCGCAGCTGCAGAGCGGCGACCTTGGACCAGCCGCGCTTTTCCATCTCGGCGCGGATCTGGGCGGGGGTCAGGTAGACGCCCGGGAAACGCTTGGCGTAGTCGCCCTCGGACAGGACCTTGACCGGGCCGGCCAGGTTGTACTTGCCCTGGGCCATGACCATCTGGACGCCGGGATGGTCTTCCATGGCGACTTCCCAGAACTTGTCGTCGGCGGAATCCTCGCCCTCGCCCTTGTAGACGAGTTCGCATTCCCACTTCTTGTCGGCTTCGGTCATCTCGTACTTCTCTTCGACCTTCATGGTGGCGTAGACCACGCCGTCCTTGGCCTTCAGAGCGACCTCGTCACCGACCTTGACGCTTTCGTCATCGGTGTCGAGAGTGATGGGGACCGGCCAGAAGGTGCCGTCGGCCATCAGGAACTTTTCGCAGACGCCGGCCCAGTCGGCCTTCTTCATGAAGCCGTTCAGCGGGGAGAAGCCGCCGATGCCCATCATGATCAGGTCGCCCTTGGCGCGATCGGAAATGTCGAGGGTCTTCAGGCCAGCGGCCTTTTTGATTTCAGCGTCGAGCTCCGAGCCTTCGAGCAGACAGCAGACGAGACCTTTACCACCGTGAGGTGCTACGAGGTTAGACATGTAAGCCTCCTAAATAGTTTGTCAGTGATTCCATTGCCTTAATTCATGGTGAGCCGCCTCGGCCGCTTGGATGACCATGAGTATTTCCCAATACTAGGGTCCGCCTTTATTGGCTGTTTGTGAAAGTCGTGTCAAGCGCTTTTTTCCGCCCGTCCCGCAACAATTTTCGCCCGATCGGGTGTCGGGAGGCGGCATAGACCTTCTCGGGAGAAAGTCTAGAGAAAAGGCCTATATTGGGCGTATTTTTTCATTGTTTTTTCAGCTGGTTGCACTGTCACCTGAATTACACCATATAAATTGAAAAAAGGCTTGCATTTGTTTGTTCGTTTACACTAAAACCGGTAAAGGTTTCATCAGGTCTTTTTTCACCGGCTGGAGCCGCCCCGCGCCCTGCCCGAACGCCTGTATTCCGGGCCTTGCCGGGCTCCCGCCCCAAAACCCGAGACACGGTTGACTATATACGCTTGTTCAAAAATTCACTTTCACGTTGACAAGGGTGTTTCGTCTTGCTAATCCCAAATTCCGCCCGCTTTAATTCGGACGCCGATTTTTCGTTTTAGGTAGAGGATGTCGGTTATTGTGAATAATAAAACCCTATTTAGGAGGAGAAGTTATGCCGACCTTTGTTAACCCGGAAAAATGTGACGGCTGCAAGGGTGGCGAAAAGACCGCTTGCATGTACATTTGCCCCAACGATCTGATGATCCTGGATCCCGCCGAAATGAAGGCCTACAACCAGGAACCGTCTGCCTGCTGGGAATGTTATTCCTGCGTGAAAATTTGCCCCCAGGGCGCTATTGAAGCCCGTCCGTACGCCGACTTCGCCCCTATGGGTGGTACCTCCATCCCGATGCGCTCCGCTGAAGACATCATGTGGACCATCAAATTCCGTAATGGCAGCGTGAAACGCTTCAAGTTCCCCATCCGCACCACCGCTGAAGGTTCCATCAAGCCCTTCGACGGCAAGCCCGAACCCGGCGACCTGGACTCCGAGCTCCTGTTCACCGAATCCGAGCTGAAGGCCCCCCTGGCCACCGCCATGGAAGAGGCTTCCGTCACCGACGCCGACCTGAAGAAAGAGTGGAAGATGGACGATTACGCCAACCTGGTCTAGTGCCGGTTCGCGAATCCTTGTCTGATTAGACTACTTGAATCACGTTAAATACTAGGAGAAATATTATGCCTCTGCTTCCCATCAAAGAAGCTTCCAAGGGTGTTGCTCTCGCCGAGCCGGAAATCATCGAACAGACCGTTGATATCCTCATGGTCGGCGGCGGCATGGGTAACTGCGGTGCTGCCTTCGAAGCCGTCCGCTGGGCCGACAAAGTCGATCCTTCCCTGAAGATCATGCTCTGCGACAAGGCCGCTCTGGAACGCTCCGGCGCCGTTGCCCAGGGCCTGTCCGCCATCAACACCTACTGCGGTGAGAACGACCCGGACGACTACGTCCGCATGGTCCGCACCGACCTCATGGGCATCGTCCGCGAAGACCTGATCTTCGACCTGGGCCGCCACGTTGACGATTCCGTCCATCTCTTCGAAGAATGGGGCCTCCCCGTCTGGGTCAAGAAAGACGGCAAGAACCTCGACGGCGCCAAAGCCAAGGCCGAGGGCCTGGCCATCCGCAAGGGCGACGCTCCGGTCCGCTCCGGCCGCTGGCAGATCATGATCAACGGTGAGTCCTACAAGTGCATCGTGGCCGAGGCCGCGAAGAACTCCCTGGGCGAAGACCGCTACGTCGAGCGCGTGTTCATCGTCAAGATGCTCCTGGACGCCAACGAGCCCAACCGCATCGCCGGTGCCGTCGGCTTCTCCACCCGTGAGAACAAGGTCTACGTCTACAAGTGCAACGCCGCCGTCGTCGCCTGTGGCGGCGCCGTCAACGTGTACCGCCCCCGCTCCACCGGTGAGGGTATGGGCCGCGCCTGGTACCCCGTCTGGAACGCCGGTTCCACCTACACCATGTGTGCTCAGGTCGGCGCCGAGATGACCATGATGGAAAACCGCTTCGTCCCCGCCCGCTTCAAGGACGGTTACGGCCCGGTCGGCGCCTGGTTCCTGCTCTTCAAGGCCAAAGCCACCAACTACAAGGGCGAGGATTACTGCGAGACCAACCGCGCCATGCTGAAGCCCTACGAGGATCGCGGCTACGCCAAGGGTCACATCATCCCGACCTGCCTGCGTAACCACATGATGCTCCGTGAAATGCGTGAAGGCCGCGGCCCGATCTTCATGGACACCAAGACCGCCCTGCTGAACACCGTCGGCGGCGACCTGTCCGGCCCCGAGTGGAAGCACCTCGAGTCCGAGGCTTGGGAAGACTTCCTCGACATGTGCGTCGGCCAGGCCAACCTGTGGGCCGCCACCAACTGCGCTCCCGAGGATCGCGGTTCCGAAATCATGCCCACCGAGCCTTACCTCCTGGGTTCCCACTCCGGTTGCTGCGGCATCTGGGTTTCCGGTCCGGACGAGCCTTGGGTCCCCGAGTCCTACAAGGTCAAAGCCGACAACGGCAAGGTCTACAACCGTATGACCACCGTCAACGGCCTGTTCACCTGCGCTGACGGCGTCGGCGCCTCCGGCCACAAGTTCTCCTCCGGTTCCCACGCTGAAGGCCGCATCGTCGGCAAGCAGCTGGTCCGTTGGTGTGTCGACCACAAGGACTTCACCCCGACCCTGAAGGAAAACGCCGCCGACCTGGCCAAGGAAATCTACCAGCCCATGTACACCTACCTGGAGAACAAGGGCGGTTCCACCGATCCGGTCGTGAACCCGGCCTACATCACCCCGCACAACTTCATGATGCGCCTGGTCAAGGCCACCGATGAATACGGCGGCGGTGTCGCCACCCTGTACATGACCTCCAAGGCTCTGCTGAACACCGGCTTCTGGCTGCTCGGCATGATGGAAGAAGACTCCAAGAAGCTCGCCGCCCGTGACCTGCACGAGCTGATGCGCTGCTGGGAGCAGTTCCACCGCCTGTGGACCGTCCGCCTGCACATGCAGCACATCGAGTTCCGCGAGGAATCCCGTTACCCGGGCTTCTACTACCGCGGCGACTTCATGGGCCTGGATGACTCCAAGTGGAAGTGCTTCTGTAACTCCACCTTTGATCCCGCCACCGGCGTGACCACTGTCTTCAAGAAGCCCTACGTCAAGATCATCCCCGACGCCTAAGCTGCTTAGGTAATGATCACCCCGAGAGCGCGGGTCCCCGGACCCGCGCTCTCTTTAAATACCGGGGCTAAAATGGTCTGAATCCGGGCCGGGAAAACCGCTCCCGGTCCGGGTTTAGGCCATTTATTGGCTTGAGCCTCAACTTTATTCGGGAGGAGTTAAGAGAATGTCGAATAACAGTATTCTCGTCGTAGGCGGAGGATTCGCAGGAATCACCGCCGCCCTCGAAGCCGCCGAAGTCGGCTACGAGGTGTACATCGTTGAAACCAATCCCTACCTCGGTGGACGGGTTGCGCAGCTGAATCAGTATTTCCCCAAGCTGTGTCCCCCCTCCTGCGGTCTGGAGATCCAGTTCCAGCGCATCAAGAACAACCCCAACGTCAAGGTCATCACCATGGCCGACGTCACGTCGGTTTCCGGCTCGGCCGGCGACTACGACGTGAAGATCACGCAGCGTCCGCGCTTCGTGAACGAAAAGTGTACCGCCTGCGGCGAGTGCGAGAAGGCCACTTCCACCAAGGTGACTTCCGAGTTCGACTTCGGCACCGGCTCCCGCGGTCTGGCGTACAAGACCCATCCCTTCATGTTTCCCATGCGCTACGTCGTGGACGCCGAGAACGCGTCCGAGACCGAGCTGGCGGCCATCAAGAACGCCTGCCCGTACGACGCCGTGGACACCGACGACGCGGCCAAGACCATTGATCTGGCCGTCGGGGCCATCGTCGTTGCCACCGGCTGGAAACCCTACGACGTGTCCAACCTGACCAATCTCGGCGGGGGCAAGCTGAAGAACGTGGTCACCAACATGCAGTTCGAGCGCCTGTGCGCGCCCAACGGCCCGACGGGCGGCAAGATAAAGAGGCCTTCCGACGGCGCCGAGCCCCAGAAGATCGCCTTTGTCCAGTGCGCCGGTTCCCGCGATCAGAATCACCTGAACTACTGCTCGTACATCTGCTGCATGGCTTCGCTCAAGCATGTTCGCTATGTCCGGGAACGTTCCGACGCGGCCGCGACGATCTACTACATCGACCTGCGTACCCCGGGACGATATGACAAGTTCAAGTCCATCACCGAGGCCGACGACAAGCTCAGCCTGGTCAAGGGCAAGGTGGCCGCCATCGTCGAGGACGGCGACGGCAACCCGATCGTCACCGTGGAAAACGCCCTGACCGGCATCAAGACCGAGGAGAAGTACGACATGGTCGTGCTGGCCACCGGCATGCAGCCCAGCTGCGCCGGCCTCCAGGTCCCGGCGGGCGCCATCGATGCCGACGGTTTCGTCATAGACGGCGAGGGCATCATCGCCGCCGGTTGCGCCAAGCAGCCTCTTGATGTCATGAAGACCGCCCAGTCCGGCACCGCCGCCGCGATGAAGGCGATTCAAACCGTGGTAGGGAGGTAACCAATGGCTGAAAAGCTTGGAGTATATATCTGTGGAGGCTGTGACATCGGGGCCAACCTGGATGTCGACGCCCTGGCCCAGTTCTGCGCCGACGGCAAACACTCCTCCGTCGTGGCCGTGGCCAAGTCCAACCCGGTGCTGTGCAGCCCGGAAGGCAAGGCCATGATCGAGGCCGACATCGCCGAGAACGGACTGGACGGCGTGGTTTGCTGCGCCTGTTCGCCCCGCGCCAAGTGGGACGTGTTCAAGTTCGGCGACAAGGTCCAGGTGGAACGCGTCTCGCTGCGCGAGCAGTGCGTCTGGTCCTACCAGGAAGACCCCAAATTCCCCGGCCAGATGGAAGTCATCGCCAAGGATTACTGCAACATGGGAATCACCAAGCTGACCAACAGCCGGATTCCCGCGCCGGAACTGCCCAATGCCTTCAAGACCGTGCTGGTCGTTGGCGGCGGCTTCACCGGCCTGAACGCGGCGCTCAACGCCGCCAGCCTGGGCTACCAGGTGATCCTGGTCGAAAAGAAGGAGACCCTGGGCGGCAAGGCCGCGACCATGTACAAGTCCTTCCCGCTGGGCGCGCCCTATTCCGAGCGCGAGCAGGAGGTCAGGATCAAGGACGTCATCGCCAAGGTCGAGGCCAGCGACAAGATCACGGTCATCACCGGCGCCACCCTGGATTCCCTGGCCGGAGCCCCGGCCCAGTACAAGGCCACCATCGCGGGCAAGGAATACGAGATCGGCGCGGTCGTCATGGCTACCGGCTGGGTGCCGGGCAAGGGCAAGTTCCTGGCCCCGCTCGGCTACGGCACCATCAAGAACGTGGTCACCGCCGCCGAGTTCGAGCACATGGCCCTCAACGGCGAGATCAAGACCGCCGCCGGCAAGACCCCGTCCTCCGTGGCCTTCATCGTCGACACCTCGCTGCTGACCAAGAACATCTCCTACGATGCCTGCGGCGAAGCCTGCGAGGCCCCCGAGGACATGCCCTGCAAGGAGAACGACGAGTCCGAATGCGCGGACGAGTGCGAGACCTTCCAGTACACGGACAAGGAATCCGCCAAGCACCTGGCCTACTCCTCGGAACTGACCTCCCTGGTCGCTCTGAAGCAGGCCAACTACGTGCGCGAACTCGCCCCCGACGCCGTGGCCTACGTGGTCTATGACCACATGATGGTCCCGGGCATCAACGAGAAATACTATCAGGCCGCCCAGGACGATCCGGGCGTCATGCTGACCAAGGGCACGGTCACGGAAGTCTCCGAGGCCGGTTCCTCCGTGGTCATCAAGGCCAAGAACACCCTGCTCGGCGCGGACGTCGAGCTGGTCGCCGACATGGTCGTGGTTCCCACCGCCATCGTCCCGACCACCGCGGCCGATCCGACCATGAACTTCGTCTACCGCCAGGGCCCGGCCTTCCCGGACCTCGAGCTGTTCGACGGGTTCGCGGATTCCAACTACATCTGCTTCCCGTACGAGACCCGCCGTACCGGCGTCTACGCCGCCGGTTGCGTGCGCCAGCCCATGGGGCTGGGCCTCGCGGCCGAGGACGCGGCCGGTGCCGCCCTCAAGGCCATCCAGTGCATCGAGTCCGCCAACCGCGGCGTGTCCGTGCATCCCCGGTCCGGCGACCTGAGCTTCCCGGAGTTCAACTTCACCCGCTGCACCCAGTGCAAGCGCTGCACCGAGGAATGCCCGTTCGGCGCCCTGGACGACGACGAGAAGGGCACTCCGATGCCCAATCCGACCCGCTGCCGCCGCTGCGGTACCTGCATGGGCGCCTGCCCGGAGCGGGTCATCAGTTTCGCCAACTACGGCATCAGCCAGATCGGCCAGGCCATCAAGGAAGTGAAGGTTCCCGACACCCTGGACGAGGGCGGACCCCGCATCATCGTCCTGTGCTGCGAGAACGACGCCTACCCGGCCCTGGACATGGCCGCCATGCGCGGCAAGTCCTGGTCCCCGTATGTCCGCTTCCTGCCGGTGCGCTGCCTCGGTTCGGTCAACGCCATCTGGGTCGCCGACGCCATGAGCAAGGGCGTGGACGGCGTGATGATGCTCGGCTGCAAGTACGGCGACGACTACCAGTGCCACTTCGTCAAGGGTTCCGAACTGTGCAACCGCCGCAAGGAGAACATCGCAGAGTCCCTGGGACGCCTCGGTGTCGAGCCTGAACGCGTCGAGCAGTACGAGGTCTCCATCGACATGTACGACAAGGTACCTGGAATGATCGATGAGTTCGTCGAGAACATCACCACCAACTTCGGCCCCAACCCGTTCAAGGGTTACTAGGAGGTACGGCATGTCCAATACCGTCAAGGTACAACCGGACCTTAAGTTCGTTAAAGAGTTGCAGGCCGTGGGCGGCGACTCCCTGAAGAAGTGCTACCAGTGCGCCACCTGTTCGGTGGTCTGTCCCCTGTCCCCGGCCGACAGCCCGTATCCCCGCAAGGAGATGGTCTGGGCCCAGTGGGGCCTCAAGGACCGCCTGGTCAACGACATGGATATCTGGCTCTGCCACAACTGCGGCACCTGTTCCGACCTGTGCCCGCGCGGCGCCAAGCCGGGCGACCTCCTGTCCGCCCTGCGCAACATGGCCTACCGCAACCTGGCCCCGCTGCCGATCATCGGCAAGTGGATGTCCAGTTCCAGCGGGCTGCTGCCCCTGGCCGTCATCCCGGCGATCATCTACGCGCTGATCTGGATCTTCCAGGCCTCGCGCCTCGGCTCCTTCCTGCCCACCTTCGAGTGGGATCACGCCGCCCATGCCTGGAAAGCGGTTCAGGACGGCGCGGTGGTCTTCGGCGGCCTGTTCGTCGGCGACTACTTCATCGACCCCATCTTCCTGCTGGTCTTCCTGTTCATGCTCTGGGGCTTCTATGCGGGCGTGCGCAACATGCTCAAGGCCTTCGACGCCCAGCCCAAGACCTTCATCGTGGGCCGCAAGAGCGAGCCGAGCTTCCTGTGCTGCCTGATCGATACCGTCCAGTACGAGATCCTTCAGCATACCCAGTTCCAGGACTGCACCGACGAGGAATCCGACGAGCTCGACGTCAAGCGCGCCTCGGGACACCGCTGGCTCATGTTCGCCTTCATCGCCCTCATGGTCGTCACCGGCATCGTCGCCGCGGGCCACTGGGGCGGCTGGTTCTTCCGGCAGATCGGCGTGGAAGGCCTGGGCGGCATCCTGTCCGCCATCGGTCACACTCCCATGCCCTGGTGGTCCCCGGTCAAGCTGCTGGCCTACGTCGGCGCCGGCCTGGGCATCTACGGCCTCATGGCCCTGACCAAGCGCCGGGTGAACCTGGACCAGTCCAAGCAGTCCTCCAGCTGGTACGACTGGTACCTGCTGACCCTGATCTGGACCATCTTCCTGACCGGGCTCTGCGCCTTCGTGTTCCGTCTGCTGGGCGTGGCCCTGTTGGCCTACCCGATCTACTACGTGCATCTTATCGGCGTGTTCATGCTGCTGGCGTACCTGCCCTGGTCCAAGCTGGGCCACCTGGTCTACCGCACCGTGGCCCTGTCCTACGCCAAGAAGATTGGCCGCATCCCCATGGGTGCCGACAAATAGTCGGCCTGGGTGAACATACAAAAGAAGCTTACTTAGTTAAGGAGGCATCAAATGGCTGAAGCTAAGGTATTCCCCATGAACGCGTTTGTGTCTGTGCTGCGCGGCGAGGCCGCCGACCAGGCTCAGCTCGATATGCTGGCTTACATCACCCAGGCTGAAACTCTGGACGCGGACGTCGCCCCCGTGGCGCAGGCCCTGTCCAAGGCCTGGATCTACGAACAGGAACCCGGCCTGACCGCCTACGCCGAGGGCGACATCTCCAAGCTCGGCAACCAGGTCAAGATCGAGGCCCTGCCCGAGTCCGAGGCCGCCCGCGCCAAGGGTGTCCTGGACATCCTGGCCGCGCTCAAGGCCGACAACGCGGCCCTCAAGGCCCAGGTCGAGAAGCTCGAGGCCGAGAAAAAGGAACTGGCCGACAAGATCGGTCCCATGGAAGCCAAGATCAAGACCGTGGACGCGGCCAACGCCGCCGGCGAGCAGAAGGTCACCGTGGCCTCCACCAAGCTCGACGAAATGACCAAGAAGCTCAACGACCTCATGGCCGAAGTGGAAAAGGTCAAGAGCCAGGGCGTGGTCGTGGCCGGTGTGGCCGGTGACGGCGCTGCCGCCGCTCCCGCAGCCGACGCTTCCGCGGATGGCCCGGCCGTCGGCGGCGAGCCCGAGGCCGATTTCGGTCTCGGTTCCGATGCGTTCGGCGGCGATTGGTAGCCCCGGACCATCCGACGCAAAAAACAAGGTCCCGCGCTCTGCGCGGGGCCTTTTTTTGCGCCGTCGGTCCGGGGACGGCGGCTGGCGATAGCGGGCCATCTGCGAATTTTCCGGGGACCGCTTTGATCCTCACGTACTGGGGTACGCTGCGGGCAAAGCGGCCCCCGGAAAATCCACATCTGACCCACTCTCCCCAGCCTCGGTGCGGGGAGAGCCGCGGTTTGGGGGCTTTGCCCCCAAAAGGCGCTCCAGGGGGAGGGGGGAGTGGCTGTTTGGCGTCTGGCGTACCCAAAGGTGCTTCTGGTGGGCTGTTTTGGGCGTTCCGCCCAAAAGGCGCAGTGGGAGGCGGGTGTTTTAAAAAATGTAAAGATGGGGAAAATGAGGGGTGTTTAGGGCGGTCTGGGGTTGTGAAGTGGATTGAAGGGAGGGTGATTGAGTCTCATACGGGGGTTAATGAGGGGAAAAAGTGGAGTTTTGCGTGGCGTGGCGGGGGGATGGGTGAAAATTTCCGGAGCGGTTCTTGCAAATGAACGGGATGGAGAAAAATTTACCCAGGGAGCGAATATGAATATCTCAGGTGATTTGACATCATCCCCGGTCGGATTTCTGGACCAGGTCACCAAGGCCCGCGAGGCGCGGGATGAAGGGATTTCCAAGGATTCCTTTGTCTCCATCGCCGCCGAAGAGGAGAGGCTGCGCCAGGAGGCGCGGCCCGGTTCGGCGGGCATACCGGGCGGGATGTCCGAGGAGGACAAGTCCAAGATCGAGATGCTCAAAAGCCGGGCCGAGGCTATTGCCGCTCAGGGCGAGAACGGGCTGACCTCGGGCCAGGAGGCCGAGATCCGGGATATCCAGAAGCAGATCAGCAAGATATCCAAGATGCCCATGGGCGAAAACCTGGTGGAAAAGGCCAAGGACCAGTCCGAGGCCAAGAAGACCGAGAAGCAGGCCTTCGGCGACCAGGACGACCCGGCCAACAACGGCCGGGGCGGCATGATGCCCGAGGACCCGGACCGGCTCGACATGGCCGATCAGCCCGGCAATCGGATGCTCCGGCAGAACGCCTTCGTCACCTCGGTCAAGACCGCCGGGGCCGGACTGGGCGCATCCGGCTTCAAGAGCAAGTCGTAATCTCGCGGAGCCCGCGCCAAGCCGCCGCATGCAAACCGTTCCGCGCTACTCGAACAGCGTACAGGCATGCCGCTCTCTCAATGGTGGAACGGCGAAAAAAGGCCCTCCCGAACCGGGAGGGCCTTTTGCATTGGGTCATGGGGACGGGGCTATTGCTCCTTTTCGGTGTTCAGGTTTTCCTGGCAGCTGGAGATCAGGCCCGAGTCGCCCGAGCCCTTGCAGGTCACCAGGTAGCCGAGCGACTGGGATTCGTTGCCGAGTTTCTTGTTCAGCCGGATGAGGTCCGGCAGGAGCAATTCCGGTTTGTCCAGGCTTGCATAGGCCGTGTCGGCCACGGCCAGGGCCTCTTTCGGCGCTTTCGCCTCATATTGGATCATCAGAAGCCGGTATTCCAGGAGCAGCGTATCGTCGCGCTGGCAGTCGGCCTCCAGGGTCTTCAGTTTGAGTTTTTTGTTCCGCGCCGCGATGTCGCGATCGAGATAGCGAACATAGGGGACATCCTGGATCAGCGTGCGGCACCGCTTGCCCCGTATGAGGGCCAGGGCGTCCTTGGGCTTGCCCGAGATGGCTGCCAGCTTGGCGTTGTCCATGTCGTCCAGTCCGTTGAAGTATTGGGCGACTTTCCCGGAGCCGAACACCGCCTGGTACGGCTCCGTCAGGAGCGCGTTGCGCGGCCTGCCCGCGTAGTGGGTGCGCACGTACTGCTTGACGGCCGATTCCCGGTCCTTGGCGGCGTAATGCTTCCTGCCTATCTTGTTCGTAGCCTTGCCCAGGTCCGCGAACAGCTTGTCCATGGAGAGCTCGTCCTTGCCGTCCTTGGCCGCCTTTCGGGCTTCTTCCTCGGCCTTTCTGATTTCTTCCTTGAGTTGTTCCTGCCGGTCCTCCCAGTCGGCCACCCGTTGCAGTAGGTTGACCATGCCCATGGGCGAGTACCCGGACAGGATCAGAAGGTCGGTTCCCAGCGAATCGGCATCCTCCTCGTTATCCCTGCTGAAGACCGGGATGAGGGCGTTTTGGCCCAACTTGTCCGCGGCGATGCTCAGGGCGGCGTCCTTGAGAAGGTTGTCCTGGTCCCCGCTGGTCCGGTATTTCACCGAGGCCGTGGTCTGGTAGAGGTCCACCGCGACGCCGAGCAGGGAGCTCCAGCTTTGCAGAGACTGGTGCCCGAGCAGGACGTGGGAATATTCGTGCGCCAGCAGGGCGGCCACTTCGTCTTCGCTCTCCAGGGTGCGGAGCAGGCCGTAATCCACGAAGACGGCGTGGTCCGCCGCAAAAGAGCCGAACTCGGGACTCGGTCGGAGGAAGACGTAGCTCGGCACCGGTTCACCGGGCCAGGCCCGCTGGAGTTTCTCCAATACGGAATTGAGATAGGCCTCGATAGCCTCGTTGCGGGCCACGCCGATGGTCAGCCGCTGGCCCGCAAGGGCCTTTTCGGGAATGGCGATGGTCGGCGCGGGAGCACCCTCCTCCACGTCCGGAGCCTTGGCGGCCACGGTGGCCGGGCCGGTTTCCGGGTCGGCTTCACACGGTTCGGGGGCGGGGTTTCGGAACTGGTCGATGAAGGGGGTGTCGGGCTCGTCCATGCCCACCCAGGACTTGGGGTTGGTGAGTTCCGGCGTCTTGCAGCCGAAGGAGAGGATCAGGACGAGGATGATGAGCGGTAGAGTGCGCAGCATGATTCACCTCGGAGTTGTCAGTTCTCGCCGATGCCCGGGGAACCGAACGGTTTCAGCCCCGGAGGGTTGCCCACGGTCTTCCGGCATTTGTCCGCCGTCTTCTGCGCGTCGGTCGCCACGTCCATGGGGTCGAACCATAATGGCTGCCCGTTGTGCTCGATCATCAGGTAGCCGCCGGGCTCCGCTTTGACCACGGGCACGGGTACGGGCGGCAGTTCGCTGACGGCCAGGTCTCCCCCCAGGGTGAACCCGTTGCCGGATTTGACGAAATAGGCCACCGGGTCGGTCTCGAATTTAGTGATGCATTGCCCCGTTCCCGCCGCCAGGAGCGGCAGGGGCAGCGCCAGGATGACGACGAGCGCGAAAACTGTTCGAATCATTGTTCCCTCCTCGTTGCCGGGGCCGGAGGCCGCCGGTTTATGGATACACACGTATCGGACGGCCCGGCCCCCCCGCTCAAAGCAGTAAAAGCGAGTGGCCGTAAGGCCGGAATACCCAGCTTCTCCCCGTCGGTGCATACCGCGTGGGGTAAAAAGGGGAGACGCCCGTTGGCGCGCCGGAAGACCTCCTAGGCATGCGCGTCCCCTATGCATTTTCTGATATCGGAAGCGGTCAGGCAGGGCGATTGCAATTTTGCCGCAAGGGTGGCGAGTAGCCAATAGCCCAGCCAGTTTGGCGGGGCCAGCTTGAATAGCCCGTAGGAACCGATCATCAAGCATAAAATGAGCACCCAGGACAGGCAGAGGTAACGGAGCCCCAACCTACCGTGATGGACATACATGGCGGCGGACAGGGCGGACATGAGAACGGTAATGGATAGGAACAGAAGGATGTTCTGGGGTGGGTTGGTGAAGTAGCGCGGGCCATAGTTGGTCAGGTTGTCGAGGGCCATGGCATGGTAATAGACGCCGGGCAACTGCCCGTTGACCGGGGTCTGGACCAGATCGTTGGAGCCGGTCAGGGCCGTGCCGATGAGGACCGCCCGGTCCGTGAGCAGGCCCCGGACCTTGTCCAGGTCCTGGGCCCTGACCGTGACAGCGTAGGGAAGCCGCTCCCGCGCCTTTTCCATCGAATCCCGGTCCAGCCCTACCAGGAGGCTTCGCCAGAGCAGCCCGCAGGCCCGAAGGAGCCGTTCCCCCCAGTTCGGGGCCACGAAAAACGCGCCCTCGGGCAAAAGGCCCTGGTCGCGCATGGTCGCCGAGACCGCGCAGCCCCATTGCACGGCCATGGGTTGCCCCCGGGCCGGGTCTACACCCTTGTAACAGCCCAAGGCCCTGTCCCGGGTGTCGCCGCAGAGATGGCGGTAGAGCTGGGGAGCCGGGGTGGGGGCGTCCGCCCTCGCGTCCCACAGGGGGTATTCGGGGGTGCGCCAGGACACCACCGCCGTGTCCACGCCCGGGACGTCGGCGAACAGGTTCGGGGCGTCCGGCCCGGAACGGGCCAGGATGACCGGTATGTCGAGCTTCATCCTCGTCAGCGTGGCGTGGGCCCGCTTGAAGGAGTCCTCGTCGCGCGGCCGGAGCCGTTCGAGCATGATATCCATGAACACGGCCTTGGGCTTTTGCCGCAGGACCCGGTAGAGCAGGGTGGTGTACCGGTCGTAGGGCGGGGGCCAGCCCACTTTCCACTCCTCCAGGGTGGAGTCGTCGATGAGCACCACGGCGATGCGGTCCTGTCCCGGGGAATCGTAAAAGGGCGCGGTGACCCGGTCGACGATCTGTTGGGAATAGGCCATCAAGGCCGCGTCCAAGCCGAGCGGATCGAGATACGACCAGATGATCGCGGTGAAGATCCACAGGGCAAAGGTGCCGAGGGCTATGTTGAAGCGGGGGCGGCGCTCAAGCCCGCGGGCCATTGCGTCCACGGATGGCCAGCGGCGGAGGCTCGTTCCCATCTTTTTTAGAAAACCGGGCCAACTAAAGAGGTCGCTACAGAGGTCGGTAAGTCCCTTGACGGTCGGTAACCGGCCCGGTTCGGACGGGGGGGAACTCGAGGGCGAGGACGTGTCTTGGGTGGGAATGCGAGCAACCTCTTTTAATGTGTGCGATATCTATAACAAGATATGTTCTGCCGCTCAAGCGTTAAAATGCGGATCGCCGCTTTATAATATCAGTACAGTGAAGATGTTGCATTGATGTAACCGATGCAGTGTCCGTTCCGGCCGTAGATGCGTCGCGCGGTCCTGATGCAGAAAAGGAAAATGGCCCGGACTGCGGAAGCAGTTCCGGGCCATTTGCCTGTGTGGCGGGTCGGATGCTGCCTTACTTGTCGCGCGAAACGGCGAACGGGGAGAAGGCCTGCTGCACGGGCATGACCTCCAGGGCGTTGATGTTCACGTGCGCGGGCAGGTTGGTGGTCCAGAAGACGCACTCGGCGATGTCCTCGGGGGTGATCGGGCTGATGCCCTCGTAGACCTTGTCCGCGGACGCCTTGTCGCCCTTGAACCGGACCACCGAGAACTCGGTCTCGCACATGCCGGGCTCGATGTTGGTCACCCGGACCCTGGTGCCGAGCAGGTCGGCGCGCAGGTTCTTGGAGAAGTGGTTGACGAAGGCCTTGGTGCCGCCATAGCAGTTGCCGCCCGGATAGGGGTAGGTTCCGGCCACGGAGCCGAGGTTGACCACATGGCCCGCGTTGCGCTCGACCATGCCGGGAAGCACGGCGCGGGTTATGTAGGTCAGCCCCTTGATGTTGGTGTCGATCATGGCTTCCCAGTCGTCCAGGTCGCAGGCCTGGGCGGGCTCCAGGCCCAGGGCCAGGCCCGCGTTGTTGACCAGGACGTCGATGTTCGCGAACGCGGCGGGCAGGGATTTGACGGCCTGCTCGCAGGCCGCGCGGTCGCGCACGTCAAAGTCCAGGGTATGCACCTCGGCCGGAGCCAGCTCGGCCTTGAGGGCTTCGAGGCGCTGGACGCGGCGGCCGGTGATGACGAGATTCCAGCCCTCGGCCGCGAAGCGGCGGGCCATGGCCTGGCCGAATCCGGCGGTGGCGCCGGTGATCAGTATGGTTTTTGCCATTGTTGAGCTCCTTTGTCTGTCTGAACACATGTGCGCAGGGTTGCGCACCGGGAAATCGGCCCCGATTCTGGCACGGTCGCGGCCGGAAGTCACGAATTCACAATAAAACCCACTTTTGCCTGCGCAATCACGGGATTGCAAAGAACAAAATTCATCATTTTTTCAATTTCGCCAAATTTTCACCTGACTATCCATAACTTAAGCGAGCATTAGACTTTTTTTGCCAAATAAGGTAAGTAGTGCCTGAATCCCAAAAGGGCCGTCATTTCAGACGATTGAAATGTCGAAAGGGGGGCTTTCACTCCGGTCCCGGTGGATGATTTCTACTATTTAATTAGGTAAATATGGCAAATCTCACTCTTGACGACATCTGTGTCCGCTTCGGCGGGTTGCAGGCCCTGACCGATGTGGCCTTTTCCGTGTCCGAAGGCGAGGTCGTGGGGCTGATCGGCCCCAACGGGGCGGGCAAGACCACGGTGTTCAACGTTATCACCGGGGTGTACAAGGCGTCCAGCGGTTCGGTCTCCTACGACGGCACCAGGATCACCGGGCTGCGGCCCTACCAGGTCCTGTCCATGGGCATCGCCCGGACCTTTCAGAACATCCGTCTCTTCCAGAACATGACCGCCCTGGAGAACTGCATGGTCGCCCAGCACAGCCGCTCCCGGTCGGGGGTGGTGGGCGCGATCCTGCGCAGCCCGGGCCAACGGCGCGAGGAGGAGCGGATCATCGAGAAGTCCCAGAAGGCGCTCGATTTCATGGGGTTGGGCCGGCGCACCGACGAGGTGGCCTCGAACATGCCCTACGGCCACCAGCGCAGGCTCGAGATCGCCCGCGCCCTGGCCAGCGAGCCGCACACCATCCTGCTGGACGAACCCGCCGCCGGGCTGAACCCGGCCGAATCCAAGGAGTTGATGGAGTCCATCGGTCGGATCACCGATCTGGGCATCAACGTGCTCATGGTCGAACACGACATGAAGGTCGTCATGGGCATCTGCAACCGCATCGTCGTCCTTGACCACGGCGTAATGATCGCCGAGGGGAGGCCTGAGGAGATTCAGAAAAACCCCGACGTGATCGAGGCATATTTGGGCCAGTAGAGAGAGGCTGGCAGAACCGCAACGAATGGAGAGAGTGTTTATGAAACGTTTACTGGTACTCGCAGTTGCCCTGCTCGCTCTGGGCCTGCTCCTGGCGGGCTGCGGCGGCGAAGAGAAAAAAGCCGAGCAGGTCCTCAAGATCGGCACCATGTCCCCCTTGACCGGCCCCTACGCCGCCGACGGCAACGACATCCGCCAGGGTGCCGAGATCGCCGTGGAAGTCGTCAACGAGGCCGGCGGCATCCCCGGCTTCTCCAAGATCGAAATCGTTTCCGAGGACACCGCCTGCGACCCGAAGCAGGCCGTCGCCGCAGCCAACAAGTTGATCAACGAAAAGGTCCCCGCCGTTGTCGGCGCGTACTGCTCCAGCTCGACCATCCCCGCTTCCGAGACCCTGGCCGAGGAGAACATCTTCATGCTGACCCCGGCCTCCACCAACCCCAAGGTCACCGAGCGCGGCCTGAAGTACATGTTCCGCACCTGCGGCCGTGACGACCACCAGGCCCCGGCCGCGGTCAAGTTCATGAAGGACGTCGAAGGCGTGAAGACCATCTTCATCGTGGACGACAAGACCACCTACTCCCAGGGCCTGGCCGAAGGCGTGGCCGCCGCCGCCGAGGCCGTCGGCATCCAGGTTCTCGAGCACGACCACGTCAACCAGGGCGACAAGGACTACTCCGCCGTGCTGACCAAGGTGAAGGCCGCCAACCCGGATCTGTTCTACATCTCCCTGCAGAATTCGGCCACGGGCGCGCTCATGGTCATCCAGGCAAAGCGCATGGGCATCGACGCCATCCTCATGGGCCAGGACGCCGTGTACCATCCGAAACTCATCGAGATCGCCAAGGGTGATTCCGAGGGCATGTTCTGCACCTTCGGCGCCATCGACAAGGACGCTCCCAAATACAAGGAGTTCCAGTCCAAGTACAAGGCCAAGACCGGCAACGAGCCCGGTGCCTACTCCGCCTACGCCTTCGACTCCGCCACCGCGTACCTGACGGCCGTCAAGGCAGCGGGCACCACCGAGCCCGCCAAGGTCCGTGAAGAGCTGCTCAAGCTCGACTTCACCGGCGCGTCCAAGCAGATCAACTACCAGGAGAACGGCGACTCCGGCTCCAACTACACCGTGTACAAGATCCAGGACGGCAAGTTCGTGCCCTACTGGAACTCCCTGACCGGCGAAAAGCTCTAGGCCTCAACCCGTCTAACCAACCGGGACCCCGCTTGAGCGGGGTCCCGGATACTGGAACAACATGGACTTTTTTCTGCAACAGCTGATCAACGGCATCACGCTCGGCGGGGTCTACGCCCTCATCGCCCTGGGCTACACCATGGTCTACGGCATCATCCAGCTCATCAACTTCGCCCACGGCGAGTTCTTCGCGGCGGGCGGGTACATGGGCGTGATCCTGATCTCCTATCTTTCCTCGCAGGGGGTGAACCCCTACGCCTGCCTGGCCATCTCCCTGGTCCTGTCCATGGGCTACTGCGCCCTGCTGGCCATGGCCGTGGAACAGCTCGCCTACAAGCCGCTCAGGCAGGCCTCGCGCCTGGCCGCGCTGCTGTCCGCGCTGGGCATGTCCATCTTCCTGCAGAACGGCCTGATGCTCACCCAGGGCGTGTACGACCGGCCCTATCCCACGGAGATAACCTCCGGCGGATTCGAGATCGGGGCCGTCTCCATCTCCTACATGCAGATTTTCATCGTGGCCCTGACCGCCTTCCTGCTGGTCGGCCTGAACATCCTGGTCTTCAAGACCCGGATCGGCCGGGCCATGCGCGCCACGGCCCAGGACAAGGTCATGTCCGCCCTGGTCGGCATCAACTCCAACCGGATCATCGCCCTGACCTTTGCCGTGGGCGCGGGGCTGGCCGCCGCGGCGGGCATCATGGTCGGGCTGTACTACGGCTCGGTCAACTACACCATGGGGTTCGTGCCCGGCATCAAGGCGTTCGCCGCGGCCGTGCTCGGCGGCATCGGCAACATCACCGGCGCCCTGGTCGGCGGGCTGATCATCGGCATGGTCGAGATCTTCGCCGCCGGATACATCTCCGGCGAGTACAAGGACGTGTTCGCCTTCATCATCCTGATCGGCGTGCTGTACTTCAAACCCACCGGCATCATGGGAGAGAACGTTGACGATACGCGAGTCTAAACGACTGTGGCTGGCCTGCGGCGTCGGGCTGGGCTGGTTCCTCCTGCTGCTGTGGCCCCTGCTCGGCATCAAGCCGGACACGCTGGAATTCGCCGCGACCTTCAAGGTCTTCGGCTACGTGGCCGTGGCCGCCGTGTTCATCATGTTCTTCTACCAGGTCAAGGAGGCGGGCTACCTCGACGCCGTGGGCAGGCCCGCCAAACAGGCGACCAACGCGCTGGGCAGGGCCTACGACAAGGCGCCCACCTGGCTGCTGCTCGGGATCGTCCTGGCCGCCGCCATCGTCTATCCCCTGGTCACCGGCCGCTACGCCCACGACGTGGCCATCAGCGTGCTCATCTACGTCTGCCTCGGCCTGGGCCTGAACATCGTCATCGGCCTGGCCGGACTGCTCGATCTCGGGTACATCGCCTTCTACGGCGTGGGCGCGTACACCTACGCCATCCTGAGCATCAACTACGGCCTGTCCTTCTGGCTCTGCCTGCCCATCGCGGCGGTCATAGCGGCCATCGCAGGCTGCATCATCGGCTACCCGACCCTGCGCATGCGCGGCGACTACCTGGCCATCGTCACCCTCGGTTTCGGCGAGATCGTCCGGCTCATCCTGAACAACTGGATGTCCCTGACCAACGGCCCCAACGGCATTTTGTCCATCCCCCGGCCCGAGCTGTTCGGCTATGAATTCCGCTCCCTGTCGAGCATGTACTACATCATCCTCGGGCTGGCCGTGGTGACCATCCTGGCGGTCTACCGGCTCAACTATTCGCGCATCGGGCGCGCCTGGGAGGCCATCCGCGAGGATGAGACCGCGGCCGAGCTCATGGGCGTGAACACCTTTCTGCTCAAGCTGCTGGCCTACGCCATGGGCGCGACCTTCGCCGGTTTCGCCGGGGCGTTCTTCGCCGCGCGCATGAAGTTCGTCGGCCCGGAATCCTTCACCTTCCTGGAATCCGCCATGGTCCTGGCCATGGTCATTCTCGGCGGCATGGGGTCCATCCCCGGCGTCATCCTCGGCGTGCTCGCCCTGGTGGCCCTGCCCGAGCTGTTCCGTGAATTCGAACTCTACCGCATGCTCGTGTTCGGCGGGGCCATGACCCTGATGATGCTCGTGCGCCCGGCCGGCATCTGGCCCGCCAAGCGCGTCGGCCGCCGGTCCGAGGAAGCGGATTAAGAAAAGAACCGGGGGAAAACTTTTGAAAAAGTTTTCCCCCCGGACCCCCTTTCCAAACTTTTTGGCGCGCCGCCAGGGAAGAAGGGGGACAGCATGAATCCATATGGCGGCGTGATGGGCGCAAGGCGCAGGCCTGGCTCAGAGAGAATAATACCGACAACCACCCTCCCCGCGAAGCGGCATAAAAAGTTTGGGAAAAGGAGGGGATGGGGGGCCGGGGTAAGGGGAGGAAAGAACCCTTTTCAAAGTGTTTTTCCTCCCCTTACCCCGGCCGCCGGAGGCAACCATACATGACAGAAAAAGCTCCCATCCTCGAACTGAAGAACGTGGTCTCGGCCTATGGGCGCATCCAGGCCCTGAAGGGCATCTCGCTCAAGGTCTTTGAAGGCGAGGTGGTCTCCATCATCGGGGCCAACGGCGCGGGCAAGTCCACCACGCTGATGACCATATGCAACATCGTCAAGGCGGTTTCGGGCGACGTCCTGTACCGGGGCGAGCGCATCAACGGTGTGAACTCGGACATCCTGCCGACCATGGGGTTGTGCCAGGTGCCCGAGGGGCGGCGCATCTTCCCGCGCCTGACCGTGCTCGAGAACCTGGACATGGGCGCGTTCTTCCGCCGCGACGCCGCCGGGGTCAAGGACGACGTGGAGCGCGTCTTCGACCTGTTCCCCAAACTGCGCGAACGGCGCAAACAGCTGGGAGGCACCCTGTCCGGCGGCGAGCAGCAGATGCTGGCCATGGCCCGCGCGCTCATGAGCCGCCCCAAGGTCCTGCTCCTGGACGAGCCGTCCATGGGCTTGGCCCCGCTCCTGGTCAAGCAGATCTTCGACATCGTCAAGATGATCAACGAACAGGGCGTCACCGTGGTCCTGGTCGAACAGAACGCCAACCTCGCCCTCCAGGCCGCCACCCGGGGCTACGTCCTCGAAACAGGCAACGTAGTCATGGAGGATGACGCTAAAGCATTGTTGGCGAATCCGGATATACGCAAAGCGTATCTGGGCGAATAGGCGTCCCTTTTATAGAGATCGTAGGTCCCCCGGAAGCCGTGCGCTTTCGGGGGGCTTTGCGTATGTCCGGCTTCGCAGGGGAGGGGGGCGGCTTCCGATAGCGGGCCATCTGCACATTTTTCGAGGGTCCGCCTGATCCTCACGTACTGGGGTACGCTGCGGTCAGGCGAACCCTCGAAAAATGCACAGCTGACCCACTCTCGAAAGCCTATTCCGAGCGCGGGGGAAGAGCCGCTGTCGGGTGCTGTGCACCCGAATCGCTCCAAGGAAGAAAAAGACGGGACCTCGACTCTTTGTTGAGTTGGAGGTCTTTTCTAGGCGCACTTACCCCGCGAAGCGGCGATAAAAAGTTTGGAAGGGGGAGTCCAGAGGGGGAAACTTTTTCAAAAGTTTCCCCCTCTGGCCGCCGGAGGCATGCCTTTAAAAAGAGGGCGGCCCGGTCCACTGGTGTGGGCCGGGCCGGGCGAAATGGGGTCGTGGGTCGGGTCAGGCGTAGTCGCCGCGGTTGAACTTGAACTGTTCGGTGGCGGCGAGGGTTTCCAACTCGTCGACAATGGACTTGAGTCCGGGGTGGGTGTTTTCGAGGTCCGGTTGTTCGGCCTTGAGGGTGGCCACGTCGTCGGCTATTTCGTCGAGGGTCCCGTAGGCGGACTTGAGCCCGGCCTGGGGGTCGGCGAGGGTGGCGGCGTAGTCGTCCCACTTGTCGAGGATGGATTCCACCTGGCCCGCGACCTGAGCGCCGTCCTCGGAGACGGGCTGCACGGCGGCGACCTGTCCGGCGGCGAGCAGGGGGTTCACGATCAGGGGCGGCGCGACGGGCTGCGATACAGCCTTCTCTCCCCGCGCGACTTCCTGATTGAGAAGATCCCCGAAGTCCGCGTCGGACTGCCGCGCCTTGTTGCGGCGCTGCGCTTGTTCCGATTGGACGCCCTCGATCTGATCAGGACGGATCTTCATGGTTCAACTCCTATCCTGTGGTTTGCCTGAAATGTTGCAAAGACCTTGCCAATGCCAGGCTATTGACAACTGATTGGAAAAGCTTATTCTTTTTACATGAAAGCCCGGCAATTTCTGCCGCCGGGGCGATCCGGCGGGTGCCTGGGCTCCCGGCAACCGTACTGGAGAAGAAAAGGGTTGTCTATCCGGGGCGGGAGAGGCATATAGAAATTAGGCAGGAATCATCGCTCTCCGCATTGGACGGAGGGGTAGACAATACGCAAGGAGGAGAAAACCATGCCCGAGATCAAGAAGATACTGTGTGCGGTCGATTTTTCTGATTACAGCCCCATGGTGGCCGACTACGCGAACATGATGGCCAAGTGCTCCGGGGCCCAGATTCTGGTGCTGTACGTCGCGCCGTCCCTGAGCCAGTACGTGGGCTTCCACGTGCCGCCCAGCTCCATCGAGAGCTTCGTGGGCGAGATCGTCACCGGCGCCGAAGACACCATGAACGCCTTCGTCAAGGAGAACTTCAACGATCTCAACGTGGAAGGCAAGGTCGTCACCGGCTATCCCGCAGAGGAAATCCTGGCCATCTGCGAGGCCGAAAAGTGCGACATGGTCGTCATGGGCACCCACGGCCGCAAGGGCATTGACCGCATCCTGTTCGGCTCGGTGGCCGAAAAGGTGGTCAAGAGCTCCAAGGCCCCGGTCCTCACCGTCCGGCCCAGCTAGTTCCTTTACGGACCGACCTAAACCATATAAAGGAACGGTCTCGACCGTTCCTTTTTATTGCGCCTGCGGCGCCCGGGGGAAGGGGAGAGAGGGCACCCTTTGGAAAAGGGCTTCCCTCTCTCCCCTTCCCCCCGGCCCCCCCAACCCCTCTCACCCTCCTAAACTTTTTGGGCGTTTCGCGGAGGCGAGGGGAAGCGGGGGGGATGTATCAAGGGGAACAAAAGGCACGGCAGCCCGCGTCCGCACGGCCCTGCCGAAGGCACACAAAAAGTTTTGGAGAGTCCAGAGAACCTTTTTCAAAAGGTTCTCTGGCGGGGTCCGGGACAGCGCCCCGGCCGTCGGAGACGCCCGCCGGCGAGGCCATTCTTTGAGGAGAGAGTGATGAGAGAGTTTACCGTTCGTCCGGAGATCATGGATTTCGCACCGTACGTGCCGGGTCTGACCATCGAGCAGATCCAGGCGCAATACGGTCTCAAGTCGGTCATCAAGCTGGCCAGCAACGAGAACCCGCTGGGCACGTCGCCGCTGGTCATGAAGGCCATCGAGCGCAACGCGGCGCGGGCCTTCCGCTATCCGGAGAACCATACGCCGAGGCTGACCCGGGCCGTGGCCGAGAACGTGGGCGTGCCCGAAGAGTGCGTGCTGGTGGGCAACGGCTCGGACGAGATCATCGACATGCTCTTCCGCATGAAGGCCGTGCCGGGCAAGTCCAACGTGGTTTTTTACGAGCACAGCTTCGCCATGTACGGCATGTGCGCCAAGCTGTGCGGCCTGGAGTACCGGGTGGTCCCGCGCGGCGAGGACTGCGCCCTGCCCCTGGACGGGCTGGCCGAGGCCGCGGACGAGAACACGGCCATGGTCGTGGTCACCAGCCCGGACAATCCCACGGGGCTGGCCGCCGGGGTGGAGGATCTGACCGTGCTGGCGGGCGTGCTGCCCAAGGACTGCCTGCTGGTGGTCGACGAGGCGTACATCGAGTTCGCCTGGCCGCCGGAGTCCTATTCGCCGGTCGAGGCCTTCGACCGATTCGAGAACCTGGTCTGCCTGCGTACGTTCTCCAAGGCGTACGGCCTGGCGGGCATGCGGCTGGGGTACGGGATCATGCCCGCAAACCTGGCCGCGCTGCTTCGGAACGCGCGCATTCCGTTCACGGTCAACCTGCTGGCCGAGGAGGCCGGGCTGGCCGCGCTGGAGGACGATACCTTCTTCAACGAAACCTTGAGCGTGGTCATGCACGGGCGCGAGTATTTCACCAGGGAGCTGACCCGGCTCGGGTGCAAGGTCTGGCCCAGCCAGTCCAACTTCGTCATGTTCCGGCCGCCCATGGACGCCAAGACGCTTTTCCAGACCCTGCTTGAGCAGGGCATCATCGTCCGCCACCTGGGCAGCTTCGGCCTGGCCGATTGCATCCGCGCGAACGTGGGCACGGACAGGGAGAACGAGCTGTTCATCAAGGCCGTGGGGGACATCCTCAATGGGTAACCCCCTGATCGTGACCATTGACGGCCCGGCCGGGGTGGGCAAGTCCACCATGGCCAAGCGGCTGGCCCGGCTGCTGTCCATCCCGTACCTGGACACCGGGGCCATGTTCCGGTCCGTGGCCTGGAAGCTCGGCAAAGGGGCCTGGGAATGGCCCGAAGCACGGCTGGAAGAGGCCCTGGCGGACTTCGAGTACGCGCTGTCCGGGGTGGGCGAGGATTCGGTCCTGTCCCTGAACGGCACGCCCATTGGGGACGAAATCCGCACCGAGGAGGTCGGCATGTGGGCCTCGAACGTGGCCACCCTGCCGGTCATCCGGACCTTCCTGAAGCACGCCCAGCAGGCACTGGGGGCGAAGTATTCCCTGGTGGCCGAGGGCCGCGACATGGGCACCGTGATCTTTCCGGACGCCCCGCATAAGTTTTTTCTGGACGCCTCGGTGGACGAACGCGCCCGCCGCCGGTTCCTGCAGCTGCGAGAGATGGACAAGCCCGCCGATCTCGGGGCGCTCAAGGAACAGATCGCCAAACGCGACGACCAGGACCGCAACCGGGCCGTGGCCCCGCTCAAGGCGGCGAGTGATGCGGCCGTCATCGACACCACGGACATGGACCGCGATCAGGTCCTGGCCGCCTTGAAAGAAGCCGTTGCCTAGGATACATCCTGTTTCGAAGCAACGTGAGGAGATATTTTAGTCATGCTTGATCTCAAACTGATGCAGAAGAATCCGGACCTGGTCCGGCGGAGCCTCGAGAAACGCCACTCGAAAATCGACGTGGCCGAATTCACCGAACTGGACGAGCGGCGCAAGCGGCTCATCGGCGAGGTGGAGTCCCTCAAGGCCGAGAAGAACGCCGTGGGCCCGGAGATCGCCAAGCGCAAGAAGGCGGGCGAGGACGCCTCGGACCTGCTCGAAAAAATGGGCAGGGTGGCCGAGCGGACCAAGGAGCTCGACCGCGAACTGGCCGAGGTGGAGAAGGCCGAACAGGACTGGATGATGGCCGTGCCCAACATCCCGCACGAGTCCGTGCCCGAGGGCGCGGGCGAGGAGGACAACCCGGTCCTGCGCTACTGGGGCGAGAAGCCGGTCCTGGATTTTACGCCCAAGGAGCACTGGGAGATCGGCACCGCGCTCGGCGGCCTGGACTTCGAGTGCGCGGCCAAGCTGGCCGGGGCCCGGTTCTCCATCAGCTTCGGCTGGTGCGCGAGGCTTGAGCGCGCCCTGGCCCAGTTCATGCTCGACACCCAGACCGGCAGCCACGGCTACACCGAGGTCCTGCCCCCGTTCATCGTCAACAAGAAGACCATGACCGGCACGGGCCAGCTGCCCAAGTTCGAGGAGGACCTGTTCAAGCTGACCGACGAGCGCGAATTCTACCTCATCCCCACGGCCGAAGTGCCCTTGACCAACATCTACGCCGACGAGGTCATCCCCGAGGAGAAGCTGCCGGTCAAGTTCTGCGCCCAGACCCCGTGCTTCCGGTCCGAGGCCGGTTCCTACGGCAAGGACACCAAGGGGCTCATCCGCCAGCACCAGTTCTACAAGGTGGAGATGGTCAACTTCGCCCATCCCGATCACTCCTACGAGGCGCTGGAGGACATGACCCGCTCGGCCGAACGCATCCTGGAGCTGCTTAACCTGCACTACCGGACCATCGCCCTGTGCACCGGCGACATGGGTTTTTCCGCGGCCAAGACCTACGACATCGAGGTCTGGCTGCCCGGCCAGGGCAAGTACCGCGAGATTTCCTCCTGCTCCAACTGCGAGGACTTCCAGGCGCGCCGGGCCAACATCCGGTTCCAGCCCAGGGACTCCAAGAAGAAGCTCTACCCCCACACCCTGAACGGCTCCGGCCTGGCCGTGGGCCGCTGCCTGGTGGCCGTGCTCGAAAACTACCAGCAGGCCGACGGCTCCCTGGTGATTCCCGAGGTGTTGCGTCCCTACATGGGGGGGCTGGAGGTGGTTACGCCTTAACAGGCGTGGTGTTTTCAAGACGACATGGGCCGGGAGAGCGAGTGCTTTCCCGGCCCTTTTGTTTTGGGGGAGGGGAGTAGCACTGGGGAATGGCCGCGCATCCGCGTCCGGACTATCGGCTGTCCGCCATATTTATGGATTTCGCCTTTACGGCGACTTCCTTTTTTGCTGGCGCAGAAAAAAGGAAGCAAAAACTGCGCTGTGGTGCTAGTGCGGCGGAAGCGGACCCAAGAGTCCGTAGGCGGCTTTCGCTGGCCGGATCGATTGTCTGCCGCGCAGACGCGATCCAGCCGACGCTTCGCCGCCTGAGACGGGCTCTAGGGTCCGCTTCCGATTGCAACCCTCCGTCTGTTAGAATCGCACTGCCGCGTTCGGCATGGCGTAAGGAACGGCAGGAACTCCATATGGCGTCATGGAGCGACTCGGACGCTTGCGTCCGACAGCGACTCTCACAGCCCCGCGTCGAGGTACACACTCCCGCGTCCCGCCGTCACTCTTCCTCGCACCGACTTAGCCCTTGAACGAAAGGTTAGAAGCTGACCGCGAGGGGCGGCGGCTCTTCGAATCGCCGCGAGCGCAGCGAGCCTCGATTCGGGAGCCGCCCCGAGCGGATCAGCTTCTTGCCTTTCGTTCTCCGGGCGGCCGCCCCACACTCCAAGGCCCATTTTTTCGTCTATTTTTTTGGGCCAGCAAAAAAATGGACCCCGCCGGGAGGGCATGGAGCAAGTGCTGGGGCTTTAGCCCCGCACAGCGGCTCTCAAGCGGCGCAGCCGCGCATTTTATCCCACGAAAAAAGCCGCCCCAAGGGGCGGCCTTCCTTATCTCTTCATCTCTTCTCTTCGCTTTCCGCAGAAGGTCTACACGAGACCTGAAAGGTCGTACGTGTCCGCCTTCTCGATTTCCACGTCGAGGATGTCCCCCAATTTCAGCCGGGTGTCGGGCGGAGCGCCGACATAGGTCACCCCGTCCACTTCCGGGGCCTGGAACCAGGCGCGGCCCACGTACAGGCCGGGCCATTCGTCCGACTCCCGCTCGATGACCACGGGCACGGTCTCGCCCACGTACCCTTCCAGAATCTCGGCGCTGATCCCGGCCTGGAGCTCCATAAGCCGGTCTTTGCGCTCAAGCTTGATCTCGTCCGGGACCTGGTTGTCCATGGCCGCGGCCGGGGTGCCCTCCTCGGCCCAGTAGGGGAAGACTCCGAGGTGGTGGAACCGGGTGCGGCGCACGAAGTCCATGAGCGCTTCGAAGTGGGCGTCCGTCTCACCGGGATAGCCGACGATGAAGGTGGTCCGCAGGGCCGCGTCCGGGAAGAAGGACCGCACCCGGTCCACGACCTTGTCCGGGTCGCGGGCGAACGGGCGGCCCATGGAGGCGAGCACGTCCGGGTGGGCGTGCTGCAGGGGGATGTCGAAATAGGGCAGGAAAGGCGCGCCCGTGTCGCGCAGCAGGCCGAGCAGGGACTCGGTCAGCCCCGCCGGGTAGAGGTACATGATGCGCAGCCATTGCAGGCTCGGGATGGCGGCCAGTCCCTTGATCAGGGCGGGCAGGTCGTTGCCCTGGCCGAGGTCCGAGCCGTAGGCCGTGGAGTCCTGGCCGACCACGATGATCTCGGACACCTGATCGGCCAGAAGCCGGGCCTCGTCCAGGAGGAAATCCACGGGCCAGCTCTTGTGCGGGCCGCGTATGGACGGGATGGTGCAGAACCGGCAGTTGTGCGAGCACCCCTCCGAGACCTTGAGAAAGGCGTAGGACGGGCCGGTGGACAGGTTGCGCGGGGTATCGCCCGGGAGGTTCAGGGCCAGGGCCTCGGCGGCCATGGCGGGCCACAGCCCGATCTGCTCGGTGTTCAGCCACAGGTCCACCTCGGGCAGGCCGCTCATGAGGTCCTGGCCGTAGCGCGAAACCAGGCATCCGGCCACGCAGACCACCGGCTTGCGCCCGGTTTCCGTGGCGACATCGGAGGCCTCGCCGACCACGTCCAGGATGGTGCCGATGGACTCCTCGATGGCGGGCTGGATGAAGCCGCAGGTGTTGACCAGCACCAGGTCCGAGCCGTCCACGGAGTCCGCCGGGACCATGTTCGATCCGAGCGCGCCGAGCAGCCGTTCGGTGTCCACCCGGTTCTTGGGGCAGCCCAGGCTGACGGTGTATGTTCGCACGGGAGTGGCTGAGGGTTTCGCCATGTCATTTCCTTTGATAACGTTTCCTGAATGGGGTAGTCTCGTACTGGTGGAAAGTCCAGCCGGGCTCGCCACATGAGCACAGGAAGGGGAGGAAGGTCAAATGATCGAAGGATCAGTCGTGGACAATAAACGATACATTATCGGGGTTATTGGCGACATTCCCGCCCTGCTCGCCCTCTGGGAGATGTTCAAGGACCAGAGCAACGACGAGACCCTCCGGGAGATCGGCGTGGTGGCCGTTGCCCTGCCGGGCGAGAGCGTGCTGCCCCAGGCCACGGACACGGGCCGCATCATTCCCACCTACGCGGGCTACAAGACCATGCTCGAGAAGCACCCCGAGATCAACATGGTCATCGAGGCCACGGGCCGCCCGGGCCTGATCTACGAGCTGCGCAAGTACCTGCCGCCGTCCGTCACCCTGGTGGAGCGCGGCGCGGCCAAATTCTTCATCAACCTCCTGGCCTCCAATCAGATGTGGGTGGCCTGCAAGGTGGACCTGCTGCACACCCAGACCATGCTCAAGACCATCATCGACCAGATGGACCAGGAAATCCTGTTCCTGGACCGGGACGGGCTGGTGGTGGGCATGAACCAGGCCGTGCTGAACCGCTCGGGTCTGCCCAAGCGGGTCCTGATGGGCAGGCATTACTGCGACATCTTCACCCGGTCCGGGGAAGGGGAGTGCGAGGAGTGGGACGACCCCTTTGTTAAGACCATGCGCACCCGCGCCCAGGCCGAGGCGACCACCAGCCTGGTGGATTCGGACGGGCGGGTCCAGTACTACCGGGTCTACACCAGCCCGGTGGCGGACGAGGACGGCGCGGTCAACCACGTGGTGGCCGTGCGCCGGGACATCACCCAGCGCAGGGCCATGGAGAACCGGCTGCAGCAGGCCGAACGGCTGGCCTCCATCGGCGAGCTGTCCACCTACATGGCCCACGAGATCCGCAACCCGCTCTTCTCCATCAGCGGCTTCGCCAATTCGCTCATGCGCGACAAGGACGTGGGCATCAAGGCGCGCGAGAAGCTGGCCATCATCCTGGACGAATCCCGGCGGCTGGACGAGGTCCTGCGCAGCCTGCTCAACTTCACCCGGCCCACCGAGGCCCAGGTGGCCGAAGTGGACCTGAACGAGGTGGTCCTGGCGACCATGAACGTCATGCAGTTGCCGTGCTCCAACCAGAACGTGGCCGCGCACATCTCCCTGGACGACGGCATGGCCAAGGTCCACGCCAACCCGGACCTGATCAAGCAGTGCCTCATCAACCTGGTCAAGAACGCCCTGGAGGCCATGGACTCGGGCGGCGGCAAGATATTCGTGACCACCTCCATGAACCAGGACATGGCCATGCTCGCCGTGGAGGACACCGGCGAGGGCATCCCCCTGGACATCCGCGACAAGATATTCAGCCCGTTCTTCTCCACCAAGGACAAGGGGGTCGGCCTCGGCCTGGCCCATATCCACAAGATCGTGGGCGAGCTGGGCGGCCGGGTGGACCTGGTCTCCATGCAGGGAGTCGGCACCAAGGTGACCCTCTACCTGCCGCCCATTCTGGCGGTTGAAGATTCGGACGACTCCGCGTAGGTTCTTCCCCCTGAAACAAACCACCGCAGGGGGACATATCCAATGGACACCATCGTTCTGGCGACCAACAACCAGGGCAAGATCAGGGAGCTTTCGGTCATGCTCGAGCCCTTTGGCGTGGCCGTGAAGAGCCTGGCCGAATTCCCGGAGATCGGCGACATTCCCGAGACCGGCGAGACCTTTCTGGACAACGCCTTCATCAAGGCGCGCACCGTGGCCGAACTGACCGGCCTGGTGGCCGTGGCCGACGATTCGGGCATCGAGATCGACGCCCTGGGCGGCCGCCCCGGCGTCTACTCCGCGCGCTACGCGGGCGAGCAGCACGACGACCGCGACAACAACGAGAAGATGCTCGCCGAGATGAAGGACGTGCCCGAGGACAAGCGCACCGGCCGCTACCGTTGCGTCATGGCCGCCTCCGCCCCCAACGGCGCGGAGATCACCGCCGACGGCTCCTATGAGATCACGGTCGGCCACGGCTACAAGGGCAAGGGCGGCTTCGGCTACGACGTCATCGTCATCGACCCCGAACTGGGCATGCACGTGGCCGAGCTGGACCCGAAAGTGAAGAACGGCAAATCCCACCGGGGCAAGGCCATGAAAAAACTGCTGGAGCAGTGGCCGGATTTCTGGGCGAAGGCCAGCAAGTAGGCGTGTGATTGGATTGTGATGCCTCCGGCGGCTGCTCGCCGCAGGGCGTCTCCGACGGGCAGGGCGCTGCCCTGCACCCGCCAGGGAGCAAGGCCCCCTGGACCCCCATGTCGCCTTCGGCGAAGTGCGTGCGAACGCCCCTCGCCGTGCCGGTTTGCGATTTGCGCAAGAAAAACGAGAAACGCCGTGCCATGATCGAATCATGGTGCGGCGTTTTCCTTGCGCAAATCGCGGGTTGTTTTTTTGGGGGGGGCGGCGGAGAGAAAGGGCCATCATTGTCGAAAGATCATAACCAGTTGTATTAAATATCTAGGCTAAAATCGACGAACCTCTTTGTGCCCGTGTCCAGTACCAGCCTCAAGGGTTATCTTGCTTACACTACTCATGTTGAGTATGAGGCTGTTGATGCTTTTGAAATGATGAACTGACAACACACTGGCGGTCCCATGATTACTTTTCTCAAGTCCATGCTCTTCTTCCCTATGATGTTCTTGCGCGGCATCCTTCAATGGGTTCTCAGGCTGTTCGCGGGACTTATGCTTCTTGGTGGAATCGGGATGCTTATCGCTGTCTACGGCTTCGATGCCAATCTTCAGTGGTATATCCCATGGATCATCTTGGGCTGGGCGTTTGTCTTCTTCTTGGTGGGCTGGTTCTACGATATCATCCTGCTGAAATTGAATCCTCATCCTGATACAGTTCTCTTTTTGGACTAGCCAACCTGCGGGATGGTATGGATTTCGATCTAACGAAAATTTCACTCCTTAACGTTATAACGGCTGTTGGTTCAACGGGTCTGGTATCAGCCATTTTCACTCATCCATAAGGCTGGCTTCGTGACAGAGGAAAGGACAAGAGGGCTAAAATGCAAGCTGCTTCATATGCTGCGCTCAGGTTGGCGATAATCATGGAGATATGTCATTTGGGGGGAAATTTGGCATAGAGCGTTCTTTGTGCAACGCCTGATTTTAATCGATTCAAAGGGATTGAATATGACACTGTTAGGAACGGCCAAGACCGCGTCGGCAAAGAAGATGATGCTGCTTGGCGGCGGCGAACTCGGTAAGGAAGTGGTGATTGAGGCGCAGCGTCTCGGCATCGAGACTGTTGTGGTTGATCGCTATGAGGATACCCCCGCCATGCAGGTGGCGCACCGCTCGTATACCATGTCCATGTTGGATGGCGACGCGCTCCGCCGGGTTATTACGGACGAGAAGCCGGACTATATCGTGCCCGAGATCGAGGCCATTGCCACGTCCACTTTGGTCGAGCTGGAAAAAGAGGGCTTCAATGTCGTCCCTACCGCCAATGCGACCAAGCTGACCATGGATCGCGAAGGCATTCGCCGTCTTGCCGCCGAAAAGGTCGGCCTGACCACCTCGCCGTACCGCTTCGCCGACACGGAAGAGGAATACCGGACGGCGGTGGCTGAAATCGGTATCCCCTGCGTGATCAAGCCGGTCATGAGCTCTTCCGGAAAAGGGCAATCCACGGTGAAAAGCGAGGCCGATATCCAAAAGGCCTGGGACTATTCCCAGTCCGGCGGCCGTACCGGCGAAGGGCGCATCATTATCGAAAAATTTGTCCCTTTTGACTACGAGATCACCCTCCTAACCGTGCGCCACGTCGATGGAACGACGTTTTGCGAGCCGATCGGGCACCGGCAGGAAAACGGGGATTACCGGGAATCCTGGCAGCCGCAACCCATGAGTGAGGCGGCCCTGGCAAAAGCGCAGGAATATGCGCGCAGGATCACGGACGCCCTGGGCGGGCGCGGCCTTTTCGGGGTCGAACTCTTTGTCAAAGACGATGATGTGATCTTCAGCGAAGTGTCCCCCCGCCCCCACGATACCGGATTGGTGACGGTCATCTCTCAGGATTTAAGCGAATTCGCCCTGCATGTGAGAGCCGTTTTGGGCTTGCCGATTCCGGGCATCCGCCAATACGGACCCGCCGCTTCGAGCGTGATTTTATCCAACGGCACATCGGACAAGCCCGCCTTTGACGGCGTTGATGTCGCCCTTCGCGAGGCGGATACAAAGGTCCTGATCTTCGGAAAAGGCGAATGCGCCGGAGTCCGCCGTCTTGGCGTCGCCCTGGCCCTTGCCGACGATGTCGAGAGTGCCGTGGAGAAGGCGAAAAGGGTTTCTTCCGCTGTAACTATTTCGTATTAGCGGCAAGTTAAACCGATCTCACTCAAATCGTCCACTTGAGAAAAGGGCCTTGATCGACAACGTGTCGGTCAAGGCCCTTGTTTTGATGCGCTGGTAGGCCTGTCCCGATTTACGGTTTTGGGCGGCAAGCCTAGAGGTCGGCCCCGCAAGCCTGTCCCGACGCGAACGCCCAATGCAGATTGAAGCCGCCCAGGTGGCCGGTCACGTCCAGCGTTTCCCCGATCACAAACAACCCCGGCACGTCGCGGGCCTCCATGGTCTTGGAGGAGATGCGGGCCGTGTCCACGCCGCCCACCGTGACCTCGGCCTTGGCGTAGCCCTCGGTGCCGGACGGGGTGATGGTGAAGCGGTGGATGGCCTCGCAGGCCGCCTCGATCTGGGCCTTGGACAGCTGGCTGACCGGGGTGTCGGCCAGGGGCGCGTCCAGGAGCAGGGGCGGCAGCCGCTTTGGCAGGATGCGGGCCAGCAGATTGCGTAGCTGCTGGTTGGAGGAGCGGTGTTCCTCGATGATGGCTTCCAGCCGTTGGCCGGGCAGGAAATCAATGGTCACGGGCCGGTTTTCGCGCCAGTAGCTCGACGCCTGGAGCACGGCCGGGCCGGATATGCCCCGGTGGGTGAAGAGCAGGGGATCGGTGAAGCGCGCGCCTTCGGTTTCGACTGTGGCGGGCAGGGCGTTGCCCGCCATCTCCACGCACATGGGTTGCCGCTTCTTCGGGAAAACCAGGGGCACCAGGCCGGGCCGGGTGGCGGTGAGCGCGAGCCCGAACTGTTCGGCCAGCCGGAAGCCGAGGTCCGTGGCCCCGACCTGCGGCCAGGACGGCCCGCCCAGCGCCAGGACCAGCTTGTCGGCGATGAGCCTTTGGCCGCCCGCCTCCACGGTGAACGGCCCGTTGCCGGACACCGTGTCGATCTCGCAGCCGGTCAGGATTTCCACGCCCGCCCGCTGGCAGCGTTCGACCAATGCCCCGGCCACGCGGCCCGCACCCTCCAGGGTGAAGAGCTGGCCGTGGTCGCGCTCCTCATAGGTGATGCCGTGCTCGCCCAGGAAGCCGACCACGTCCCACGGCGAGAGCCGGGCCAGGGCGGATTTCACGAAATGCGGGTTGGCGCACAGGTAGTGCCCGGGCGAGGCGTCCAGGTTGGTGAAGTTGCACATGCCGCCGCCGGACACGCGCACCTTGCGCGCGGTCTTCACCCCGTGGTCGATGACCACCACCCGGCGGCCGCGCGCCCCGGCGGTCATGGCGCACCACAGGCCCGAGGCCCCGGCTCCGAGTATCACGGCGTCCAATCGTTCCATGCGCCGGTTCTACGGCAAGGGGGCCGGATTGTCACGGAACCGAGTTGACAAAAAACAGGGTGGGGCTATGCTTTCAAAACCTGTAAAAACTCTACCTTGGAGGAAGCAAAATGGCAGCCAAGAAAATACTGATGCTCGTCGGCGACTTCGTGGAAGACTACGAGGCCATGGTTCCCTTTCAGATTCTGCTGATGGTCGGCCACACGGTGCACACCGTCTGCCCGGGCAAGAAGGCGGGCGAGACCGTGGCCACCGCCGTGCACGACTTCGAGGGACACCAGACCTACTCCGAAAAACCGGGCCACAACTTCGGCGTGACCACCACCTTCGAGGAGATCAAGGCCGAGGACTACGACGCCCTGGTCATCCCCGGCGGCCGCGCCCCGGAGTACCTGCGCCTCAACCCGGACATCATCAAGTGCGTGCGGCACTTCGCGGACGCGGGCAAGCCCATCGCGGCCATCTGCCACGGCCCGCAGATTCTGACCGCCGCTGACGTGATCAAGGGCAAGACCTGCACCGCCTACCCGGCGGTCAAGCCGGACATCGACGGCGCGGGCGGCACCTGGTGCGAGGTCAACGCCACGGCCTCCAACGCCTGCGCGGACGGCAACATCGTCACCGCCCCGGCTTGGCCCGCCCACCCCGAGTGGATGCGCGCCTTCCTCAAGGTGCTCGGCTCGACCATCGAGCCCTAGCCGGTCCCCGCAAGAACGAAAACAGGCGGCCCGGGGAACTCTCCGGGCCGCCGCTGCTTTTCATCCGCAGAGGATTCTGGTATGTGCATGAACACAACCGCTTAAATACGTGGAGGATGCGAGTATGATAGGGTATTTCTGGTTTTTCCTGGGGCTGTTCCTGACCATCGCCTCGCTGGTCATGATCAAGGTCAGCACCCCGAACGAGCGCTAGTTTTCGCCGCGCACGCGGCATGAGGGGAATCGGCAAAACCGGTTCCCCTTCGTTTTTTGGGGCCTCCCCGCGCCGAAGGCGCCAAAGAGGGATGCAAGGGTGCGAACCCTTGCCCGCCGGAGGCGAAATCACCCGACAACGCCGCGCAGCGGCTTCCAATCCCGACTTTGGAGACGCCATGATCATCTATTCCTGGAACATCAACGGCTACCGGGCCGTGCTCAAGAAGGATTTCCGCGACTGGCTGGACGGCTGCGGCGGCGACGTGGTCATGCTGCAGGAGACCAAGGTCGAGCCGGACCAGTTGGACCCGGACGACCGCGAACCGGACTCCTATTCCAACCACTACTGGAACTGGTCCAGGAAAAAGAAGGGCTATTCCGGCGTGGCCTGCTTCGCCAATCCCGAGCCGCTGTCCTGGGACACCGGCCTGCCCGACGAGCGCTTCCGCGACGAGGGCCGGGTGCTGCATCTCGAATACCCGGACTTCCACCTGTTCAACATCTATTTCCCCAACGGCCAGATGTCGGACGAGCGCCTCGATTTCAAGATGGGCTTCTACGACAGCTTCCTGGAATACGCCGAGGAGCTGCGCAAGACCAAGCCCATCGTGGTCGGCGGCGATTTTAACACCGCGCACAAGGAAATCGACCTCAAGAACCCCAAGGCCAACAGCGAACGGTCCGGGTTCCTGCCCGTGGAACGCGCCTGGATCGACAAGTTCATCGAGCACGGCTATGTGGACACCTTCCGCCTGTTCGAGGACGGGCCGCACCACTACTCCTGGTGGTCCTACCGCTTCAACGCCCGCAAGAACAACGCCGGGTGGCGCATCGACTACTTCTTCGTGTCCGAGGAACTCAAGGACAAGGTCGCCCGCGCCTGGATCGAACCCGACGTCCCGGGCTCCGACCACTGCCCCATCGGCATTGAGATAGACGTTTAAGAGTGCCCCCGGCCCCCCATCCCCTCTTCCTTCCTAAACTTTTTGGGTGCCTTCGGCAGTGGCGCGCGTTCGTGGGGATGCGTGCTTGTTGTTCAAGTGATGGTTTAATTATTTGGCGACGAACTCGGCCAGAGGTGTGTGGATGGCTCCCTCGGGTGCGAGGGCGCTCTGCCAGAAGGTGAAGAGGGAGACGGTGAAAGACGGCCATTTGTGGGCGGCCGCCGAGTCGAGGACCGGGGTCCAATCGCCGGGAGCGGGCTTGCGTACCCGGCCAAGGGTCAGGTGCGGGCGGAAGGGTTTCTTTTCGCGGGGGATGCCGACGGCGGCCAGCGCGTCCTCGATGGACCGGGCCAGGGTCGCGGCCTGGTCACCGCCCTCGGCCAGACCGAGCCAGAGGACCTTGGGGCGTCTCGCGTCCGGGAACGCGCCCGCGCCTCCGGCGCGCAGGGTGAACGCGGTGAAATCCACGGCGGTCAGGGCCGCTTTTACGGCCGGAATCCGCGCCTCGTCCGTCTCGCCCAGGAATTTCAGGGTCAGGTGCCAGGCGTCGGGCCTGGACCAGTTTACGCTGGCATCGGTAAGTCCGGAAAGTGACTTAATTAGTGGATTGAGAGATTGTCGGTAAGCGCCCGGTAATCCAATGCCGATGAACAGCCTGGGCACGGTTATCCGTCCTTTTCGTCCAGGGCCTGGCCGAAAATCGTCAGGTCGCCGAGCACGTCGGCCAGAGCCGCGCTCAGCTCCTCGGGCAGCCCATCGGCTTCGGCGATCTCCAGCAGTTGGTCCGGGTCGATGCCGTTTCTTTCGGCCAGCGCACGCAGTTCGTCGAGGGTGGTTTCGTCCATGGCAGGGAGCATAGGCGACAACGTCACCCCGCGCAACGGACGAAACCATGTTTAGGGCACATGCTGTTCGAGGTAGTCGATAACATCGTTGATGGTGCGCCATGCCTCGGCGTCCTCTTCCTTGACCTCGATGTTGAACCTTTCCTCCAAGACCATCAGATACTTGAACCGCTCCAGGGATTCGGTGAGGAGTTCCCCGGCCAACTCGGCCTCCGGGGAGATGGCCTCCCATTCCAAGGCCGCTTCCCCGGCGAGTTCTTCCCGGATGATGTTGAAAATTTCTTTCCGTTCCATGCGATTTTTCCTCTTTCGGGTTGCGTGCCTTCGGCGGACGGATGCGGCGAATCCGGCTTCCGCGCCTGTATTTCCCCCTACCCCCGAAGCCGGGTCTTGATCAAGGCGGGCGTTCCTTCGGGACGTGAAAAAGGCCGGGCGCATGGCCCGGCCTTTTTATGTGTTATGTGTATGGATGGGGCGGCTAGATGTCGTACCCGAAGGAGTCGACCACCAGCTTGGTGCGGGCCTTGGAGGCGGCCATGCGGGTTTCGAGGTCCTTGGCGTACTGGTCGAGGTCCAGCTGGATCTGGGCCACGCCGGTGTCCATGGCGGCCTTGGCCACGGCCGGGGCCAGCCAGGTGAGCACGCGCGGGTCCAGCGGTTTGGGGATGATGTAGTCGATGCCGTATTCGAGCTTGTCCACGCCGAAGGCGTCGCAGATGTCCTGGGAGACCGGCTCCTTGGCCAGGCGGGCCAGGGCGTCGGCGGCGGCGATCTTCATCTCCTCGTTGATGGTCTTGGCCCGGCAGTCGAGCGCGCCCCGGAAGATGAACGGAAAGCCGAGCACGTTGTTGACCTGGTTGGGGAAGTCGGACCGGCCGGTGCCCATGATGATGTCCGGGCGCACTTCCTTGACCGCGTCGTAGGTGATCTCCGGGTCCGGGTTGGCGCAGGCGAAGATGATGGCGTTGTCGGCCATGGTCTTGACCATGTCCTGGTTGATGGCGTCCTTGACGGACAACCCCAGGAACATGTCGGCCCCGACCATGCAGTCGGCCAGGGAGCCTTTGTCCTCGGCCTGGGCGTAGGCCTTCTTGAACTCGTTCAACCCCTCGCGCCCGGCGTGGATCAGGCCGCGCGAATCGAACATGAAGATGTTCTCGCGCTTGACGCCCATGTGCACGTACAGGTTGGAGCAGGCGATGGCCGCAGCGCCCGCGCCCGAGACCACGATCTTGATCTCCTCGATCTTCTTGCCCGAGATTTCGAGTGCGTTCATGATGCCGGCGGCCGAGATGATGGCCGTGCCGTGCTGGTCGTCGTGGAAGACCGGGATGCCCATTTCGGCCTTGAGCCGGGTCTCGATCTCGAAGCACTCGGGGGCCTTGATGTCCTCGAGGTTGATGCCGCCGAAGGTGGGCTCCAGCAGCTTGCAGAACGCGACCACCTCGTCCGGGGTCTTGGCATTGATGTTCAGGTCGTAGACGTCGATGTCGGAGAAGATCTTGAACAGGACGCCCTTGCCCTCCATGACCGGCTTGCCCGCTTCGGGCCCGATGTTGCCCAGGCCGAGCACGGCGGTGCCGTTGGACACGACCGCGACCAGGTTGCCCTTGTTGGTGTAGTCGTAGACCTTTTCCGTGTCCGCGTGGATGGCGCGGCAGGCCTCAGCCACGCCCGGGCTGTAGGCCATGGACAGGTCCTTCTGGTTCCTGCACGGCTTGATGGAGATGACCTCCAGCTTGCCCTTGCGTTTGCTGGAGTGGTAGTTGAGCGCTTCTTCCTTGGTGAACAATGCCATGATCAGGCCTCCCTTGATTCAGTTATGGCCCAGTCGTTGAAGAGCGGAAAAGTGGTGCGCGGACCGGCATGGCCCGTGGCTGACAACCTCCCGACAGACTGGTGTGACCGCAATACAGATTTTTCATAGTTACGAAGCTTTTTCAATCCCAGTCAAGCAGTATTTATCCTTGCACGGCAACGTGTTGTGGCGGACTCGCGGTCAGCTGGTTGAGCGCCCAGTCAAATCAGGGGGTTGGCTTGTCAGCACTGGTGCGGGGTGAAAAGGGGATCGCCTTACGGCATGAGAATGGCCGGGATCTCCAGCCGGTGTTCGGACCAGAAGCGGACCGCGCCGGGGTGCAGGGGGATGGACAGGTTGTCGATGCCGGTCTTCAGGCCCATGTTGCGGGCCGCGCCGTGCATGCGGCGCAACTCCTCGAGCCGCCTGGGTGTGAATACGGCCCGCAGGCTGTCGTACACGGTCCGGTTGTCCAGGCCGGGGCGGGCGCACCACAGGGCCGCGTCCTGGAAGGTGTTCACGGGCTCGGTCTGGCCCGGATAGGTCCCGGCCGGGATGGTGGCGTGCGAATAGAAGGGGTAGAGCCGGTAGAAGCCGGACGCCGTGGCCGCCTCGTGCAGGTCCAGGATGCGCACCGGGACCGAGGCCGCCGCCTCGATGACCGCGGCCGTGGGATAGCCCGCCAGGGTCCAGAATCCGTCCACCTTGCCGGCCGCGAAATCGGCCGCCGCCTCGCCGTAGCCCTCGGGCCAGTGCCGGAATCGGGTCCACAGCTCGAGGTGCCGGAAAAAGCGCTCCGCGGACAGGGCCGCGCCCGAGCCTGGATTGCCCACCGCAATGGTCTTGCCCCGCAGATCCTGGACCGCGCGGATGTCCGAGTCCGCGCGGACCACCAATTGGGCCGGTGCCCCGTACAGAAAGGCCAGGGCCCGGACCTTGGCGTATCGCTTGTCAGGGCAATGCAGCTTGCCGGCGCGGCCCAAAAAGGCGTCGCCCGCATTGACGATGGCCATGTCCGCCTCGCCCGCGCACAGTGCCAGGAGATTGGATACCGACCCTCCTGACTGCTTGGCCAGCACGCCCAGGTTGGGCACGTCCTCGGAAATGACCGCCGCCATCTTGTTGGCGAAATGGTTGAAGGTCCCGCCGCGCGGCCCGCCGTTGAAGGTCAGGGTCCGTGCCTTGGCCGGGGGCGCCTCCTTGCGCGCCTTTTCCGGCGCTTCCGAAGGACAGCCCGAAACCGCCGCCAGGGCCAGGCAGCCCAGTATGAGCAAGATGGAAGACGGACGCGGCATCGGACCTCCAGGGCCAAAGGCTCGGACGCGCCGGACAACGCGGCATCGTCCTGGGTGGGCGCTGTTTGCCATGCGCCTCCTTGTTATGACAACGCCCCCGGGGGCTGCTGGCAATTATTATAACGGCCCGTGGCGATCGTTTTATGGGCCGGGGAATGCCTCGGGATTCCGGCTGTCGGCGAGTCGTCGAGATTTACGGATGAAGGCGGCAGCGATCGGCGGGGCGGACTGAACGCGTGGAGTGGGTTTCGCGGCGTTTCGGGACGGTGGAGAAAGAAAGCACTCTTTCAGGTTCACGTCATCCGCGAAGCGGTCCAAAAGTTTGGTAAGGACGAGGGGTGAGAGATCGGGGGCAAACAAGCAAAGGGGGTGCCAAAGCGCTTCCCGTAAGTGTTGAAAAAATCCCCCAAGTTCATGGGAGGATTTTGGTTGAGCAACGGAGCGGTGATTTATCCTTGCGCGTGAAAATTTCTATCAGGTGTCGAGGAAGTTTATTACTTCTTGTCTGTATATTTTAAACGCAGAATATTTCTTATGCATGAAATAGCATCCCAGGCAGAATAAGATTAGAAACCCTATTACGTGCATCGTCCCCGCGCTCTGTCGTAAAACGCCACTGACAAACAAAGAGATAATGAGTGTCAGGGATAATGACACAAAGACAAGGCAACCGGCATTCGGTAATCCTGAAGCGTATGTCTGACTAGTTGTCAAATTAGTCATCTTGATTACGGATGGAGAATCTTTTGTCACACGATAATGTATTTTTACTTCGTGCCCATTGCGTAATGGAATAGTGGCAGGTTCTTTGAAGTACATTTCATTTCCATCATCCGCCTTAACCCAAAATTCAACATAATCAGTGTGTGTGGTCCTGATGGGAGAGTATGTGCTCTCGAAGCGGCTAGCTGTACCCTTTCCCCTTATTGATAGTCCCCAACCTCCGGAAACTGTTGTTTTGGTCGTTTTCTCAAGATCACAAATTTTGCCTTGGACGATGTCGAATTGGGCTTCCTTGTTCCCGTATTTTATTGTTTTCATATCCGTCCCATTCTCGGTTCGCGTGGGGGCTGCCAATACTCTGTATTTTTTAAGCCTTTCAACAACCAACTATACGTCTCTAATAGGTTAATTCCTCGGATGTCAATACGGGGAGACCACTCCCCCGTTCCACGGGGGGGCGGGGATGTGCGCTTTGGCAATCTGGGAGAAAACTTTGCCCATGAGAATCCCCCCCTGTTCGCGCTAACGTACAGGGGGGAGGTCTCGTTTTGGGTGTTCATCAACAGTTATGGAAAGCGCCTTGGTTTGCCGCCTGCCTTGTGCCTGTGGACCATTGCTTCCGGGCTCAGGCCGGGGCCATGCCGAGGAGGCGTTTGAGGGGGTTGATCCAGATGAAGCTGAGGAACCATGCGTAGATGAACACAGCCACGGTGATGGCGCAGAAGGAGATGAGGATGTTCTGCGTGGGGGCGTCCAGGGAGAAGGCCGGGACATAGGCGAAGATGAACGGGGCGAGGTAGAGGAACTTGGCGAACTTGAACGAGGTGAAGGCGGTGCGCCACATGTTGGCTCCGGCGATGGTCGCTCCGGCGAAGGCGGCGATGCAGACCGGCGGGGTGATGTTGGAGTCCTGGGACAGCCAGTAGACGATCATGTGCGCGGCCACCTCGTTGACGCCCAGGTGGGTCAGGGCCGGGACAGCGACCACGGCGGTGATCAGGTAGGCGGCGGTGACGGGCACGCCCATGCCGAGCACGAGCGAGGCCAGGGCGATGAGCAGGATGGTCAGGACGAGGTTGCCGTGGGCCAGTTCGATGACGATGTCGGCAAAGGTCAGGACCAGGCCGGAATAGGTCAGCACGCCGATGATGACGCCGATGACGCCCACGGTGGCGCCGATCTTGAGGGAATTGATGGTCCCCTCGCGCGCGGCGGCCACGAATCCGCCCAGTTCGTTTTTCAGCCCGGCCGCGGTCTGTCTGCGCCAGGCAAACAGCCCGGCCGAGACGATCAGGCCGTAGAGGAGCAGGATGCGCCCGGACAGGAACGGCCTGACGGCAGCGGCGGCCTGGGGCCCGCCGGTCTTGGCGACGAGTTTGACGATCCAGGGGCACAGGACCATGAAGGTCATGATCACGAGCAGGGTGGGGTCGATGCGCTGGCCCTCGTCCTTGAAGGACAGGCCGATGCAGGCGGCCAGGCCGACGATGGCCGAGTAGCCGGGGGAGTAGCCCGCGAGCATGAAGATGGTGATCAGGATGAGCGGCAGGGTGTAGAGCCATTCCTTGCGCAGGATCTCCATGGCCCCGACCGCGTAGCGCTCGCCCACGATGTTGTTCTTCTTGGCCTCGTAGTGGACCATGACGAAGACCGAGAAGAAGTACATGATCGCCGGGAAGATGGCGATGAGCATGATGCGGGAGTAGGGCAGGCCGGTCATTTCGGCCATGATGAAGCCGCCCGCGCCCATGATCGGGGGCATGAACATGCCGCCGATGGAGGCGGCGGGTTCGATGCCTCCGGCCACGTGGGGTTTGAACCCGGCCTTTTTCATCATCGGGATGGTGAAGGTGCCGGTGGACACGGTGTTGGCTATGGCCGAGCCGGAGATGGACCCGAACAGGCCGGACGCGATGACCGAGACCTTGGCCGGTCCGCCCACCTTATGGCCCACGGCGGCCAGGGGGAAGTCGATGAAGAACCGCTGGGCCCCGCATTTTTCCAGGAAGGCCCCGAAGAGCACGAACAGGATGATGTAGGTGGCCAGGACGTTGGCCATGATGCCGAACACGCCGTCCGAGCGGTAGAAGATGGACGTGCACAGGTCCGGGAAGCTCGCGCCCGCGTGGGCGATGAGTTCGGGCATGTGCGCGCCGTACATGCCGAACAGGAGCATGAGCACGCCGATGAGGACGAAGATGTTGCCGACCACGCGGCGGGCCAGCTCGATGCCGAGCAGCACGCCGATCATGGCCATCCACTTGTCCATGTCGGTCTCGATGCCGGTGCGGTAGTTGATGGCCTCGAAGTTCAGGATCCAGTAGCCCACCGAGACCAGCGAGGCGAGCATGAGCAGGTAGTCGATCATGCGCGGGATCAGGCGCCTGGACTTGTAGAGCAGGAAGACGAGGATGTACGTGATGATGACGTAGATGCCCCGGTGATATTGGGTTGCCGCCGGTTCGAAGATGGCCGACCAGGAGTAGAACAGGACCATGGCCACCGACAGGAAATCAAAGAGGAATCGCTCGAATCTGTTTAATTTGTCGTACATTGCGCGCTCTCGGCCGCCCTGAAGGGCGGCGGTTGAAAAATGTGCCGCGCCGTATGGCCGGATCGTATGCCGGACGCCCGTGACGGGAGACCGGACCCGGGTCCGTGCGGGGCGGATCGGTTCGATGCGCGCGGGCCCGGCTGGGACCGGGGGTCGCCGGGAACGCGCGAAACGGGCGGGCCGCGCGGCCCGCCCGTGCACGATTGCGGGAGCGGGGGCCTACTTCAGGACGCCCATTTCCTTCCAGAACTTCACCGCACCGGGGTGCAGGGGAGTCGCTTCGGGATTCACGCCCTTGAGGCCGTCGGCCACGCTCATGGCCTTGAAGGTCTTCTTCTGCTCGACCATGTGCTTGAGGCCGGCCTCGGACCAGACGGCCTTGAGCAGCTGGTAGACGTCCTCGGCCGGTACGTCGGCGTTGGCCACGAGCAGCGCGGAGTCGAAGAAGGAGGGGGTGTCGTGATCCACCCCGCGGTAGGTGCCCGCCGGGATGGTCAGTTTGCCGAAGTAGGGGTAGGCCTGGAAGTAGCCGGAGTTTTCCGCGTCCGCGCCCACGTCGACCAGGTCGATGTCGTTGGTCTGGGCGGCCATGATTACGGCCCCGGACGGATAGGCGGTCAGCAGCCAGAAGGCGTCGAGCTGTTCGTTGCCGAAGGCCTGGGCCGCGTCGTTGTAGCCCATGGCGTTGCGCTCGATCTTGTCCCAGATGCCCAGGTGGGTGAAGAACCGCTCGCAGTTGGCGAACGCGCCGGAACCGGCGTTGCCCACGCCGACCTTTTTGCCGGCCAGGTCCTTGGCGGACTTGATGCCCGAGCCCTTGCGGATGACCAGCTGGGCGGGCGCGCCGTAGAGGTAGCCCACGGTCAGGACGTTTTCATACGTGTTCGGGTCGCCGGTCAGCTTGCCGTTGCGGCCGAGGTAGACCTCGCCCGCGTACACGGTGCCGAATGCGCAGCGGCCCGCGTTGACCGTGCGCAGGTTCTCGGTGGAACCGCCCGAGGACTGGGCCTTGATGGAAAAATTCGGGTTGTTCTTGATGGGGCCGAAGACCTGGATGGCGTTGGCGACGATCTGGAACGTACCGCCGGCCGGGCCGCCGCCGAACACGTAGCGTTTTTTTGCCTGCGCGTTGAAGGACATGCCGAAAACTAGGGCAAGGGCAAAGACCAGGATGTAAATCCGTTTCATGTTTCCTCCTAAGGAACCACAGAAGTTAATAAGGACCGCAACTTTTTTTACCGTCAGCATGTGCATGCGCGGTAAAACACACCCCCGGGGGAAGGCTATTCCACCCGGTATCCCGTTGTTGCACAGAATGACAAATATTTCAACGCAATTCTCGGATACTGTGGTTCTCACTGCCTGATTTAATTATCTTTTATATAACCGGTTCTTATGTTTCCGGCGGTCGCGGCCCCGGCGGCCGGGGATCGCCGGACGGGCGATACGCCTTTTGACATCCCCGGGCGGTGTGGTACATGCCTCGTCGTCAACGCCCAAGGAGGGTTTCATGCTGGACAAGCTCGTGGTGGTTTTGTTCCGCCCCAAATACCCGGAGAACATCGGTTCCGCGGCACGCGCCTGCCTGAACATGGGCGTGTCCGAACTGGTGGTGGTCGATCCGTACAACTTCAACATGGACAAGGCCCTGCCCCTGGCCACGGCCCACGCCCGGCACATCCTCGAGTCCGCGCGCATCGTGGACACCCTGGAACAGGCCGTGGACGGATGCACCGCCGTGTTCGGGACCACGGCCCGCACCGGGGGCTGGCGCAAGGGGATCATGGCCCCGGACACCCTGGCGGGCGTGGTCGACGAGCGGCTGCGGACCGGCGGCCGGGTGGCCGTGGTCTTCGGCCCGGAGGACAAGGGGCTGACCAACGAGGAGACCTCCATCTGCTCGGGACTGGTGACCATTCCCACCAGCCGCGAGGGCACCTCCCTGAACCTGGCCCAGGCCGTGGTCGTGGTCCTGTACGAGTGTTTCAAGCGCTCCCTGGCCGAGCCGTTCGCCCCCGACGGCCCGCCCGAGGAGCGGCCGACCACGGTCAAGGAGCAGGAGGCGCTTTTCGGCAACCTCCAGGAGACCTTGCTGGCCATCGATTTCCTCAAGGACGACAACCCGGACTACTGGATGCTTCCGGTGCGCCGCTTCTTCAGCAAGATCAATTTGAAGCGCAACGAATTCAATTTGCTCATGGGCGTCTGCCGGCAGGTGCGCTGGTTCGTGGAAAAGTATGGCCCCCAAGGCGGGGGCGGCGCGCGATAGCGGCCGCCGGATCACGGCCCGCCCCGCGAAAACGCCCTGCCGGAAGAGATTCCGGCAGGGCGTTTTCGCGTTGTGAGGAAGGGCCCCGCCCTATTGGTCGGGCGGGCAGTTGCGGCGGGCCAGCGCCAGCTTCTCGCGGGTATCCTCGGCGGTCTTTTGGGTGCGCTGCTTGAGCAGGTCCTTGGCCTTGGCCGCGCTCATGGGCTCATGGAAATAGAACCCCTGGACCGAGTTGCAGGAAAGATTGAGCAGCGAGCAGAGCTGGTCAGGGTTCTCCACGCCCTCGGCCACCACGTTGAGGTCCAGGGAATGGCCCAGGGCGATGACCGCCTTGACGATCTCCATGTTCTCCGGGTCGGTGCGCATGCGCGAGATGAAGGTCCGGTCGACCTTGAGGGTGTCCACGGGCAGCTGCTGGAGCTGGGACAGGGACGAATAGCCGGTGCCGAAGTCGTCGATGGAGAAGCGCACCCCGGCCTTTCTGAGCCGGTTGAGGATGCGCAGGGAGGACTCGGGGTTGCCCATGATGGAGGACTCGGTGATCTCCAGCTTGAGGCAGGAGGGCGGCAGTCCGTATCGTTCCAGGGCCCGGACCACGATCTTGTCCAGGTCGGTGCGCGCGAACTGCTTGCTGGACAGGTTCACGCACATGAAAATGTCGTCCGTGCCGTCGGTTTCGTTGCGCCACCCGGCCAGGGTGCGCAGGGCCTGCACCAGGACCCACTCGCCCAGTTCGATGATCAGGCCGGACTCCTCGGCCATGGGGATGAACTCGGCGGGCGGGATGGCCCCCCGGTCCGGGTGGTCCCAGCGGGCCAGGGCCTCGAAGCCGATGATGTCCGACCCGGCCAGGTCCATGATCGGCTGGTAGGCCACGTGGAATTCGTCGTTGGCCAGCCCCCGGCGCATGTCGTTTTCCAGGGTGAGCAGGTCCACGGCGCTCTCGAGCATGCGCTCGGTGAAGACCTTGAAGCGGTTGCGCCCGGATTCCTTGGCGCGGTGCATGGCGATGTTGGCGTGCTGGAGCACGTCCGCGGCCTTGCCGTCCAGCACCGGGCTCAGGACGATGCCGAAGCTGGCCGTGGTCCGGACCTCGTTGCCGTTGAAGCGGAAGGGCTCGGTCAGCCGCTTGCGCACGCGCTTGATGATCCGGATGGCCTCGCCCGGGCTGGACAGTTCGTCCAGGAGCAGAACGAACTCGTCGCCGCCGAATCGGGAGACCGTGTCCAGAAGGCGCATCTCGCCGGTCAGGCGGATGGCCGTCTCGGTCAGGACCATGTCCCCGAAGCGGTGGCCCAGGGAGTCGTTGATGATCTTGAAGCGGTCGAGGTCCAGGAAGACCACCGCGAAGAAATAGTTCTCGCGCCGTTTGGCCCGGCGCATGGCCTGGCTCAGTCGGTCCAGGCACAGGGTCCGGTTGGCCAGGTTGGTCAGAGGGTCGTGCAGGGCCTGGTGGCGCAGCTGCTCCTCCATGGCCTTGCGGTCGGTGATGTCGCGGAAGCTCAAGCGCATGCCCAGCGGCTTGCCGCCGATGCCGGACACGGACCGCCCGACCACGCCGAGCCAGCGGGTTTTGCCGTCCGCGGTCAGGATGCGGAAGTCCAGCGAGTCTCCCCGGTCCGAGTCGGCCTCCACCAGGTAGGCGTCCCAGGCGTCCTGGTCGTCGTTGATGATGATCTCGCGGATCAGGCCGGGGTCTTCGAAGAACCGCTCCGGCGGGTAGCCGGTGATCCGAAGGCAGGCCGGGGAGCAGTAGTTGACGGTTCCGTCCGTGCCGACCCAGACCTCCCAGTCATAGCCGAAGTCCGCGATGGTCCGGTAGCGCTCCTCGCTTTCCTGGAGTACGCGCACGAGCTTTTCCCGTTGGCCCTGGATCCAGGCCTTTTTCTTTTCGATGACGCCGGCCTGGCGGATGACGTACAGCGAGAGCAGGGCGCTGAGCAGCAGGATGCCCAGAAAGATCAGGGCCACGTGATCGCGGTACACGCCGATATCCGAATGCACGTCGTCGATGTACAGGCCGGTGCCGAGGACCCAGCCCCAGGGGGCGAACAGGCGTACGTGGGAAAGCTTGCGGGCGATGCGGTCGGGCCGGTCCTGCCACTGCCAGTAGTAGTCCACGAAGGCGTCCGGGTTCTTCCTGGCCGCGAGCACGAACTCCATGAAGACCCGCTTGCCCTCCTTGTCCCGGTAGTCGGTCAGATCCTGGCCGTCCAGGTCCGGGCGGTAAGGGTGCATGACCATGCGCGGGGTCAGGTCCGTGATCCAGAAATAGTCCTTGGCGTCCGGCCCGTAGCGTGTCTCCCGGACGAACTCCGCGCCCAGTTCCTTGGCGTAGTCCAGAGTGATCTCGCCCCGTTCGGCCATCTCGTTCAGGTGGTTCAGGGTCCCGGTCACGGTGTCCGTGATCTCCACGACCTTTTCCTTCTGGGCGTCGAGCAGGGCCTCTTCGATGGACGGCAGCAGGTACAGGAAGATGGAACCGGCGAAGAGCAGCAGCATCAGCGCCGAGGGCAGCAAGACCCTGGTGGGGGCGTATTTGAGATAGTGCGCGGTCTTTTCCTGCGCCATGTTCATGGGCCGTCCTGTTCGCAGTGTCTGGTGATCGCACTCTCCATATAGCGTAGAACGGAGAAAAAAGGAAACCGATTAGAGCGGTTGTTTTCGTCTCGGCCGGATCGGCCCGTCGGAGGGGCCGGAATCAGCGGGGAGAGAGCTGGGCGCGGACCACGGTGACCTGGTTCCGGCCGCCGTTCTTGGACGCGGTCAGACCGGACTGGAGGCGTTGCAGGAAACTCTCCAGGGTGTCGTCCTCTCCGGCCTGGGCCACACCCAGGGAGAGGGACACGCGGATCTTGCCGCCGAAGATCTTGTGGCCCACGAGCACGCGCAGCTTTTCGGCCACGATGGCGGCGCGGTCGATGTCGGTGTGCGGGCAGAGGATGATGAACTTGCCGCCGTGCCAGCGGAACAGGAAGTCGTTGTTCCTGAGCTTGTCGTTCAGGAAATGGGCCATGTTGGCCAGCAGGCGGTCTCCGGTCGAGTAGCCGTGGGCCTGGTTGATGGACCGGAAGTCGTCCAGGTCGAGCATGATTCCTGACAGGTCAAGGGCATAGCGCCGCACGTTGCCCAGTTCCTGGGCCGCGATTTCCTCGAACTTGCCCCGGTTGTAGGCCTGGGTCAGGGAGTCCAGGACCGCCAGCCGCTCCATCTGCTCGGCCATCTCGTCGGCCCGGGCCGCGTCCTGGCCCATGCAGGCCATGACCTTCTTGTACACGAGCAGCGCCTGGGCCGCGAGGACGAAGAAACCGGCCACCATGCACAGGTAGGCCAGCTGCATCAGCCGGGCGTGGTCGCCGCCCGGATCGAGGCGCAGGGTGTAGACCATCCCGAAACAGACACACAGCAGCGCGGCCAGGGCCAGCAGGCTCGCCGCGTACAGCGCCTTGTAGCGCGCCTTCAGTCTGTGGGGAGCGGGGTGGTCCATGGTCGTGCCGGGCGCCGGGCTATTTCAGGGCGCCCTCAAAGGTGTAGTAGAGACTGCCCGTGTTCGAGTCGTTGTCGTAGTCGAGCTCGATGGAGAAGTCGGGCCACATCCAGCCGTAGCGGAAGCCGATGCCCCGGCCCGCGCCGTAGCGCTGCATGAGCATGTCCTTGAGGAAGAACTGGTTGACCCTGCCCTTGTAGGCGATGCCCACGCGGTAGAGCTTGTCCTTGTTGAAATAGTAGGCCACGGACGTGATCTCGGCCTTGCCGAAGGTCTTGGGCTCGTCGCGTTTGAAATAGGTGTCTTCGAAGCCCGGCTCCTGCACCGGGGCCAGCCCGGGAGCGTCGGACAGGAGGGTGCCCCAGGCCAGGCCTCGGAAGCCGGTGGGGTGGGCCACCTGGACATAGTCGGAGGCCATGGCCGGTACGGCCGCGGCCGCCAGCACGATCAGCATTGTCAGGGCGCGCAGTATGTTCATAGCCTGTATCTTCTCTTCTGGAGTAGGGGTACGGGAGCATCCAGACTGAGCGCATTGTACGGATTTACAGGTGAAAAGCAAGAAGGAGGAGCTCCCTTCCGTCGCCGTGGCGGGACGTCACGGCCTCCGCTTTCCGGGGCGTCTGCGGATTGTCAGTCCGCGACCGGTTGTGCTATCGGATGGCATGCGAAGGAGACGCCCATGAAACGATTGGCAGCATTCGTCCTAATCCTGGCCCTTTTCGCCTGCGGCGGCCCCTCCCCCGAGGCCGAACGGATCGACGCCCTGGAGGCCGAGGTCAAGGCCCTGCGCCAGGAGGCCGGGGAGCGCGATCAGGCGTTTCGCGCGGAGCTTGCCCAGGTGCGCGAGAACCTCGAGCACATTCGCTCGATGCTCGAAAAGGGGGCCGTCCCGGATGGGGCGGCCGGGGACGCCGACTCCGGCGCGCCCACGGACAAGGAGCTGGACGACAAGGCCAAGTCCTTTGTGGGCGAGAACCTGGACCGGCTCATGGAGCTGACCCGCAAACTTCTGGACAAGATGGAATCCGAGCTGGACGACAAGCCCCAGTCAACCGAGGAACCGCCCGTCAAGGGCGACCAAATCTGATGGAGACGATTCGATGAAGGCATATATGAAACGGGTACTGCCGGCGGCCTTGCTCCTGGCCTTGACCGTGGCCGCGGGCTGCGCCTCGGGCAACGCCATCAAGCTGAAATACGCCCTGATTTCCACCGACACCCCGTGCGTGGGCGAGATCACGGTCTTTCGCTTCGAGGACAAACGGCCTACCTCGGTGCTCGGCAAGACCACGGACAACGAGACCATCACCTCCCTGTCCGACGTGGCCGAGTGGGCTGGCTGGGCCCTGTTCGACGAACTCGAGAACGCCGGGTGCAAGGTCAGGTACCGGACCGCCATCACCGCCCCGGACGACGAGTTGCTGGTCACCGGCCAAGTCCTGGAGCTGGCCCTGAACCAGACCGGCGTGACCACCTACAAGGGCCGCGTCTCGGTGCGCATCGTGGTCTCGCGCGGCGATGCGACCCTGCACGCCGAAAAATATACCAGCGAGGTCGAGGACGTGGTCGTGCCCGGCTACTCCTCGGAGTCCGACATCCTGGCCGAGGCCCTGCGCGGGGTCATGTACGAGGCCATTCCGGCCATTGCCCAGGCGGCCAGGAAGTAGCCCGGACCCGTCCGTCGCCCGGTCCGCCGGGTCCCGTTCAGCCCCCTTTGAGGAGCACCTATGTTTGCCGACAAGGATATCTGCAAGCGCTGCGGCGCGTGCCGTGACGAGTGTCCTTTCGACCTCGTCGTCGAGGACCGCGAGGGCTTCCCCAAGCTCCGCCCAGCGGCCAAAAAGACATGCATCAACTGCGGCCACTGCGTGGCCGTCTGCCCGGTGGGGGCAGTGACCCTGCCCGAGATGCCCGCCGTGACGCCGGGCCTGGCCCCCGGCCAGTGCGGCCCGTTCGACCGCGGCCTCAGGCTGACCCCGGCCCAGGCCGACCAGTTCCTGTCCGGGCGCCGCTCGGTGCGCTCCTACCGGGACAAGCCCGTGCCCGAGGAGGTCCTGGCCCATCTTTTTTCCGTGTCCTCGTTCGCGCCCAGCGCCAAGAACGGCCAGCCAGCCCAGTGGATCGTCACCCGCACGCCCCAGGCCACCCGGAGGCTGGCGGGCATGACCGTGGAGTACATGGCCACCAACTCGATCATGCCCGGCGTGGTCAAGAACTGGGCGCGCGGTGTGGACAAGATCCTGCACGGCGCGCCCCACGTGGCCGTGGCCCACGCGCCGGAGGACGGTTTCAACCCGGCCGAGGACTGCGCCCTGGCCGCCGCCTACCTGGAACTCGCGGCCCACGCCCACGGTCTGGGCGCCTGTTGGGCCGGTTTCCTCATGGAGGTGGCCGAAGGCTGCTGCAACATCCGCAGGGAATTGGGCATTCCGGAAGGCCACGGCGTTTATGCCGCATTGATGTTGGGATATCCGAAGTATCGCTACAAGCGTATCCCCACGCGGCGCACTGTCGAGATTGATTGGCTGGATTAGCGGGGGGCGGCTTCCGATAGCGGGCCATCTGCACATTTTTTCCGGCCGCGCCAATCCTCACGTAGACGGCTACGCTACGGTTGCCGCGGCCGGAAGAAAATGCACAGCTGACCCACTCTCGAAAGCCTTGTGCTAGCGCGAGGGCGAGAGCCGCTGTCGGGTGCTGAAGCACCCGAGTCGCTCCAGGGTTTGGGCGGTGCGTCCACCTTACAGAAAGGCAAGTGCCTCGCTCGACTTAGTGTCGGGCGAGGCACTTGCCTTTTCCCCCCCCTCTTTGGAGCGATTTCGGGGCGGCACGCCCCGAACAGCGGCTCTCCGCGCTAGGGATAGGCCCGCTATCCCGAGCCGCTTAATCTTCGGGCGCAATAAAAAAGGCCCCGTGACGGGGCCCTTACTCGCGTGTTCGCTCGAACTAGATATCGAGTAGCGCCGCTTTAATGTTCTTTCGCCCGAACTCTTTCGCCCTCGATTCGTCCCACATGAAGATGTCGATGCGCTGGTGGTAGCGCTTGTTCATGAGGTCGTTGATCTCGAAGATGCCGAGGCCCTCGATGCGGACCTTGCGGCCGAAGACCCAGCCCTGGTCAAAGAGGTCGCGGGATACGGCGATGGTGCCGGAGCGGACCTTGCGCATGGAGGCGGCGATGAGCGGATCGTCGTCGCACTGTTCGGTGGAGGGGTTGTAGGCGGTCACGGTGACCGTGCGCACCGGGGACATGTTCTTGGCCTTCTGCAGGAGGCGGGCCTCCTCGACCATGATCTTGCGCGCTTCGGCGGTCTTCTGGACCAGCTCCAGGCGGTGGGTCAGGTCGTCGATCTTCTGCTGCTTGACGAACACAACCACGGCCATGATCACCATGGCCGCGCACAGGACCGGGGTGATGGTGTAGTTGAATAATATTCGCATGAGTGTTGCTTCCTTGTTGTTTTAGGTCCGAGGCATATAATGACCGCCCAAAACCTTGTCAACGCCCATGCCATTTCGATGCAGGGCGCGTGCCTTGCTTCTGTAATACATTGAATCAAAACAATAAATATTTGTATGGTTCACCTGGTGGGGTGGGTGCGCCCAGAGAGACGCCTGGAATAACAGCCCCTTGCGGGAGGTCATCTTTTCTCGGTAAAAGTATTACTTGATATAGAAAACCACTTTGAATATAGTGAACTCGAAAAATGAAAAGACAGTAAATTTCATTAAGGAAACAAATGGGTTCAACGACATTCAGAGTGCTTCCCGTGGACCGGGGGGAAGCCTGCCTGCTGACCACCCGGCGCGGGGCCTATCTCTTTGACGGGGGCGGTCTGGGCCGGGATCTGCCCAGGCTGCTCAGGGAACGGCGGGTGGGCAAATTGCGGGCCGTGGTGTGCACGGCCGCCTCGACCGACCGGCTCGGGGGGATTCTCGATCTCATGGACGAGGGCTACCCGGTGAGCGAATACTGGCTGCCAGAGGGACTCCGCGCCCTGGCCCGGGCGGCTCGGGGGTTTGACGGCGGGTTCCCGGACTGGCTGGTTCGCTGCGGTTGGCCCGTGCCGGTGGACGCCTCCTTTCCCGTGCCCGGCATCCGGCCGCCCGTGAGCACCGGTCAACCCCTGGCGGCTGCTGCGGAACTGGCCCTGCTCGGCGTGGCGGCGTGCACCGGCCGACTGCCTGACAAGCCACGTCCGATGACGCCGTCCGCGGTCTTTCCGGCTGTGGCGGGACTGCTTCTGGACCAGGTCGCGGAAGGGGGCGGGGGCGGCCTGTTGCCGCTTTGCCTCGACGCCCTTGCCCGTGGGGCGGCGGGCAAGGACGAGGATCGGGCCGTGCTCAGCGGCAGGCTGCTGGCCGACCGGGCCGAGGGGCTGACCGTGTCCCGGCACCGGGCCGCCCGCGAGGTGGCCGGAACCCTGGCCCTGGCCGTGGCCGCTGAGGGGCTGCTGGCCCGGGGCGGGGCCAGGGTGCGCTGGTTCCGCCAGACAGGGCGGCTGGAGGAGCATCTGGTGCCTCGCCACCCGGTCATGTGCCTGAACGGTCTGCCCGTTGCGGGGGAACCCGGTCCGGCGGGTCGTATCTCGGCGGCCGGGCTGTTCCAGGCCGTCCGGCGGCTGAACGCGCCCGGCAGCGGCCTGGCCTTCCGGTTCGGCGACGCGGACTGCGGCGTGCTGGTCTGCGGCACCTCCACCCTCGCCTTTCTGGGCAGGCGTGCGTTCCTTCCCCTGACCCGGCCCACGGTGGTCGCCGCCCCGCAGCAGGGCGGCCTGGGCGGGGAGCAGGCCTACGGGCGGATCCGGTCCGAGGCTCCTCAGGACGACGTGTGGGTACGCTCGCACGTCTCCTTTACCCGGCGGGTGGCAGAGGGGTTCCGGCGTCAGCCGGTCCGTTGCTGCCTGAGCGACTGCCGGGACCGGACCGTGCAGGAGATTCTGCTCGCCTTTGATCGGGGGCGGTGGAAACGGCTATCGGGCGCGGCCTGTACCTGCGATTAGCCGATCCTTCTCTGTTACAGACGCGTACGGGCCGGAAAACCACTTTCCAACCCCTTTCCCGGGTGTTAAGCTTACTATTCTAATGGAACCGAAGGGGGAGCAATGACGCGGGATTTGTTCGACACCGAGCAGTTCCTGGCCAGCCTGGCCTATGACAGGGACCTGGCCGTGGAGCTCATCGATGCCTTTCTCGAGGACTGCCCGGGGCGCGTGGCGGAATTGACGGAGGCGCTGGCCGCCGGAGACATGGCCAGGGGGACCAAGCTGGCCCATTCGCTCAAGGGCATGTGCGGCGTGGTCCGCGCGGACGCCCTGGGCCGGCTGGCCCTGGAAATGGAATACGCCGGGCGCAACGGGAAACCGGAGGTCCTGCGAGAGCGGCTGGACGACTTCAACAACAGCCTGGAGCAGGCCAGGGAACTCATGGTCCGCTTCCGGGACGACGGCCAGGCCGGAGTCTGAAACGAAAAAGGCCTGTCCACCATGCGGTGGACAGGCCTTTTCTTGCGTGTACGGCGCGGTTATTCCGCGTCTTTCTTCTCTGCGGGAGCGGCCTTGGCGGCGTCTTCGGCGGGAGCGGCCGGAGCCTCGGCCTCGGGGGTCTCGGCCTTGGGCGCTTCGGGCATGGAGAAGTCCATGGTCACGTTGTTCATGGCCGCCTCGATGTCCTTGGTGATGTCCACGGTCTCGCTGGACGCGATCACGGCCTGCTTGCTCAGGATCAGGGCCAACCCCTTTTCCTTGCGGTAGTTCTCGAGAATCTCGTTGAATTTGGCGTCGACCATGGCGACGATGCGCTGCTGCTCGGCGTTCATGGTGTTCTGCAGCTCGCCCATGGCCAGCTTGTAGGCGGCCACGGTCTCTTCGGTCTGGTTGGCCTGCATGGCCTTGTAGGCGGCTTCGGCCTTCTGCTGCAGGGGCTTGCCCATCTCCTGGAGGTGGGCCATGGCCTCGGTGGCCAGTTTGTTTTCCTTGAAGGCGGCGGCCTCGTCCACGACGCCGATCTTCATGGACTGCTCCTGGTTGCAGGCGCTCAGGCCCAGGGCCAGGATGGCGACGACGATCAGGGGAAGAATCCGTTTCATTACTATATCTCCATTGTTTCGTTTGGTGTCACTCTGAGTTCAAAGTCGCGCAAGCCTACGCGCGCCGCCGGTATCTGGCAAGGGAAAGATCGGTTGCGAGGGCTCCCCGCCCGGCCGCTCCGCCGCCGTGGCCCCCGGCCGTGCCGGGGACGGCCGGGACCGCCCTCCGGCAGGATGTGCCGCGCTCCGGCCGACCCTTTCCCTTTGGAAACATGAAGTTTTCTTAATGGCACACCCCTTGCTCTTTATCCTTCCGAGAAGGCGTCGGGAATTTATTGCCGGGAATGGGTATCCCGGTGGTTCCCGCGAATCCGGCCAGCGCCGGATCGGAGGAAGTATGAGTTTTGGAAGCATGTATGTGGGCGCCACGGGCGTGATAGCCCATAGCCAGGGCATGCAGGTCCTGGCCAACAACCTGGCCAACGTGGACACCATCGGCTACAAGCGCTCGAACATCCTGTTCGGCGATCTGATGAGCCAGCAGATGGCCTCGGGCAGCGCCAAGTACGATTCGGACGCCATGCGCATCAGCCAGATAGGCATGGGCGTGGGCGTGTCCGCCATTCGGGGCATCTTCACGGACGGCCCCCTGTCCTCGTCCACGGAGTCCACGGACCTGGCGCTTGCGGGCCAGGGCTTTTTCGGGATCAGCGACTCCTCGGGCGTCATGCGCTACACCCGGGCGGGCGGATTCCGTTTCAACAACGATGCCTATCTGGTCAACCCCCAGGGATATCGGCTGCAGGGGTTCGCCTACGACCGGGAGACCGACACGTGGGGCACATCCGTGTCCGACATCCAGCTGCCCTACGAGGACATCACCGTGGACGGCCAGACCGCCCGCGTGGTCCGGTCCGAGCCGCTGGCCACCTCCTCCGTGGAGATAGTCACCCAGCTCGACCACTCGGCGACCAGCCAGATTTCCAGTGAAAACAATCCGTTCTTCGCCATGGTCGAGGCGTATGCCGCCAACCAGAGCAACGCGGCCTCGCCGTTCGGCGACGCCCAGCCGCAATACTCCACGGCCATCGACGTGTACGACGAGAACGGCAACAGCCACGAAATGACCATTTATTTCGACCCGGTGTCCACCACGAACCTGTCCAACGCGGTGCCTGGCTACTCCTATTGGGAGTACGTCATCGCCATGCCCGGGGAATCGGACGGCTCGTCCGCCTACGGCACCTCGGCTGCCGGACTGGCCGCCATGGGGGTTTTGACCTTCAACGACAGGGGGGTGCTGGTCAACCAGTCGGCCTATGCCCTGGATCCCACGGCCACGTCGGGAGCGGGCGGCACCAGCCTGTCCTCCTGGGTTCCGGCGACCTTCAGCGAGGACGGCCTGGCACAGTTCGACTACACCTTTGCCAGCGGCGGCGGGACCCGGACCATCAGCTACGATTTCGGAATCAGTTCGAACAACGGGTCCTGGCGGGCCAGTGGCGGGGGCACGGCCGCATCCGTCGGCAACAACGTGGACCTGCTGCCCGAGATGGACGACATGGACCGCGACGCCCGCGTGACCACCAGTTACGACAAGCCGTCCTCCACCCTGTATCATATCCAGGACGGCTACACCTGGGGTTACCTCAATACCGTCAGCGTGGACGAGGAGGGCGTCATGAGCGGTCACTTCTCCAACGGACAGACCGAGGAAATGTTCAAGGTGGCCGTGTACAAGTTCAACAGTCCGTGGGGGCTCAAGCGCGACGGCGGGACCAACTTCATGGCCACCGACGCCTCGGGCGAGGCCATGCTGGGAGAAGCCGGAGACCGGGGACGCGGGACCATCAACCAGAACTCCCTGGAGGAGAGCAACGTGGACATGGCCAAGGAGTTCGCCACCATGATCGTCACCCAGCGCGGCTACCAGGCCAACACCAAGGTCATCACCACCTCGGACTCGGTCCTGAACACGCTCATCTCGGTCAAGCGCTAGCCGCTCATCCATCAACGCCTTGCAGGGCGCTGTCCGGTCGGTCCGGGCAGCGCCCTTTTTCGCGGGCCGCCTTGAATTCCCCGGGCAAACCGGATAGTCAGAGCGAGATTTGCCAACAAGGAGCATTCCGTGACGGATACACGCGACGACCGCAGCCCCGAGGCCATCCTGGACCTGGTCCGGGAGGTGGAGCGGGAGGCCCCGGGCGGGGCCGAAACCCTGTACATGGCCGCCATGCTGGCCGACGCCCCCCTGCCATACGACTTCGCCCTGTCCGTGGAAGGCACCCCGCACAACCCCGCCCTGGTCAATCCGGCCGCCGCCTTTTTCGCGGCCACGGCCCTCATGGACCCGCTGGTGGGGCGCAACCTGGTCGTGGCCGACGCCGACCACCAGGTCTTCGCCCTGCCCGCAGACGTGCGCGAGGCCCTGCGCGGCTCGCTTGGGCATGAGCAGGCCGCCGAGTGGGCCGGACGGGCCGTCTACGCCCTGAACCTGGCCCTGCCCGACGCCGACCCGCAGAACTGGCCCCTGGTCCAGTGGCTCATGCCCCACATCCTGGCCTGCCGCGACATGGCCGCCGAACTCGGCGTGAACACCGCCGCGGCCAACCGGGTCCTGCACCAGGCCGGATTCTCCCTCTATTATCAGCAGCGCCACAAGGAGGCCGCCGACCTCCTCGAAGCGGCCATGGTTGTGGACATAGCCCTCAAAGGCGGTAGCCATCCGGACATCGCCGCCGACCTCGAGGGGCTGGCCTCGGTTTATCTGGCCGGGCGGGACTTCGTCCGGGCCGAGGCCGCGTTCAAGGCCTGCCTGGACCTGCAACGCGCGATCTTCACCGAGAACAATCCGGCCACGGCCCCGGTCCTGAACGGGCTGGCCATGACCAAGCAGGCGCGCGGCGATCTCGCCGGGGCCGAATCCGCCCTGAACGACTGCCTGGCCGTGCTCCGCGCATCCGGCCAGGAGCGCCAACCGGCCGCCGCCTCCTGCCTGCACAACCTGGCCCTGCTCATGGACGCCGTTGACCGTCCCAAGGAAGGACTGAAACACGCCCTGGAGAGCCTGGAGCTGACCACCGAACTGTACGGCGAGCACCATCCGGAGACCGCGTCCAGTCACAACCTGGCCGGGCTGCTCCTGGAGCGGCTGGGCAAGGACCCAGAGGCCGAGGCCCATTTCCGCAAGTGCCTGTCCATCCATAGCGGCGCCTTTGGCGAGGACCACCCCGAGACCGGGCAGGCTTTGTGCAACCTGGCCCTGTTCCTGGACGGACGGGGGCGGACCGGCGAGGCCTTCGACTGTTTCGAGCGCGGTTTCGCCGCCTACGAGCGTTCGCTCGGGCCGGGCCATCCGTACATGGAACACGCCCTGGACAACCTGGTGACCTTTCTGGAACGGACCGCGTCCTCGGATTCGCCCCTGCGCGAACGGGCCCGGGCGCGGCTCAAGCTGATCGTGGAAAAAGCGGGGTAGCCATGCAGCCTATTCTCGCCGTGGGGTTGGGGGAAATCCTCTGGGACGTGCTGCCCGATACGCGCATGCTCGGCGGCGCGCCCGCCAACTTCGCCTATCACGTCAACGCCCTGGGCGGGGCCGGGGTGCCCGTGTCCCGCGTGGGCGACGACGACCTGGGCCGCGAGGCCCTGTCCCTGCTCGTCCGCCGGAGGCTGAACATCGACGCCGTGTCCCTGGACCCGGACCATCCCACCGGCACGGTGGACGCCCGCGTGGATGCGGACGGCGTGGCCACCTACGTCTTTCCGGACGACGTGGCCTGGGATTTCCTGGCCCTGGACCAGTCCGCCCTGACCCTGGCCGCCAGGGCCGACGCGGTCTGCTTCGGCTCCCTGGCCCAGCGCGCCGAGACCTCCCGCCGGGCCATCCACCGCTTCCTGGGCGCGGCGAACAAAGCGCTCAAGGTCTTCGACATCAACCTGCGCCAGGATTTTTACACCCCGGAAATCCTGTCCGCCTCCCTGGACGCGGCCGATGTGCTCAAGATCAACGACACGGAACTCGGCGTCGTGACCAGCCTCTTCTCCCTGCCCCCGGGCGAACGGCCCGCCCTGCGCGCCCTCATGGCGCGCCACCATCTCGATCTCGCGGTCCTGACCCGGGGCGGCAAGGGCAGCCTGCTCCTGTCGCCGGACGCGGTCTCCGACCTGTCCGGCGAACCGGTCGAGGTGGTCGACACCATCGGGGCCGGAGACGCCTTCACCGCCGCCCTGGTGCTCGGCCATCTCCAGCAGTGGCCCCTGGACCGGATCAACCGCTACGCCGCCAAGGTCGCGGCCCACGTCTGTTCCCAGCCCGGGGCCATGCCGGAAATGCCCGAGGCGCTGCGTCTGGCGTAGGCGGCTTGCCGACCTCTGAACAATTCTTAGGGCAATTCTTGCATCCGGTGCGCAGATTGTGGGCGCGTTCTTTGTGGTCATTGAGAAAAAACCAATGATATCGGAGTGTTTTACGTGGCATGGGCTATGCTCTTGTCTGTGCGAGAGCAAGGCCGAGCGGCCTGGAAACGTGAACGGGCCGCGAGGCTGCAAGGAGGATGAAACCATGAAGACCGCTTTTATGAAGACCGCCATATCGCTGGTGCTGATGCTGTCGCTGCTGGCCGGTTGCCAGACCACCCAGGCGCAGAACGGGGCCGGGATCGGCACTCTGGCCGGGGCAACCCTGGGCGCGCTGACCTTCAAGAACAAGGTGTCCGGCGCGGCCATCGGCGCGGGCGTGGGTATGCTTGCGGGCTACATCGTGGGCAATGAAATGGAAAAGGCCGACCGCGCGCAATTGTCCAATACCCTCGAGACCACGCCGTCCGGCTACACCACCGAGTGGGTCAACCCCGATACCCGCACCCGCTACGAGGCCATCCCCGAACCGCCGCGCGAATACCACGACGGCCGCGTCGAACGCGACGTGACCATCAACGCCCGCATGGCCGACGGCTCCACCCAGACCGTCTACGCCAAGGCCTACCGCCAACCCGACGGCTCCTGGCAGCTTGTCCAGTAGCCAGGGACGCAGGATAAACAAGCGGGACCGCTGGTGCGGTCCCGCTTGTTTGCGCCTCCGGCGGCCGGGGGAAGGGGAGAGGGAAACCCTTTGAGAAAAGGGTTTCCCTCTCCCCTTCCCCCGGGACCCCCCATCCCCTCTTCCTTCCTAAACTTTTTGTGTCGCTTCGCGAGGTGGCGTGTGCGCGGGGAGGCACCCGTTTTATGATTGTTTTGACACGCTGCCTTCTCTATTTGTCTTGGCCGACTTCCTTCCTGGCTGCGTGGGCTACCGTCCCGGCGCGAACCCTTCGGGACACCGTCAGGCCGCATCCGCCCAGTCCTCACGCGTTCCGCCCGCGCCGCAGGCGCAGCCGTGGGATGCAAGGGTGCGAACCCTTGCCCGCCGGAGGCGAAATCACCCGTCAAATCCGCCGAAGGCGGTATCTTTACTTCTTTTTCCCGAACAGCCGCCCAAGCGCCCAGGGCCGGAATCCGGCCACGCGGCGTTGGACGTAGAGGAGGGCGCAGCCGGCGAGCATGACGGCGTCCCGGAGAAAGGCGTGGAGCGGGCCGGTTGGGGCATTGTCGGTGTTTTGCGGATTGCCGAAGCAGCCGCAGTCGGCGTCGAGGCCGAGATACAGGGCGTAGAGCAGCACCACCATGAACCCCAACAACTGTGCGACAATGACCGCCAACGCGCCGCGCGCGTCGAGGACCAGGCCGAGGCCGGACAGGATTTCCACGCAGGGTATGGCGTAGGACAGGAATCCCGCCATCTTCCAGGAGACCAGACCGTAGATGTTGATGGTCACGGCAAACCCTTCCGGGTGCATGAGCTTGAGGGTCCCGGCATAGACGAAAAGCAGGCCGAGGATAACCCGGACGGCGGTGTAGAGGGCTTTGGAGGCGAGCGGCGCTTTCATGGTGTCCTTTGAGGCTTCTTGCGTGAGCTTCGCGACCATAAAGGGTTCCGCGTCCGAGCGCAAACCCGCGCAGGTGGTCCTATCTCTCTAAGAAAAGTCTAGAAAAGTTCAAGAATTTCAACCGCAACGAATTGCGGTTTGTTGCTGTCTTGGAAAAAACTTTGTGAAATGAGTATGATGAAGTCTGTTTTTTCTTGTTGAAATCCGCGAATTCCGGTACTCCAATGAAAAACAACAAGGACCGCAAGCAAGCCAAGGGAGTGTGACATGACTGGCAAGAAAGTCCTTTCCGTGGCCGAGATCGCCCGCGAGCTCGACCTGCCCGAATCCACGGTGCACTATTGGAAGAACCGGTTCGCCCAGCATCTGCCGAGCGTGGGGCGCGGCCGCCAGAAGCGTTTCAAGCCCGAGGCTGTGGAGATTTTCGCGAACATTTCCCGGCTGCTCAAGGAGGGCCACACGGCTCGCGACGTCATGGACCGGCTGTCGCAGGATTATCCGCTCCAGGCCGACGCCGTGCCCGCGACTTCGGGAGGTGGGCAGCCGAATCTCCAGGCGGTCGGGTCCATGGACCAGGTCATGACCATGGCCGCGGCCATCGGCATGGAAATCGCCAAGTCCGTGGGCGAGGGCATCCGTTCCGTGCTGGCCGCCGAGGGCGGGGGAGCGCCCGACGTGGCCGACATCCGCGAGGGGCTGGAGGAGACCGCCCTGCGCATCTCCACGGCCATGCAGGAGACCGAGGCGCTCAAGGCCGAGAACCGGGAGCTCAAGGAAAAGCTCGCGGTCATGGAGGCCGAGATGGTCCGCTTGCGCAAGGATCGGCGCGAAATGGAAAAATACCTGCTTGACAAGATCAAATCCGTATCTACTTAAAACCTGTTCCCGGGACGCCATTCCCGAACATACTCTCTCTATGAAAAAGTCCCGCCGGGTGCGCGAGAGCCGCGCATCCGGCGGGCGCGCATCTCACCCCATACGGAGGTATCTTTTCATGGGCAAGAAAACGACCCACAAATTCAAGGCTGAGGTCAGCCAACTCCTCGATATCCTTGTTCACTCGCTGTACACCAACAAGGAAATATTTCTCCGCGAGCTGATTTCCAACGCGTCCGACGCCCTGGAAAAGGCCCGGTTCAAGACCCAGGCTTCGGGCGAGACCGACGAGCTGGCCCCGGAAATCCGCGTCACCGTCGATGCCGATGCCAAGACCCTGACCGTGACCGACACCGGCGTGGGCATGACCCGCGACGAGCTGATGCGCAACATCGGCACCATCGCCCACTCGGGCACGGCCGAACTGGCCAAGCTCGCCGAACAGGGCAAGGAATCGCTGGATTCACTCATCGGCCGGTTCGGCGTGGGCTTTTATTCCGTGTACATGGTCGCCGACGAGGTCACCGTGACCACCAAATCCATGGACGCCGACGCCAGGCCCATCGTCTGGACCTCGGACGGCCGCACCGACTACAAGCTCCAGGAGCTGGACGAGGACCGTCCCCACGGCACCGAGATCACGGTCAGCCTGAAGGAGGACCTGGCCTCGCAGTTCACCAACGAGGCGCACCTCAAGCACGTGGTCAAGACCCACTCCAACTTCATCAATTTCCCCATCTACGTGGGCGGCGAGCGGGTCAACACCATCCAGGCCCTGTGGCGCGAGCCCAAGTTCCAGATCAAGGCCGAGCAGTACGCCGAGTTCTACAAGTTCCTGACGTTTGATTCGGAGGATCCCTTCGACACCCTGCACACCTCGGTGGACGCGCCGGTGCAGTTCAACGCGCTCATGTTCATTCCCAGGCACGGCAACGACCCGTTCGGCCTGGGCCGCGAGAACCGGGGCCTGGACCTGTACGTGCGCCGCGTGCTCATCGAGAAGCAGAACAAGGACCTGCTCCCCGAGTATCTGGGCTTCATCAAGGGTGTCGTGGATACCGAGGACCTGCCCCTGAACATCTCGCGCGAGACCCTGCAGGACAACCTGCTCATGCGCAAGATCAGCTCCACCCTGGTCAAGCAGGTGCTCGACCACCTGGCCAAGATGGCCAAGGACGACGCGGACCGCTACAACGAGTTCTGGCGCGCTCACGGCGAGCTCTTCAAGGCGGGCTACATGGACTTCCTGAACAAGGACAAGTTCGCCGGGCTGGTCCGCTTCAACTCCTCGAGCCTCGACGACGACAAGGGGCTGACCTCGCTGGCCGACTACATCGCCCGCGCCAAGGAGGATCAGAAGGAGATTTACTACGCCTACGGCCCGAGCCGAGAGGCGCTCGCCCTGTCCCCGCACCTGGAGGTCTTCCGGCGCAAGCACGTCGAGGTCCTGTACCTGTTCGAGCCCATCGACGAGTTCGTCATGGACGCCCTGCGCGAGTACGAGGGGTGCGCCCTGGTCTCGGCCGAGCACGCGGACATGGCCAAGCTCGACAAGTTCGAGTCCATGGAGAAGGAGGACAAGCCCGAGCCGCTGAGCGACGAGCAGAAGACAGAACTGGACAAGCTGCTTGCGCGCATGAAAGACGTGCTCGGCGACGCGGTGACCGAGGTCAAGGCGTCCACCCGGCTGTCCGAGTCCCCGGTCTGCCTGGCCAACCCGGACGGCAACGTGACCTCGTCCATGGACAAGATCATGCGCGTCATGAGCAAGGACACCTCCATCCCCAAGAAGATCCTGGAGATCAACCCGGACCACGCGCTCATCCGCAACATGCTGGCCATCCTGGAAAAGGACGAGAACGACCCGTTCATCGACCAGGCCGCCAACCAGCTCTACGAGTCCGCCCTGCTGCTCGAAGGCTACCTGACCGACCCCCACGCCCTGGTGGGCCGGGTCCAGGACCTGCTGACCAAGTCGAGCAGCTGGTACGTGGCCTCCGGCAAGTAGATCCGGCACGACATATCGAAAAAAGCGGATTCGGGCATTTCCCGAATCCGCTTTTTTTTTGCGTTCTTGCCCTGAGCGACCACCCCGGCCCAGATTATAACGGTGGAAAAAATTTCGGCGTGTTATGCAGAGGATAAGTGCGCGTGTCCCGTTCATGCCAGGCTTGGGGAAGAGACGGGCATTGCACCTCCTCACGCGAAGCGGCCGGTCCCGGAATCGTTCCGGCCCGGCCGTTTCCTCGCTGTTTTAGCGGTATCAGTACCCCAGCCCGAGGAACTTGCGGCACAGGTCCGTGGCGTAGTGGTCGGTCATGCCGGAGATGTAGTCCACGATGGCCATGATGATGAGATACAGGGAACGGATGTCCTCTCCGGGGATGATTTCTATGTTTTCGCGGTTCAGAAGGGCCAATACTCTTTCGTTAATGGGGCTTTCGCCTTTTGCGAATCTTTCCATATCCACCATGGTTTGTTCCAGGAGCAGACCCAGTGCGTTCTGGGCCCCGATTTCGAGGATGGTTTTTCGGCGTGAGAGAAAGAGCTTGTCGGAGATGCCTTTGTAAACATCATGGACAACGCGGCAAATTCCATCTTGGGATTTCTCCATCAGGCTTGAGTTTCTGTCGAACTCACCGGACATGATGGAGTCGTAGTGTTCCTGGAAAAGCGTTGCGGCCTCTTGCACGGCTCCATTGATGAGCTTGGCACGGATAAGGCTGTTCCGCTGCCGGAAATGGCAATCGTGTATCCACGCATAGCGTTCGCCCGGGCCGGATTCCAGGTTGAGCACCTTGGCGAATTTGTCGGCCATGAACGATTCCTCAAGGATGCCCAGTTCGGTTGCGTCCTCAATGTCGATGATCCTGTAGCAAATATCGTCGGCGGCTTCGGTAAGGTAGGCCAAAGGAGGTCGGGACCAAAGCCCGCCGATTCGGATGAGCCCCAGAGCTTCCGCCACGGTTCTCATGGCATCGGCTTCGGTCTGGAAAAAACTGAACTTGTCCTTTTCCGCCTGCGAGGACGTCCACGGGTATTTGAGGAGGGCCCCCAGGACCGCATACGTCGGGCTCATGCCGGTGTTGTTGAATCCCGTGCTGACCAAGATGCGGACGGACATGGCATTCCCATCGAACCGGGTAAAATCGTTCGCGTATTGTGGCGGCAAAAAGATGGGAACACTCGAACGGGCAAACCATTTCTTAATGGCTTCCTCGCCCCCGTGCCCAAAGGGCGGGTTGCCTATGTCATGGGCAAGGCAGGCGGCCTGCACGGCTTCCCCCACATCCTTGGGGGAGAGGGTGGAGGGCAATTCCCTGCGATCTTCCAGGAACACGCCCACCAACTCGCCCAGGCTCTTGCCTACCGAGGCGACCTCCAGGCTGTGGGTCAATCGGGAGTGGATGTGGTCGTTCTCGTTCAGGGGATGGACCTGGGTCTTGCGGGCCAGCCGTCGGAAGTGGTCGCTGAACAGGACGCGGTCGATGTCGCGTTGAAAGGGACTGCGGACGTCGCTTGATTCGCTTCCGCGTCCGTAGCGCGTGGCGTCGAGCAGCTTGTTCCAATCCATGCGGGGTGCGGAGCCCATGGTCATTCCTCCGGGGGCGTTGATGCGGTTCTTGTCGAGCCTCCACAACTCACCAGATTATCCCGGACCGGTCAACTCCCCGGAGTCACGGCAAAAGATAGGCGCGCCGCAGGCGCATGGATGGAACGCACGGGGGCGAACCCTATCGCTGCTGTCGCTATCTCTAAGGCTCGAAGACTCGCCTAAGAGCGAGCGCTGCCCGCCGGCAAATTCGCGGGACAGCGGATTTGGACGTTGCGGTCCTTCCGCAACGCCCGAAGGGGTGAGCCCCGGGGACGGGGCGAATCAAGGCGAAATCGTCCGACAACGCCGCGAAGCGGCAGTCAGAATCTGATTCCCCAGAACAAGCGGATATCGGCAAAACAGCGGAGCCGGGGCGGGAGTCATCCCGTCCCGGCTCCGTGTGCCGTTGAGTTGTTTTTCTAGAGCGTCGGGTCCATGGCCGAGGTCAGCAGCCTGGCGATGTCCATGACGTCGGGCTCGTAACAGCCGGCGTTCACCTCGGCCTTGAGCCGGGCGATCTTGTCGGCGCGCTCTTCGGCGCTGTCCCGGTGCCGCCCGGTGTCCACCTGGTCGAAGGCGTCTAGCACGCGCTCGGTTTCCATATGGGCCGCGGTCCGCCCGCGGCTGTCGTCATAACCCTTCATTAACCCCTCCCTGGGTTATTGAAGTCAACGGGAAGGGCGGCATGCGCCCTTCCCCAAGGTCTCCCCTCATCCGCTTGCAGCCCCGGCCGCATCCTTGCGACCGCGTCCTCCCGCTTGCCCGCGGAGATGTCTCCCGCCTCCCGGACCTGACCGGGAGTACTGGGTTGCTTCTCTTATCGGACGCGAGGCGTGAATGCTTAGGGTGGGAAGGGTGATTTTTCGTATTAATATTAGTTCGCAATTCCAGATGGATAGCTGGGGCGTAAAAGCCGCATACCCCCAGGGGAAGCCAGGTTTAGCAAGGGTTTGCGGACGGTTGGAGGGCAAAGCCCCGGCAGGTCCGCCACCGGATCGTCACCGGTTCGCCATGACGTGGCGGCGGGCTGTCAGGCATCTTGTCTCTAGACTTTCTCGTGAAAACTGGTCATGGTTTGCATGACTGGTTGAACCTAAGCGGAGGCATACAATGAAATTGATTCGCTGATTCCCGGCACGGGTGCCAAATCGTGAGATACCCTGGAATCAACATCAACCGCCGGACGGGGGATTATGGCCCAGAAGCATTTTGTCCTCGACACCAACGTCCTTATTGAAAATCCCAAATGCATCATCGCCCTGAGAAACGGGGTGGAAAACCAAATCTACATTCCCTACACCGTCCTGGGCGAGCTGGACGGACTGAAGAAAGACCCGCGCATCGGCCACATCGTCTCCCAGGCGGTGCGGGCCATCCTCGAAGACGAAGCCGTCAACATCTTCCCCCCGGACTTTGCCGAGACCCTCACGGACCCCGTGCTGGACGACCGCATCCTCAAGGAAATCCTCCACGTGGGGCCGGAAGAGGCGACGCTGATCACCAACGACCGCATCCTCCAGATCAAGGCCAAGTGCTACGGCATTCCGAGCGAGGAATACCGCGATTCCGATCCGTTCCGGTCCGAGTCCCAGCGCTACACCGGGTTCGTGGAGGAGGGCGAGGAGCCGGTGCGCAACTGTTTCCGCTGGGAGAACGGCACCCCGATCTTCCACGGCCCGGAGGGGCCCAAGGAGATCAGCTACACCCACGAGATATGGGGCGTGAAGCCGCGCAGCGTGTACCAGAACCTGGCGCTGGAACTGATGCTCTGCGAGGGCATCGACCTGGTCTCCATCCAGTCCGAGGCGGGCTACGGCAAGACCTTCCTGTCCCTGGCCGCGGCCCTGTACCTGATGCTGGAGCGCAAGGACAACCCGTACCGCAAGATCTACCTGGTCAAGCCGGTGGTCGAGATCGGGGCCAAGATGGGCTACCTGCCCGGCGACATCGAGGAAAAGATGCTGCCGTACATCAAGTACATCCAGGACCTGCTCATCAAGCTGCACGACATCCGGCCCGCCAACCGCATCTTCATGGACCCGACCAGCGACTCGTTCAAGTTCAACCCCAAGAAGTTCGAGGTCCAGCCCGTGGCCTTTTTGCGCGGCATGAACATCGAGAACGCGGTGGTCATCGTGGACGAGATGCAGAACCTGTCGCGCGGCGAGACCCGAGCCCTGCTGACGCGCATGGGCGAAGGCGTCAAGTGCATCTGCCTGGGCGATACCCGGCAGGTGGACAATCCATACCTCAACGAGTCGAACAACGGACTGAACTGGACAGTCCGCAAGCTCAAGGGGTACAAGAACTATGCGCACATGGTCCTCAAGGGCGACCGCTCGCGCGGCCCCATCACGGACATCGTGCTGAAATCGAAACTGTAATCGGCCCCGGGCAGGGGGCGTCCCCTGCCCGGCCCCGACGGGAGCATACATGCCCAGGCGGTACCTTGCTCTCCCGCTTGCGGCGGGAGTGATCCTTTTTTGTTTCGCGCTGCTCGCGCCCCTGCACGGCCCGGCCCTGGCCGGGGACGGGGACATCGAGATGCTCGCGCCCATGCGGACCGCAGCCTTCCCGTCGCTGGAATCCGCCATCCGTATCAAGGGACCGCTCTATTTCTGCGGCGAGTTCGTGCCCCTGCACCTGCCCGAGGTGCGCGAGCGGTTGGAAAAGGAACTGCTGCTCATGCTCTGGGACCGCGCCCAGGTCATCCTCTGGCTCAAGCGCACGGGCCGCTATTTCCCGCACATCGAGACCGTGCTGCGCGGGCGGGGCATGCCCGACGACCTCAAGTACGTGGCGGTCATCGAATCCGCGCTCAGGCCCGAGGCCGGGTCCAGCCGTGGCGCGCGCGGCATATGGCAGTTCATCGCCTCCACGGCCTGCAACTACGATCTGACCGTGGACCGCTTCGTGGACGAGCGGCGCAACTTCTATTTCGCCACGGGCGCGGCCGTATCCTATCTCAAGGACCTGCACGACCAGTTCGACTCCTGGACCCTGGCCTGCGCGGGCTACAACATGGGCGAGCAGGGGCTGGCCAGGCGGATCGGGACGCAGGAGGTCAGGGACTACTACCACCTCGACCTGCCCGAGGAGACCCAGCGCTACGTGCTCCGCGCCATCGCGGCCAAGCTCATCCTCAACGATCCGGCGCGCTACGGCTTTGACCTGCATCCCGAGGACTACTACAAGCCGCGCAAGTTCGACCGGGTCAAACTGCGGGCCAAGTATCCCACGCCCCTGACCCTGGTGGCCAAGGCCGCGGGCACCTACTACAAGGACATCCGCGACCTCAACCCGCAGCTGCTGGGCGAGGTCATCCCGCCCGGCCAGCACGACCTGTTTCTGCCCGAGGGCGCGGCCGAAGAGTTCGCCGAGCGCTACCATCCGCTCATGGCCAAGTACCGCGAGACCCTCAAGCCCGAGACCTACGTGGTCAGGAGCGGGGACTCCCTGACCGAGATCGCCCGCAGGCACGACATGAGTCTGTACCAGCTGTGCAAGATGAACAAGCTGACCAGGCGGTCGACCATCCACCCCGGCCAGAAGCTGCTGGTCCAGTGATCGCGGTCTTTGCGGAAAAGCCGCCCGGAGGGCAGGGCGTTTTCCGTCCGCGCGCCTCGGCATGACCAAGACAAACGAGAATCCCCCGAGCGTCCTGCCCGGGGGATTCGTCTTCAACGCGTATGGGGAGGCTCCCGTCTTTTGCCTGCCGCAATCTCGGGCGTCAGTGCGACGGGGACGTCCGCGGCCTGACGGTCTTGAGCGCCGCGACCAGGGCGATGGTGGCGGCCACGGAAGCGAGCAGGGCAAGGGAGAAGGCGGCGAATACCCCCAACCGGACCATGAATCCGTTGATCACGACATAGAACAGGATGATCCCGAGGGCGCTGATGGCGTTGCCGCGCACGGCCGCGACCATTTCCGTCCGTCCGCTCTGCTTGTGGAGAAACACCGTCAACGGCCAGGCGACCACCGGAATGGGGGACAGCAGGCCGCTCCAGTGCGGGCCGATCAGATGCGCGAGGGCGGTAACCACGAGCAGCAACGAGGTGGACGCGACCATCCGAAGGGGAATGCCCCACGAGGGGGCCTTGGGGGACGGCGCCGGCTTGGCGCCGGTCCTCTCGGTGCGGCGGATGATCGTCCAGATCAGTATCAGGTCCGCCGGTATGGCCCAGCCTGAAAAGGGTATCTGGAGGGTCAGCAGGGAACAGACTGCGAAAAGGGCCAGCGAGCTCAGGCAGCCCATGAGCACGGAGGCCATCTTCGAGACGTAAAGGTAGAAGAGGTAGGTCAGCAATACGGCCGCCAACCCGGACAATGCGGCCGACGCCGCCCCCTCGGCAAAGGAAGCCCCCTGCTCCACGGCCAGAAAAAACATGATGGGCGCCGACGTCAGGGGCAGGCCCGAGATGATCCCGCCGACAAAACCGCCCCATTTCCTGGCCGCCAACGACACGGCGAGCATCATCGTCGGGGTCACGGTGAGTTTTATCAGCAAAAGCTCAAGAGAGGACATGGCGCCCTGTGATGATAAAAGTATTCGGCATGTTGGATGGCCTGCGCAAAAGCCGTCCGAATTTCTACCCGCCGCGCCTTCCGAATGCAAGCGGCGGTCCCGGAGGCTACGCCTGAACCGGGCAAAGGAAAAGGCCCCGGTCAACGACCAGGGCCTTTATGCTTTGCGCCTCGTGAGAGGATGCTACATCTGAGCGAGCGCCTCTTCCGGGGTCATGGAATCGATGTTCAGGGCGGCGCCCACGGCCGGGCAGGTCAGCTTGCCGTCCCAGGTGTTCAGGCCGAGCGCCAGACCTGCGTCGTCCTTCAGGGCGTCGGTGCCCTTGGCGGCCAGGCGCAGGGCGTAGGGAGCGGTCTGGTTGACCAGGGCGAAGGTGGAGGTGCGGGGCACCGCGCCGGGCATGTTGGCCACGCCGTAATGGACCACGCCGTCGATGACGTAGGTCGGGTTGTCGTGGGTGGTGGCCTTGGTGGTCTCGATGCAGCCGCCCTGGTCCACGGCCACGTCGACGATGACAGAGCCTTCCTTCATCAGGGGCAGCATGTCGCGGGTGATCAGGTTCGGGGTCTTGGCGCCGGGCAGCAGGACCGCGCCGATGACCAGGTCGGCCCGCTGGACCATCTGGCGGATGTTGGGCTCGGTGGACATCATGGTGGTGATGCGGCCCTGGAAAACCTCGTCCAGGTACTGCAGACGCTGGTGGGAGAGGTCGAGGATGGTCACGCGCGCGCCCATGCCCATGGCGATGCGGGCCGCGTTGGTGCCGACCACGCCGCCGCCCAGGACGAGCACTTCGGCGGGGTACACGCCGGGCACGCCGCCCAGCAGGATGCCGCGGCCGCCCTGGGTCTTCTCCAGATAGTGCGCGCCCACCTGGGTGGCCATGCGCCCGGCGACCTCGGACATGGGGGTCAGCAGGGGCAGGGTGCCGTCCGCGGATTTGACGGTTTCATAGGCCACGCCGGTGGTGCCGGAGTCGAGCAGGGCCTTGGTCAGCTCGGGAGCGGCGGCCAGGTGCAGGTAGGTGAACAGGAGCAGGCCCTTGCGCAGATACTGGAATTCGGAAGCCAGCGGCTCCTTGACCTTGATGACCATCTCGGCGCCCCAGGCCTCGGCGGCGGAGACCATCTTGGCGCCGGAGGCGATGTACTCCGCGTCGGCCAGGCCGCTGCCCAACCCGGCGCCGGCCTCGACCAGCACCTCGTTGCCCTGGCGGACCAGGGATTCCACCGCGCCCGGAGTCATGGCCACACGATTTTCCAGCGTTTTGATTTCCTTGGGGATACCGATAATCATCTGATGCTCCTTTGCAAAGCTCTCCGCCCTCTCCGGCGGCTAAACGTTATTTGGTGAAGGTCTCGATCACGGCGTCGGGCAACAACAGCCACTTGCGCCGGGATTTCATGACAACGAACGATTCGGAGGCGTTGATGCCGCCCACCTGGGACAGGTCCCGGTCCAGGAACCGGTAGAGGTCGTCCATGCCTTCCTGGCAGACGATCTCCACGATGATGTCGTAGCGCCCGGTGACCGCGGCCGCCCAGTTGACCCGGGGCAGGGCCCCGATCTGGTCCAGCTTCTCGCCGAGCTGCTCGTGGCTCATCAGGCTGATGCCCACCAGGGCCACGGTCAGCCCTTTGACGCGCGTGGGGTTGACCAGCCCGGCCACCTTGAGCGCGCCCGCCTGCATCAGGTTCTTGAGCCTCGAGCGGACCGTGGGCGCGGTCACGCCCGTGGCCTCGCCGACCTTGCCGGGCGAGAGCTGTCCGTCGCGGGTCAGTTCGGCCACCAGCCGCTTGTCTTGCGAATCCAATGCGTTTTTCATTTTTGTCAGTCCATGTTTTCTTTTTGGAAAGCGTTGTGGGGTTCTTTTTACCTAAAAGTAAAAAAATTGTCAATGATTTTTTGCGAACACGAAATGCGGCGCAAGACGGCCCGTGCCGGGCGCGACCGGACCGGGGATGGGATTCGGCGAGCCTTGGTGAGAAGGAAATCAGGCGGTCAGCGAGCCGATGAGCAGGGCGGTGCCGAACAGGCCGATGGCGGCCGCGCCGCAGATGGACAGCCCGGCGTGGAGGTAGCCGAACAGGCGGCGGTTGCGGCCGGACAGGGTCAGGGCGGCCTTCCGGGCCGAGACCGCGAGCCAGGCGAACAGGGTGGTGGTCAGGCCCATGCCCAGGGCCATGACGATCAGGGCCGCCACTCCGGTCCAGAAGATGTTCAGGCCGATGGCGAAGGCCAGGATGACCGCCGCGCCCGGGCAGGGGATGAGCCCGGTGACGAAGGACACGGCCAGGATGGATTTGAGGTCGCCGCCCTCATCGCCGTCGTGGGCGCAGGCGTGGCTCGCGAGCAGGCCGCCCCGGCGCAGGTCGAGCACGGCCTTGACCAGCAGGAACAGTCCCATGAGGGCGAGCAGCCCGTATCCGGCGGGCTGGATGGCCCGGCTGGCGGCCGCGAATCCGCCCATGCCCGAGGAGAAGATCAGGTAGGCGGCACCCACGGCCAGGGCGGCGGAGCCCATGTGCACGAAGGTGATGGCGTTGCCCATGAGCGCGCCGCGAAGCAGCGAGCCGGGACGGCTCAAAAACCACGAGCAGACCACGGCCTTGCCGTGCCCCGGGCCCACGGCGTGGACCACCCCGTAGACGAAGGACAGGGCCAGGAACATCCACAGGGGCGCGCCCCACGGCTCGTCCTTGAGCCGGGTGCCGAACGCGTTCAGCCGTTTGGTCAGTTCCTTCTGGGTGGAGCGGACCATATGCATGATCCGGCCGGGCAGGCCCGCCTCCTGGTCCGCGCCGGTCCGGTCCGCCGCCACGGACGGCGCGGCGCCGGGCACGGCGGACACGGTCATGTGCACGGCCGACGGCACGATATATTGCCAGTATGTGTGGTCCTTGGCGGCCCGCACGGAGTGGCTGACCGAAACCCCGCCCCGGACGTCGAAGCGGATGCCGTTTTCGGCGTAGATCATGTCCGTGTAGTATTCCTTGTCGAACACGGCCATGCGGAAGTCGGACAGCCGGTCCACGGGCAGGGAAAGCGGCACGTCGAAGTCGTAGACGAACCGGTTGTCGGCAAGCCCGGCCCGAAAGCCCGTCACGGTTACGGGCACCGATTGTCCGCCGGTCTCGATCAGGGTGAAATAGTGGTAGTTTGACAGGTAGGCGAAGGCACCGTCGCGCACGGCCGCCTGCCCCTCCTGCGTGGCCAGGGCGGCCGCGTCCAGCCCGAGCTCGCTGAGGATCGCCCGGGTGAATATCTCATCGAAGAGCCAGGTCTGGTGCACGCTCGACAACCCCGAATCGTCCACGTGGAAGGTCAGGGAGACGTCCACGTAGACGTGCGGGTGGGCCTCGGCCCGTTGCGGGGCCGACAGGCACAGGGCCGTGAAGAGCAGGGCTACCGGGAGCCATGTGGTCAGGGGCGTGCGCATGGTCGGTTCCGGCACAGATAAGGGAGAGCCGGTAAGAAGGCAAGTTCCGCGCTCGCAAATCCGGCAACGCGTTGCTTTTTCAGAGGAGGCGTTATAGATTGCGCCATGCCCCATGGTTCGGTTCCATCCCTTCCGCGACCTCTCCCGCGACCGGTCCTGTTACTCGTCCTCCTGTCGCTCTTGTCGTGCCTTCCGGCCCTGGCCCAGGACCGGGAGCTGCGCATCGTGACCGTGGAACTGGGGGCGTGCGGCCGTCTGGAAGGGGGGCGGCCCGTCGGGTTCTGCTTCGAGCTGGGCAACGCCCTGGCCCGCGAGGCGGGGCTCGAGGCGGAGAACCGGCTCGTGCCCCTGGCCCGTGGCGTGGAGGAGGTGGCCACGGACAAGGCCGATCTGATCATCATCCCGCCCGAGGGCGGTATCGCCGACCTGGCCGAGGACATCGGCCCGGTCAAGGCAATCACCCTGGCGGCCTGGGCCCGGGTGGAGACACCCCTGCGCGACGCCCGGGACCTGGCGGGCAAGACCGTGGCCGTGGTCCGTGGCTCCCGCCACGAACGCGAACAGGCCGGGGAGCTGCACTTCATCCCCTTCCCGTGCAAGAATCACGAGTTGGCCTTCAAGATGCTCATGGCCGGGCGGGTGGACGCCGTGCTCGGGCCGCTGGAGGGACTGGCCGAGGCCGCGCGGCGGATCGGCCTGCGCCGACGGTTCCTGGGAGAGCCCTTGGTCGTGGAACGCGATTTCATGCGCGTCTACGTGTCCACGAGCGTGCCGTCGCCCGTCCGCGACCGCCTGCGCAGGGCATTGAACCGGCTCATCGAGGACGGGACCGTGGCCCGGCTTCGGGATCGTTATCCTATATAACTGTGATGACACGGTGCGGGGAGTCGTGTACAGCCTCTCAGGAGGATGCATGATTCGGGAGTTGTCCCCCATTTCCCTTTTTTCGGAAGACAGATGCGAGCAGACAAACCCAAGAGAAAACGGCCTCTCCTGACCAGCAGGTCCATCTCGCGGGACCTGACCTTCAGCCTGGTGGTGATCGTCATGATCATCGCCACGGCGCTCGGCGGTTTCATCTACTGGCAGCAGTCCCAGGAGATGTGGGACACGGCCGAGAAAAAGGGCGAGGACACCATATCCTCGGTGGCCGAGATCCTGGCCGTGCCCATCTGGAACCTGGACTACGACAACGCCCGGCTCATCGGCTCGGTCTACACCCACGACGACATGGTCCAGGGCATCCGCATCTACGGCTCGCGCAACGAGGTGGTCTTCGCCCACGAGAAGTTTTCGGGCGTGCCCGCGGACTTCAGCAAGGTCCGGCCGATCATCTTCGAGGGCCGCACCATCGGCCGGGCCGAGATCGACTTCACCCTGGCCCGCGAGAAGAAGCGCCTCGACGAGCAGATGTTCGTGTCGATCATCATCATCGTCGTGTCCATCTCCGTCATCCTGGCCATCACCGGCCTGCTTTTGCGCGTCTTCCTGAACAAGCCGCTGATGGTCCTCCAGTCCGGCATTGCCCGGGTGGCCAAGGGCGACTTCTCCTACGACTTCGGCGAGGTCTACCACGCCGAGCTCCTGGAGATCGCCAAACGGTTCCGGCGCATGTCCATCGAGATCGAGGGCCGCGAGAACAAGCTTCAGACCATGAACAAGACCCTCCAGGAAGCGGAGGAGAAATACCGGTCCATCTTCGAGAACGCCATCGAGGGCATCTTCCAGGCAACGCCGGACGGCGTGCTGCGCCGGGCCAATCCGGCCATGGCCCGCATCTTCGGCTACGACTCCCTGGACGAGTTTCTGTCCAACGTCCGCTCCCTGAGCTCCAGGATCATGGTCAACCCGGACCACATGCAGGGGTTCTTCGACCGGGTGCGCGACCAGGGCGAGGTCAAGCGGTTCGAGGCCGAGTACTACCGCCGCGACGGCAAGACCATCTGGGGCTCGCTCAACGCCCGTGCCATCCACGACGAGGAGGGCAACTTCGTGTTCGTGGACGGCATCCTCGAGGACATCACCGACCGCAAGAAGGCCGAGCAGGACCTGGCCGACCTGAACCGCCACCTGGAGCAGCTCGTGCGCGAGCGCACCGAGGACCTGGTCAACAAGGCCCGCGAGCTCGAGGAGGCCAACCAGCGGCTGCGCGAGCTGGACGAGATGAAGTCCGCCTTCCTGTCCTCGGTCTCCCATGAACTGCGCACGCCCCTGACCTCCATCCTCGGCTTCGCCAAGCTCCTGAACAAGGAGTTCACGCGCAACTTCCTGCCCCTGGTCAACCCGGACAGCTCCCTCGCCCGCAAAGGCAAGCGCATCCGCGAAAACCTGGCCATCATCAGCCATGAGGGCGAGCGTCTGACCCGGCTGATCAACGACGTGCTCGACCTGAACAAGATCGAGTCCGGCTCCATGGGCTGGCGCGACGAGGACCTGGACATGAACGAGGTCATCGAGGTTGCCGCCAGCTCGGTCTCCGGCATGTTCGCCCAGACCTCGCTGGAACTGCGCACCGAGATCGATCCCCGCCTTCCGCACATCCGCGCCGACCGCGACCGCATGCAGCAGGTGCTCATCAACCTGCTCAACAACGCCTCCAAGTTCACGGAAAAGGGCTCGGTCACCCTGCGCGCCTTTCCACGCTTCGGCCAGCTCCGCGTGGAGGTGGTGGACACGGGCACCGGCATCCACCCCGAGGACCAGTCCCAGATCTTCGAGAAGTTCCACCAGACCCACACCGACGACACCATGGTCAACAAGCCCAAGGGCACCGGCCTGGGGTTGACCATCTGCCGCGAGATCATCGAGCACTACGGCGGCCGCATCTGGGTCGAGTCCCAAGTGGGCGTAGGCTCCACCTTCATCTTCACTTTGCCTTCCATGGAATAAAAGCGGCTTGCGATAGCGGGCCATCTGCACATTTTCCGAGGGCCCGCCTGATCCTCACGTACTGGGGTACGCTGCGGTCAGGCGGACCCTCGAAAAATGCACAGCTGACCCACTCTCCCAAGCCTATCCATAGTGCGGTGAGTGAGCCGCTGTCGGATAGCTGCGCTCTCCGAATCGCTCCAAAAAATAAGAAGAATCCGTGCGCCCGCACGGCCTTGCCGCAGGCCTCCGAAGAACCATACAACATCGTCGGCCGAATCGTGCAGCGCAAGGTTGTTGCCTTGCAAGGAAAGGAGCGCGAGGCCATCCAGGTCGGCTGCTCCTATGCGGATCGGAACAAGCGGCGACAGCCTCTGGTCGCTGTTTGGTTCGTGGAGGGGCTCGGGCGGCTTTACGGGGAGTTATCCGACCCGATACGATGCAGACGGGACACGCCGGACGAGATGAAGGCGGCGCGGCGGATATTCGATGCCGACAAATGAGACAAGATGAGGCGGCTTTCCCGGTTGCAGGCCCGCCTCGACCATTACACGCAAGGCCCCCGTCCCGATGACTCGGGACGGGGGCCTTTCATTTTTTCATGTCCGGGGACGGCTATTCGTCGTATTCGTACTCGATGTCGATGTGGATGGACTTGTTGTAGCGCTTTTCCAGGTCGGCCAGGATGCCGCGCTTGTTGTTCAGCAGGTAGATGGCCAGCTCCTCCTCGCAGTCGAACTCGACCTCCTCGCCGCCGGGCTTGCGCAGGTCGCGGTGGATTTCCTTGAGGGCCTGCAGGGCCTGCCATTCCATGTTGCGGCGGATGCCGGTGCCCTTGCAGCAGGGGCACGGCTCGGTGGAGATGGCGATGGCCGAGGAGCCCAGCCGCTGGCGGACCAGCTCCATCAGGCCGAAGGACGAAATGCGCGAGACGTCGGTCCGGGCGCGGTCGTTCTTCATCTCCGCGCGCATGACCTTCTCGACCTCGCGGCAGTCCTTGGGGTTCTTCATCTCGATGAAGTCGATGACCACCTGGCCGCCGATGTCGCGCAGCCTGAGCTGGCGGGCTATCTCGCGGGCGGCCTCCACGTTGGTCTTGAGCGCCATCTTCTGGAAATTCTTCTCGCCGCCGATCTTGCCGGAGTTGATGTCCACGGCGGTCAGGGCCTCGGTGGCGTCGAAGACCAGCCGTCCGCCCGAGGGCATGGACGCCTCGCGGGAGTAGATTTCCTGGACCTGCTTGGTCAGGTTGAACCGCTCCAGCAGGGAGAGGTCGCTGTCCTCGTGCAGCCGGACCAGGTTGTTCTTGCGCGGGAAGGCCAGCTTCACGAACTGGTGGACCTGTTCATAGGTTTCCTTGTCGTCCACCCATATCTCGGTGATGTCCAGAGTCAGGTAGTCGCGCACGGCCCGGGCGGCCAGGCCGAGCTCCTTGTACACGATGGCCGGGGCCTTGACCTTCTGGGCGTTGGAGCGGATGTCGGTCCACAGCCGGTTCAGGTACTTGTAGTCGCGCTCCAGCGCGGCCTTGGATTGCCCGATGGCCGCGGTGCGGGCGATCAACCCCACGCCCTCGGTGGTCTCGAATCCTTCCAGGGCGGCCTTGAGGCGGCCCCGTTCCTTTTCGTCCTCGATCTTGCGCGAAACCCCGATCTGGCTGCGGCCCACGGTGTAGACGAAGCTGCGGCCGGGCAGGGAGAGGTAGGAGGTCAGAAACGCCCCCTTCTTGCCGGTGGGTTCCTTGACCACCTGGACCAGGACCTCCTGGCCGGGCTTGAGCACCTTCTGCATCAGCGGGAAGCGCTGGCCCTTCTTGGTGGCCGCGTCGTTGACGTAGTATTCGGGGTGGACCTCGTCGATCTGCAGAAAGCCGTTGCGCTCGGCCCCGTAGTTGATGAACGCGGCCTGCAGCCCGTTGTCGATGTTGTGGATGTAACCCTTGTAGATGTTGCCCTTGGTCTTGGCCTGGTGGACCATCTCAACGTAGTATTCGTTGACCTTGCCCTCTTCGGCGATGACGACCTCGACCTGTTCTCCCGGCAGTACGGAGATGAACATCTTCTGCCGTTTCTTCTTGGTCATAAAAACCTCGTGACGAGAAATGTGTGTGTCTGATCCCGGCGCGCCCTTCAGTCTTCGATGACATGGCCCGTTCCGTGGTAAAAAGTCTGCCCCCGGTCATCCCGGCGGGTAACGTCGCCCATCTTTTCCAGGGCTTCCACGGCCTGGCGGACCTTTTCGGGATCCGCTCCCAGGGCCTGGGCCAGCTGTTGCGCGGTCTGGGGCCTGCGGCCCAGGGAGGCGGCCACGGCAGCGGTCATCCGCTCCAGGCTCATCTCCTTGCCGCCGTCGGCCCGCCGCTCTTGCGTGCGGGTTTCCCCGCCTCCGAGCGCCAGGCGCCACCGGCTTAGAACCGCCCCGTCCACGGGGCGGACCCCCTTGACCGTTCCGGGACGGGTCAGGGTGACCACGTCCACTCGGTCGGGAGCAAGCCGTTGGCAAAAATCCTTCAGCCTGCCGAGGTTCTCGTCGGAATCGTTTATTCCTTCGGCAAGCAAAATTTCCAAAAATATCTTTCCCTTGAATTCATTTCTGAAGGCAAGGAGCCCCTCGGCCACGGCCTTGGGCCTGACGGCCTCGTCGGGCCGGTTCACCCGGGTGAATTCCGCTTCCACCAGGGCGTCGAGGCTGGGCAGGACCACGTCGGCGGCGCACAGTTCGCGGCGCACCTCGGGGTCGGTCATCAGGCTGGCGTTGGTCAGCACGGCCACGGGCGTCGCGGGAAAGAGCCGCCTGGCCCCGAGGATGACGTTTTCCATCTCCGAGTTCAGGCACGGCTCGCCGAGTCCGCCCAGGGTGATCATGTCCGGCGGCTCCAGCCCTTCCTCCTTCCACAGGGAGAGTTCCTTGAGGATGCCGGCCGCCGGGACGTACACCCTGCGTTCGCAGGTCCGTTCCCTGGTGGCCCCCACCTCGCAGTACACGCAGTCCATGGAGCAGATGCGGTCCCCGAGCAGGTCGAGTCCCAGCGAGCGGCCGAGCCGCCCGCTCATGACCGGGCCGAAGACGTATTTGTATGCCATGTCGCGTTGCGTTCCTTGGAAGGAGTCCTTAACTCTTGCCAGCTTATTAAGTACCTGCGCGGTTCTGTCAAGTTCGGCGGGCCGTTTCACGAAATCGGGAATTAATAATTGGTCGGTCCCGGGGCATGGGATAATGTTGCCTTGAGTCCCGTCTTTGCGGAGGAGCCGTACGTGTTGGAAGTCACTCTCGAGATCCTGAGATTTTTCGTTCTCGCCCTGGCGTTGGGACTCTTCATCCACGCCGACCGGTCCGTGTCCTACGGCCGCCGCGGTTTTCTGCTCATCAAGATCGGTTTCCTGCTCATCCTCTTCGGGGTCTTCATGGAGATCACCGACCAACTCGACATCCCGGGCTGGGGCATGGTCGCCGACGTCCACGTGAACTTCTATCTGGCCAAGGTCGTGGGCCAGCTGGCCGGGTCGGTCCTGCTCCTGGTCGGGCTGTGGTTCTGGCTGCCGTCCATCCGGACCATGGACGAGGTTCAGGAGGCCCTGGACCGGGCCCGCAGCGAGCTGGAGGAGCACTTCGTGGCCCGGACCCGCGAACTCGAAGCCGAAGTGGATCGGCGGTGCAAGGCCGAGGCCGAGGGGCGCATTTCCGACGAGCGCCGGCGCATCCTGTTCGAGAACAGCCCCATCGGCATCACCCACGGCTTCGTGGGCGGGCGGTTCGTGGAGCGCAACCGGGCCTACGCCCGCATGCTCGGCTACGACTCCCCCGAGGAAATGGCCCAGGCCCAGGCCCTGGCGGGCGACACCTTTTCCCACATCGTGGACCCGGCGGATGTGGAGCGCATCGTCGGCCAGGCCAGGAATGAGGATTACGTCAAGGACCTGATCGTGCGCATGCGGCGCAAGGACGGGGAGATTCGCTGGATACGCCTGGAAATGGCCATGGCCCGCGACCACCACGGGCGGAATTATTATTTTTACGCATTCGCCCTGGACGTGACCGAGCGCAAGGAGCGGTCCGAGGCCCTGGAGCGGTACAAGCGCCGTCTCAAGGGCATATTCGACTCCCTGCCCGTGGGCATCTTCGTGGTGGACAGGGAGACGCACACCATGGCCTGGGCCAATCCCGAGGCCCTGAGGATGAGCGGCTACACCCTGGACCAGATGATCGGCCTACCCTGCCGCGAGGCGCTGTGCGGGGACGCCTCGTTCTGCCCCTGGGGAGGGATAGAGGAGGGCGTCCCCTGCACGGACGAGAGCTTCCTGACCCGCAAGGACGGCACCCGGCTGCCCGTGCTCAAGAACATGGTCTCCACCGTGGTGGACGGCCGGGAGAGCCTGGTGGTCAGCCTGCAGGACATCTCCGAGCAAAAGCGGCTGGAGGAGCTGCGCGAGGACGTCAACCGCATCGTGACCCACGATCTCAAGGGGCCTATCATCGGCGTGATCAACGGGTGCAGGCTCCTGCTCCTGGAGGAGGAGAGCCTGGACGCCGAACTGAGCGAGATGCTCCACCTCATCGAGAACCAGGCGGAAAAGGCCCTGCAGATGATCGGCCTGTCCCTGGCCCTCTACAAGATCGAGGCCGGAACCTTCACCTACGAGCCCGAGCCCGTCGCCGTCATGGACGTGGTCCGGGAGACCCTCGTCAACCTGGGCGGCAGAATCGAGGACAAGAGGCTGGCCGTGTCTGTCCTGCTCGACGGCGGCCCGGATCCGGGGCTGGGGAGCCCGATGATCCCGGCCAACCCGCTCCTGCTGGAGACCATGGTCGCCAACCTGCTGCTCAATGCCGTGGAGGCCGCGCCCGAGGGCGGCGAGGTCTCGGTCGGCCTGGAGCAGGGCGATCCCGTGGTCCTGACCATGGTCAACGCGGGGGCCGTACCCGAGGCGCTGCGCGAGACCTTTTTCGAGAAGTACTCCACCGGCGGCAAGCCCGGCGGGACCGGCCTGGGGACCTATTCGGCCCGCCTGGCGGCCGGGGCCATGGGCGGCACCGTCGAACTGTCCGTTTCCGACGACGAGGACCGGACCACTCTGCGCGTGACCCTGCCCGGGGCGTGAGCCCGTTTTCCTTGACTTCCGGCCTTGCGGACCGTACTCAGGGCCATCTCTTTCAGGAGGCCTGAGAATCATGATCGAACCGGGACAACTCATTCTGCTCATCAGCCACAAGGGCAAACGCTACCTGCGCAAGCTCGAGGCCGGCGGCGAGGTCCACACCCATGACGGCAAGCTGCTCATGGACGACATCGCCGAGGCCGGCTTCGGCCAGTACGTCCAGACCCACCTGGGCAAGGCGTATCTGGTCCTCAAACCGACCCTGCACGACCTGATCAAGGGGGTGAAGCGCCAGACGCAGATCATGTACCCCAAGGAGATCGGCTACCTGATGATGAAACTGGGCATCGGGCCCGGCTCCACGGTCATCGAGTCCGGCACGGGCTCGGGCGGCCTGACCACGGCCCTGGCCTGGTTCGTGGGCGACACCGGCAAGGTCATCACCTACGAGCGCCGCGCCGACTTCTTCAAGCTGGCGGGCAAGAATCTGGAGCGCGTCGGCCTGTCCCACCGCGTGGAGCAGGTCAACCAGAACATCGAGGACGGCTTCCTGCACTCCGGCGCGGACGCACTGTTCCTGGACGTGCGCACCCCGTGGGAATATCTCCATTCCATCCCCAGTGCGGTCATCCCCGGGGCCATGTGCGGCTTTCTGCTGCCCACGGTCAACCAGGTGTCCGACCTGTTGCGCGGTCTGGAGGACGGCCCCTTCGCCGACCTCGAGGTCCTGGAAATCCTGGTCCGCCGCTGGAAGCCCGTGGCCGACCGGCTGCGTCCGGACGACCGCATGGTCGCCCACACCGGCTTCCTGGTCTTTGCCCGGTATATGGAGCCGCCCGCGGCCAGGCCCCGGCCCGAGGGGGTTGCCGACCCGGACGAGGCTCCGGCCATCGAGGACCTGCCCGACGCCCCGGCCACGGAAGATGTCGGGGACGACGCCGAATTCTGATTCCGAACCCGTTCAGGCCCGCTCCATGGAGCGGGCCTTTTTTCTTTTCTCGCCCGGCTTCGCGCGCGGCGGCTCCGGCCTCGGATTCCACTTTCCTGTAAGTCTGGTGACATACGCCTCTTCGGGGCGTCGTACAGCCGTTTGCACGGCGGTGCATTCATTGTGACAAATGGCCAACATGGGCCGCCCGGCTCGACAACGGGGTCGCGAAGAAGTATGGTTTGCGCCCGCATCCCGTGCGCCGTCCGCCCTGGGCGACACATGCGGAAATGGCCGTCGAACCACACCGCCCACCGAGGACAGAACGCTTGAAGAACCGCCGCACCACCCCTGAGGAACGCCTCCGGAAACGCGTCCGGGAACACGCCGCCCGCCTGCGGGACGGCGACGATCCCGTGGAGTTCTGGGCAACGTTCTGCGAGGCGCTTTTGGCGGAGTCGGCCGAACCCGGTCCGGCCGCCATGCGCGGAGCGGACGGCGGCTCGGCGGCCAGCCTGAGGGCGTCCCGGCTGAACACCCTGTTCCTGAGCCTGCGCACGCCGGTCCTGCTGCTCGACGCGGACTTCGCGGTGGAAGTCATGAATCCGGCGGCCTGCGAACTGACCGGCGCGGCCGACGTGGAGGCGTGGTGCCGGGGCGACCATGCCCCCGTGCCCTTGAAGGAGCTCGCCCCCTGGCTGGAGGGCCCCCTGGAGGCCGAGGGGCTGGGCGTGGAAGGGGTCGAGGCCTGCCGCCTGGACGTGCCCGTGGTCCAGCGCCATGGCGAGCGCCATTTCAGCGTCGCGGTCTCCCTGGCCGCCGATTTCCCCGACCGCCGCACCGGCTACGCAGTGGTTCTGGACGACATCACCGACCGGGTGGAGGGCGAGCGCGAACTGGCCGGGGAGCGCAACCGAGTGGCCCACTACCTCGACGTGATCGGGGCCATGGTCTTCACCCTGGATGCCGCGGGCAGGGTCGACATGGTCAACCGGACCGCCTGCCGCATGCTGGGCTACGCCGAGGAGGAGCTTCTGGGCCGGGACTGGGTGGACATTCTGGTTCCCCCGCCCCAGCGCGACGCAATACGCGACTGCCTGTACCTGGTCCTGTCCGGCCAGGTGGAGGAAGAGGACGAGCGTTCCTTTCCCGTGACCACGCGCGAGGGGTTCAGACGCATGATCCAGTGGCAGAGCCAGGTCCTGACCACCGAGGGCGGCCTGCCCGTGGGCATGCTCCTGTCGGGCACGGACATCACCGAGCAGCGGGTCATCGAGGAGACCCTGGCCGAAAAGGAATTGTGGCTGCGCAGCTCCTTCGTCGCCCTGGGCGAGGCCGTGCTCATCCTGACCCCGGAAATGACTATCCTGGACGCCAACCCGGCGGCCGAGGCCATGTTCGAGCGGTCCCAGGCCGACCTGCAGGGCGAGCCGGTCAGCGGGCTGCACGTCAACGCCGGGCACTACGAGGATTTCCTGGCCCGCTCAAAGGCCGCCTTCGAGGCCGGGGAGCGCGCCCTGTTCGAGCTGCCGCTCAAGCGGCGCAAGGGCGAGATATTTCCGGCCGACCAGTCGGTCTCGCTGATCAAGGGCGACGACGGGGCCACGCTGGGCGTGGTCAACGTCATCCGCGACATCTCGGACCGCAAGTACGCCGAGGCCGAGCTCAAGCGCAGCGAGGAGAAGTTTAGGCGCATCTTCGAGACCATCGAGGAGGGGTACATGGTCACGGACCTGGAAGGGACCGTGCTCATGGTCAACCCGGCCACCTGTCGGCTGCTCCAGTTCGAGGAGTCCGAGCTGGTGGGCCGGAACATCGACACCCTGTACCGGCAGGTCAGCGAGCGCGTCGGATTCCGCGAGGCCCTGCAGGCCAAGGGGGCAATCCGGGGGCTGCAGATGACCGCCCGGCGCAAGGACGGGACCGCCATCGTCATCGAGGCCAATGCCCACCAGGTTCTGAACAACCAGGGCGAGCCCGTGGCCATGGAGGGGACCTTCCGCGACATCACCAGGCGCATCGAGGCCGAGAGGGTCCTGCGCGAGAGCGAGAAGCAGTACCGGGCCTTTTTCGAGAACAACCACGCCATCATGCTCCTGACCGATCCCAAGTCCGAACGGATCATCGACGCCAACCCGGCGGCCGCGGACTTCTACGGCTACCCCATCGAGGTCATGCGGACCATGAACCTGAGCCAGATCAACGCCCTGGGTCGGGACGAGATGTTCTCCGAGATGCGCCGCTCCATGGACGAGGGGCGGACCTACTTCATCGTCCGGCACCGGCTGGCCGGCGGCGAGCTGCGCGACGTGGAGGTCTATTCCGGGCCGATCATGGTCCAGGGGGCCCAGCGCCTCTATTCGGTCATCCACGACGTGACCAAACGCATCGAGCTGGAACAGGAGATGAAGCTGCTGGCCACCACCGACGCCCTGACCGGGGCCAGCAACCGCCACCAGTTCTTCTCCCTGGGCGGGGTGGAGGTGCAGCGGGCCAAGCGCTACGACCTGCCCCTGGCCGTGATCATGCTCGACATCGATTATTTCAAGTCCATCAACGACACCTACGGGCACGCGGCCGGGGACCAGGTCCTCAAGGCCCTGTCCGGCGCGGTCTCGTCGCTGTTGCGCGCGCCGGACATCTTCGGCCGGCTGGGCGGGGAGGAATTCGCGGTCATCCTGCCCCAGACCGGGATCGACGAGGGCGTGGAGGTGGCCGAGCGGCTGCGCTCGACCCTGGCCGGGCTCGCGGTGGAGGTGGGGGAGGACACCGTGACCTTCACGGTGTCCATGGGCGTGACCCGGGTAAGCCCCGGGGACAAGACCGTGGAAGAGGTCCTGAACCGGGCGGACGAGGCCCTGTACAAGGCCAAGCGCATGGGCCGCAACAGGGTCGTGCGCGGCTGACGAGGGAGACGTTCCGCCGGAATTTTCCAAGGGGCCGTCAAGCCCTGATAACCCTTTTCATTGGCCGGTTTTTCCTTGAAAAAACCTTGACGTTTTCCCATGGGTTTGGAATATGGTTCTGAGTTTTACGTGATGATTTTCACTATCTATCAAAGGCCTGTCCGTGAAATGTCCGCCTGCGCCGAGAGGACCGGGTACGCAAGTGGGCCGATTCACGGATTGATGCGGGTTGTTAATGACTTTTGAATCCACGTTGGCCGAACGCAAGGCCGAGCTGTCGCAGAAGTGGGCGGAGTTGGTCCTGAGGACCTATCCCAAGGAAACCCAGAAAGTCTGGACCCGACAGAAGGATCGATTCCAGAACCCGGTGGGGGCGGCCATCATCGAGGCCACCGGGGAACTGTTCGACCACCTGATCGATTGGCGGGATGCCGAGGGTATGGCCAAGAGCCTCGACAAGCTCATCCGTATCAGGGCGGTGCAGGACTTCACCCCCTCCCAGGCCATCAGTTTTGTCTTTTTGCTGAAAAAACTCCTTCGCGACGAGTTTTTCCGGCCCATGAAGAAGGACGGCACCCTGGAGGAGCTGCTCCGGTTCGAGGCCAAGGTGGACAACCTGGCCATGATGTCCTTCGACATCTACAGCAAAAGTCGCGAAGAGGTCTTCCGGTTCCGCGTGGAGGAAGTGAAGCGCGCCCAGAGCAGTCTGCTCAGGAAAGCCGGAATGGTTGCGGACGTTACGGTCGATAAATCGGCCGATTAGGGACGCGCCGGGTGTGGCGCACGGTGCAAGCCGGGCGAAGTATGACAAGGGGGTGGGGGTTCCTTCCGCAAGGCAGGGAATCCTTCTTCGATGCATAGCTTCAAACATCTTTGCGCCGCCCCCTCCGGGGAGTCCCGAAAAGTGGCAGGCCGTCCAGGTAATCCCGGCGGTCCAACCTTCAAGCGAGGTGACGGTAGATGAATGCTCTTTACTCACTTCTGTTCGTCTTTCTCCTGGTGTTGATCCCGTTGTTCGGGGTTGATGCGGCACACATGAGGACTTTCTTCGGTGTCTGCATCCCGACGACGGCGTTCATCATCTTCATTATCGGCTTTGTATACAAAGTCGTCACCTGGGGCCGGAGCGCCGTGCCGTTCCGCATCCCCACAACCGGCGGCCAGTTCCAGTCCTTCGATCCCGAGCTGTTCAAGCAGAACAAGCTGGACTGTCCCCAGACCGGCGCCCAGACCTTCTTCCGCATGGTCCTCGAGGTCTTCGCGTTCCGCTCCCTGTTCCGGAACACCCAGGTGTCCCTGCACCAGGGCAAGGACCATCCGGTCGTCGCCTACAAATCGAGCAAGTGGCTGTGGCTCTTCGCCATCACCTTCCACTACTCCTTTTTCATCATCGCCCTGCGGCACCTGCGCCTGTTCCTCGAACCGATTCCGTTCCTCCCGGTGGGCGCGATCGAGTTCGTGGACGGCATCCTGCAGATCGGCGCTCCGGTCATGTACCTGAGCGACGCCGGCCTGGTGGCCGGCGTGCTGCTGCTGCTCGGCCGCAGGCTGGTTCTCCCCAGGATCAACTACATCAGCTACGTCTCGGACTACTTCCCGCTGCTGCTGATCCTGTCCGTCGCCCTGTCGGGCATCTACATGCGCTACTACGCCAAGGTCGACATCATCGCGATCAAGGAGCTGACCATGGGTCTGGTGACGTTCCACTACGTCGTCCCCGAGTCCATCTCCGCCTCCTTCTTCGTCCACGTCTTCCTGGTCAGCACGCTCATGGCCTACTTCCCGTTCAGCAAGCTCATGCACATGCCGGGCGTCTTCCTGTCCCCGACCCGCAACCTGCCGAACGACTCGCGCGCCAAGCACCACGTGAACCCCTGGAACGACCCCAATATCAAGGCCCACGCCTACGCCGACTACGAGAAGGAATTCGGCGTGCCCATGGCCGAGGCGGGCCTGCCCCTGGACAACCCCGAGAACGGGGTGCCCAAAGACGAGGCCGAGGCCTAGGGTTCACCACCTGGTGATACTTTCTTTATCCGAGGAGATAAGAATATGTCCGACATTCCCAAAGCAGACGAGCTCTTCAAGAGCATAGACTACAATCCGCCGCTCACCGGATGGATGGAAACCCCGGTGGACTTCTCGCCCGGCCATTGGTGCTACCCCGCCAAGCCCGAGAAGATCGCGTACATGGACAAGAAACTGCCCGGCCTGTGGGGCGAGCCGCGCCAGTGGGTCCCGTCCGACGTCGACTGGAAGCTGCCCGCCAACTGGAAGGAGACCGTGGTCAACGGTTTCCGTGAGCGGCTCAAGAAGTTCCGCTCCCTGCAGCTGTTCATGGACATCTGCGTGCGCTGCGGCGCCTGCGCCGACAAGTGCCACTACTTCATCGGCTCCGGCGACCCCAAGAACATGCCCGTGCTCCGCGCCGAGCTGATGCGTTCGGTCTACCGCGGCGAGTTCACCGTGGCCGGCAAGATCCTGTCCAAGTTCACCGGTTCCCGGGTCATGGAAGAGGATGTCCTCAAAGAGTGGTTCATCTACTTCTACCAGTGCACCCAGTGCCGCCGCTGCTCCCTGTTCTGCCCCTACGGCATCGACACCGCGGAAATGACCATGATGGCCCGCGAGCTCATGCACCTGGTCGGCCTGAACACCAACTGGATCATGGAGCCGGTCTCCAACTGCAACATCACCGGCAACCACCTCGGCATCCAGCCCCACGCCTTCAAGGACATCGTCGACTTCATGGTCGACGACATCGAGGAGGTCACCGGCCGGAGAGTCAAGGCCCCGCTGAACGAGAAGGGCCACGAGATCCTGTTCATCACGCCGTCCGGCGACGTGTTCGCCGACCCCGGCATCTACACCTTCATGGGCTACCTGCTCCTGTTCGACTACCTCGACCTGGACTACACCCTGTCCACCTACGCGTCCGAGGGCGGCAACTTCGGCTCGTTCACCAACAACGAGTCCATGAAGAAGCTCAACGCCAAGATGTACGCCGAGGCCGAGCGTCTGGGCTGCAAGTGGATCCTGGGCGGCGAGTGCGGCCACATGTGGCGCGTCATCCACCAGTACATGGACACCATGAACGGCGACACCCAGTGGTCCGGCATGACCACCCCGAAGTCGCCCATCACCGGCACCGTGTTCAACACCGCCGCGGCGACCAAGATGCTCCACATCACGGAGTTCACCGCCGACCTCATCAAGCACAACAAGCTGAAGCTGGATCCCAGCCGCAACGACCATCTGCGGGTGACCTTCCATGACTCCTGCAACCCGGCGCGCGGCATGGGCCTGCTGGAAGAACCGCGCTACGTGCTCAAGCACGTGTGCAACAACTTCTTCGAGATGCCCCCGGCGACCATCCGCGAGCAGACCTTCTGCTGTGCGGGCGGCTCCGGCCTGAACACCGACGAGATCATGGAGATCCGCCTGCGCGGCGGCCTGCCCCGCGGCAACGCCCTGCGCTACGTGCAGGAACAGCACGGCGTGAACCTGATGGCCTGCATCTGCGCCATCGACCGCGCGACCCTGATCCCGCTGGCCGACTACTGGGCTCCGGGCGTGACCATCTCCGGCACCCACGAGCTGGTCGCCAACGCCCTGGTCCTCGAAGAGGGCGAGGTCCGGACCATGGACATGCGCCAGGAACCCCTCCCCGGTTTCGAGGACGAAGACGACGACTGGACGCCCCCGACCAAGGAGGATGCATAAATGAAAATGTACAACGGATTTGCGATCGTCGCCGGGCTGGTCATCTTCTTCGCGATGCTGACCGCTCCCTTTGCGCTCGGCACCATGACCAAGCAATACAAGGAGCCCGAGCTCAAGCTGCCCAAGAACGAGAAGGAGTGCATCGAATCCACCGAGTTCATGCGCACCGAGCACATGCAGCTGCTGAACGAGTGGCGCGATTGGGCCCTGCGTGACGGCAAGAGGACCTATATCAACCACAAGGGCAAAGAGTTCACCATCTCCCTGCAGAACACCTGCATGAAGTGCCACGCCAGCAAGGCCGACTTCTGCGACAAGTGTCACAACGACGCGGGTGTCTCTCCCTATTGCTGGGATTGCCACGTTCAGCCGGAGGGTTTGAAATAATGAAGAACAGCAGAAGAACCTTCATCAAGCTTGCCGGTATCGCCGCCGCCGGGCTGGCCGTGGCCCCCAAAAAGGCGCTGGCCTCCGAGGGACACGCCCCGGTCAAGCCCAACTCAACGGCCATCCATGCCGAGCATTGGGCCATGGTCATCGACACCACCAAGCTGCACACGGCCGAGGCCATCGACAAGCTGGCCGGGGTCTGCCACCACATCCACAACGTGCCCCACATCGAGGGCAAGCAGGAAGTGAAGTGGCTGTGGCACGACACCTACGCGCACACCTTCCCGGAGCAGGAGAACCCGCACCTGGCCGAAGAGGTCCACGAGCGTGTCTTCCCGCTGCTGTGCAACCACTGCGAGAACCCGCCGTGCGTGCGCGTCTGCCCGACCAAGGCGACCTTCCAGCGCCCGGACGGCATCGTGGCCATGGACTACCACCGCTGCATCGGCTGCCGCTACTGCATGGCCGGCTGTCCCTACGGCTCCCGGTCGTTCAACTGGGGCGAGCCCCGGCTGGGCCTGGATCTGGAGAAGCTGAACCCCGAGTTCCCCACCCGCATGCGCGGCGTCGTCGAGAAGTGCAACTTCTGCGTCGAGCGCCTGGCCGTGGGCAAGGAGCCCGCCTGCGTGGAGGCCTCCGAGGGCGCCATGCACTTCGGCGACCTGAAGGACCCGGATTCCGAAGTCCGCAAGGTGCTTCGCGAGAAGTTCACCATTCGTCGTAAACCCTCGGCAGGCACTGAGCCCAGTGTTTACTACATCATTTAGGAGGAATCGGAATGCTTGAATTAGCTCTGAAAGGCTCCAAGAGATACTACGGCTGGATTGCGTTCCTCCTGGTTCTCATCGCCATAGGCTTCGCGGCCTACGTCAACCAGCTCACGGTCGGCCTGAAGACCACCGGCATGAGCCGCGACGTATCCTGGGGATTCTACATCTCCCAGCTGACCTACCTGGTCGGCCTGGCCGCCTCGGGCGTCATGATCGTGCTGCCCAACTACTTCCACTCCTACAAGACCAACAAGCACATGGTCATCTTCGGCGAGTTCATGGCCATCGCGGCCTGCGTCATGTGCCTGCTCTTCGTCATCGTCGACATCGGGCAGCCGCAGCGCATGATGAACATGGTCTTCCATCCGACCCCGAACTCCATCCTGTTCTGGGACATGATCGTCATCAACGGCTACCTGTTCCTGAACCTGCTCTGCGGCTGGACCTGCCTGCAGGCGGATCGGCAGCACCTGCCCCATCCCAAGTGGGTCAAGCCGTTCATCTACACGTCCATCATCTGGGCCTTCTCCATCCACACCGTGACCGCGTTCCTGTACCAGGGACTGCCCGGCCGCCACTACTGGCTGACCGCCATCCTGGCCGCCCGCTTCCTGGCCTCGGCGTTCTGCGCCGGACCGGCCATCCTGGTCCTGGTGCTGTTGGTCACCGAGAAGGTCACCACCTTCAAGATGCCCAAGAACGCGCTTTCCACGCTGGTCAAGATCATCATGTACGCCATGTGCATCAACATGTTCTTCTTCCTGCTGGAAGTGTTCACGGCCTTCTACTCCAACATCCCCGGCCACATGCATCCGCTGCTCTACCTCTTTGAGCACGCGAGCACCGGCCTGGTGACCCTGATGTGGACCTTTGTCGTGTTCGCGGCGATCTCCATCACCCTGTTGGTGACCCCGCGCCTGCGCAACAACCTCAAGCTGCTGCCCTGGACCCTGGCCATGCTGATCATCGCCACTTGGCTGGACAAGGGCCTCGGTCTGCTCATCGGCGGCTTCAACCCCACGCCGTTCGACACCATCACGCCGTACTGGCCGACCGGCAAGGAACTGCTGGTCTCGATGATGATCTACTCCATCGGCGCCTTGATCGTGACCGTGCTGTTCAAGATCGCCACGGAGGTCAAGGAGGAAGTGGGCCACTCCCAGAAGCTGCCCTGCGGCTGCTCCTCCGAGGACACCTGTGTCTGTTCCTCCGAGGACGACTGCGGTTGCGTATCCGAAGAAGCCGCTGCCGAGGCTTAAACCGGCACAGCCTGGCCACGTAACGTCACCTCGCTAGGCATCAAGGCTGAGACAGGGCCGCTCCGGAAACGGGGCGGCCCCTTTTTTCGTCGCCGGATTCGTTCTGCCCCAAGCCGCACCGGGCCGCATTCCGCGAAAATTTCTCCCAGGCTTCAAAATCAGGGCCGATGTGCGTTCAAACGTAGTGCAGGAACATGCAAGGTGAGTCCGTGTTGCGCCAATGTCACGGCCATGGCATAGTGCGTTTCCTTTTTCAGCGGCAAAGTGGAGAAATCGCGGCGGCGGCAACGCCGGATACTCTATAGAAGACGAGGCGAATATGAACATCGGACAGTACACGTTTGAGGAATTCAAGCAAAAGGCCAGGGAATTTCACGGCTATCCGGCTCCCGGCCTGCTCATCGGCGGATACATGGTGGAGGCGGCCAAGGCGAGGTTGCCCGAGGGCACCCTGTTCGAGGCCCTGGTCGAGTCCGGCAAATGCCTGCCCGACGCGGTCCAGCTTCTGACCCTGTGCTCCACGGGCAACAACTGGATGAAGGTCAAGCTGCTGGGGCGCTACGCCGTGTCCCTGTACGACAAATTCACCGGCCAGGGGGTCCGCGTGGCCATCGACCAGGAGAAGCTGGCCAAATGGCCCGAGATCCGCGCCTGGTTTATGAAGGAAAAGCCCAAGGCCGAGCAGGACACCGACCAGCTCTTCAGGGAGATCGAGGAGGCCGGGGACACCATCTGCTCCATCCGGCCCGTGACCGTGTCCAAGAAATACCTCGGCCACGGCCACATGACCTCCATCGACGTCTGCCCGGTCTGCGGCGAGGCGTACCCCGGCTCGGACGGCTCCATCTGCCGCGGCTGTCAGGGCGAGGCCCCGTACGAGTCCATGGAGGGCGTGCTGTGCGCCGATGACGCTCCGGACCTCAAGATTGTGCCCGTGGAACAGGCCGTGGGCAAGCAGGCGGTCCACGACATGACCGGCATCGAGCCCGGCGAGTCCAAGGGCCCGATCACCAAGGCGGGCGACGTCTTCGACATCGGCGACGTCTGCCGGCTGCAGCGCATCGGCAAGTTCAACGTCTACGACGGCGAGGCCGTGCCCGGCGACGAGTGGGTCCACGAGAACGACGCGGTCAAGGCGTTCGCAAAGCGCATGGCCGGGCCGGGCATCACCTACGACCCGAACCCGGAAGAGGGCAAGATCAACTTCTTCGCCGAGTATCCGGGCATGCTGTCCATCGACCTGGACGCGCTCTCCCGCTTCAATCTTTCCCCGGACGTCATGCTGGCCACCCGCCACGACGGTTCGCTCATGCCCGAGGGCAAGGGCGTGGCCGGGACCCGGGCCATTCCCCTGTACATCTCCCGCGACCGGTTCAGCCGCGCCCTGACCGCGCTGGGCGAAGGCCCGGTCCTGTCCGTGCTGCCGCTTGCGCCCGCCAAGGTGGGCATCCTGGTCACCGGCACCGAGGTTTTCCAGGGGATCATCGAGGACAAGTTCATCCCGATCGTCTCGTCCAAGGTCATCAGGCTCGGCTGCACCGTGCACATGACCGACATCGTGCCCGACGACCGCGAGGCCATTACCAAGGCGGCCACGGCCATGCTCGACGGCGGCTGCGAGGTGGTCATCACCACGGCGGGCATGTCCGTGGACCCGGACGACGTCACCCGCGCCGCCCTGGTGGACGCGGGCCTGCACGGCGACCTCTACGGCGTGCCCATGCTCCCCGGCACCATGACCCTGGTGGGCAAGCTTGGCGGCGCCGCCATCATCGGCGTCCCGGCCTGCGCCCTGTTCTACAAGACCACGGCCTTCGACGTGGTCCTGCCGCGCATTCTGGCCGGACAGGAACTGCGCCGCAAGGACCTGGCCCGTCTGGGCGAGGGCGGCTTCTGCATGAATTGCAAGTCCTGTTCCTTCCCCAAATGCCCCTTTGGTAAGTAGGGAGCGCGGCGGGCGGCTCGCGATAGCGGGCCATCTTCACATTTTTCCCTGGGGCTTTCATCCTCACGTAGACGGCTACGCTGCGGTGAAAGCCCCAGGAAGAAAATGCACATCTGCCCCACTCTTCCAAGCCTTGTGCGGGCGCGGGAGGGCGGTTCGGGAAGAAGATACTTGCGCACAGCGCTGCGCGGGGGGCGGGAGCCGCTGTCGGGCGGCTTTGCCGCCCGAGTCACTCCCGGTAGGGCGCTTGGAAGTGAATGTTGGGACACCCCTGGCGCGGGTGTCCTTTTTTTATTGGAGTGGAGCCGTGTCGGCTGTCAACGAATTCGCTTGTCCGCCGGGAGGAAGCCGCAGTTTGCGGCCGCCTCCATGGCCTCGGGCGAGCGCAGGGCGTCCAGGGCGGCGCGGGCATCGCCCGTGGCGCGGGCAACGGCGCCGTAGAGGGGGCGCACGGACAGTTCGGGGGGCAGGTCCAGAATGGACAGGCCGGGGCAGCGGGCGGTCACGTCCACGGCCGTGGTCCGGTAGCCGAGGAAGAGGTCCACTTTGCCCGTCTGGAAGAGGTCCACGACCGGCGAGCCCGAGGCTTCGGACGGCAAGTCGCCGCCGACTAGGGCGCGGGCGCGGTCCCGGAGCATGTCCCGGCTGCCCGGGCGGATGGTCTCGGCCCGGTCGAAGACCGCGAGCGCGTAATCCCCGCCCGGGTCCGCGCCCGGAGTGGACGTCCCCAGTCGGCTGTCCGGGTCGAGCATGGCACGCAGGGCGTCGCCCTCGGCCAGAATCTCCTCGCGACCGAACAGGCAGAGCCGGTTTTCGAGCAGGGGCACGGCCTCGCCGTAGTCGGCAAACCGGGCCACGGCCCGCGCGTGGGCCATGCTCGCGGACAGGAACAGCTCGGGGCGCAGCCCGTCCTCGATGCGCCCGCGCAGCAGCCCGGCCGGGCCGAAGCGCACGTCCAGGGTCAGCCCGACGGACTTTGCCATGGCGGGCAGGGCCTTGCGCAGGCTTCCCGCGGCGAGCACGGTCAGGTTCACGGTTCCTCCCGGCGGACCGTGCACACGGTCCTGCCGTTGTCCAGCCGGTGGATGTCCACGCCCAGGCCGTAGAGCGACGACAGGGACTCCGGAGACAGGACCGTTTCAGTGGAGCCCACGGCCTGAAGCCGTCCACGCGCCAGCAGGGCGGTCTGGTCGGATATCTCGAAGGCGTGGTCCGGGAAATGGGTGGTCATGATCACGGTCAGCCCCCGGTCGGCCAGGGAGCGGATCAGGGCCAGGGTGCGCGCCTGGTTGCCGAAGTCCAGGTGGGAGGTGGGCTCGTCCAGGAGCAGGATGTCCGCGCCCTGTGCCAGGGATCGGGCAAAGAGGATGAGCTGCCGCTCGCCGCCGCTGGTCTCGCTGTAGGACACGTTTTCCAGGTGGCTGATGCCCATGGTCTCCATGGCTCCCCGGGCCGCGTCGAAGTCCCTCCGGTTCGGCGAGGCGAATGCGCCCAGGTGCGGGGTCCGGCCCATGACCACCACGTCCAGGGCGCGGTAGGTGAAGACCGGAGTGTGGGTCTGCGGGACCATGGCGATGGCCTGCGCGGTTCTGCGGCGGCTTAGGGCGGCGAGGTCTTGGTCGCCCGCCAGGACTCGTCCCGTGCGCGGTGGCACCAGCCCGGCCAGGCAGCGCAGCAGAGTGGATTTGCCCGTGCCGTTGGGCCCGAGAATGGACAGCACCCGGCCGGGCCGGGCGGCCAGGTCGACGTCCGCCCAGACCGCGTCGCGGCCCGGATAGGCGAAACTCAGCCCCTCGGCGCGCAGGGTCATGCCCATCCCGTCCTCCCCCTGCCGAGCAGCACGGCGAAAAACGGCGCGCCCACGGACGCGGTCAGGATGCCCAGCGGGATCTCGGTGGCCGTCAGGTTGCGGGCCAGCCCGTCGATGAGCACCAGATAGCACGCCCCGAGCGCCAGGCTGGCCGGGATGAGCCTGCGGTAGTCCGGGCCGACCAGCATGCGCGCCAGGTGCGGGACCACCAGCCCGACCCAGCCGATGATGCCGCTGACCGAGACCGCGCTGGCGGTCACCACGGTCACGGCCACGATCACGCCCAGCCGCAGGCGGCCCGCCTCCACGCCCAGGGTCCTTGCCTCCTCGTCGCCCAGGGACAGGACGTTGAGCTGCCAGCGGACCAGCAACAGGCCGAGCACGCACACGCCCATGGGCAGGCACACGGTCAGCAGCCGGTCCATGGTCATGGAGGACAGGGAGCCCATCAGCCAGTAGACGATGACCGGCAGCTTGTCGTCCGGGTCGGCCACATACTTGACCAGGGAGAGCAGGGACTGGAAGAACGCGCCGACCACCACTCCGGCCAGGATGATGATCATGGGCCCGGACGAGCGGTACAGTCGGCTCATGATCCAGGCCGAGGTCACGGCGAGCATGCCGAAGAAAAAGGCCGAGCCCTGGATGAGCCAGGGCGAGTTCCACAGCAGGATGCCGAGGGCCGCGCCGAAACCGGCGCCCGAGGCCACGCCCAGAATATACGGCGAGACCAGCGGGTTGCGGAACAGCCCCTGGAAGGCCGCGCCCGCCACGGACAGACCGCCGCCGATGAGCATGGCCGCCAGTACGCGCGGCAGGCGCACCTGCATGACCACGGTCTCGAGCACGCCCGGCCAGTCGCGCTCGACCGGCAGCCCGGCCGCGTGTCCCAGGATGCGCAGGACCTCACTTATGCCCACGGGATACCGGCCCCAGGCGAGCCCTATGCAGAATACAGCGGCCACGCCCGCCCACGGAGCAAGACTGCCGAGGGTCGGGCGCGACCGCGGGGGGTAGGGGCTATTCGAAGGCAATGCCGTAGAATTCCTGGTAATAGGACTCGACCATGGCATCCAGGTCGACGTCCTTGAACTTCTCGGGATAGAGGGTCTTGGCCATCCACAGTTCGCCCAGGGCCATGGATTCGGGCAGGGCGTGGCCCCACGGCTTGACGTATTCGGGGGTGACATACAGCCGTCCGTTTCTGATGGCCGAGACCTGCTGCCAGGCCGGGTCGTTGCGCAGGCCGTCGGCGGCGGAGCGGTGCCGCCACTGGATGAAGACCACCTCGGGGTCCCAGCGCAGCACGTCCTCCATGGTCACTTCCTTGAAGCCCGTGACCTCCTTGGCGACCACGTTGACGCCGCCCGCGCGCTCCATGATCACGCTGGTGTACTTGCCCGCGCCGTAGGTGTGCAGGTTGTTGCGGGCCATGTAGCACTTGACCCGCTCACTCTCGGGGATGTCGCCCAGATGCGACTTGAGGACCTTCTGGTTGGCCTCGACCACCTGCATGAGCCGCTCTGCCCGCGCCTGCTTGTTGCAGATCTCGCCCAGGAGCAGCACGGCGTCCTTGAGCCCCTTGTCATAGGCCGCTTGGGCGTCGGCCAGGTCCGGGTTGAGCTTGGCGGCCTCCTCACTGGCCGCGTCGAACAGGGAAACGCCGACCACCGGGATGTTCGCGTCGCTGATCTGCTGGATCATCTCCTTGGGCGCGTAGTGGGTGACGATGACCAGGTCGGGATGGACGGCCAGCAGGGCCTCCATGTTCACGGTATCGAGCCCGCCCGGAGTGGGCAGGGAATTGATGTCGGCCATGGTCTTGGCCGCGCCGGGCAGATACTTCTCCCACTTTTCGAGGATGCCGACGACCTTGTCCTGTGCCCCGAGCTGGATCATGACGTCCAGGGACTGGTGCTGCAGGACCACCACCCGGTCGACCGTGTCCGGAATGGTCACGGTCCGGCCCAACTGGTCGGTGACCGTGCGCTGGGCAAGGGCGGAGGAGCACAGCAACATCAGGAGCAGGCTGGCGAGCAGCGACAATTGCAGGAATTTTTTCATCGGGAAATACCTCTCACGGGCTTGGTGTTGTCCGGGATAGCCTGATGCGCGTGCCGTGTAAGGGCGCGCGCCCGGCTGTGGCGACTAATTACGGATCATAACAGTCCGGTTTTTTTTCTGTAAAGAAAAACCTGGAAAGTCACGCATTGGGTATAATGCGTGACTTTTGTGAAGGGAAATGGGTGGTGCCGGTGCGTAAAAAAAAGGGTGCGACCCGCCCGCAAGAGCGATGGGAAGGAAGGGCGTTCGGGGCCCTAGACGTATTTCGGGTAGTCCGTGCACAGCAGGTGCAGCGGGGCTTCGTCCTCGTCGATCTCGGGGAATCGGGCCTGGGGTTCATGGAACCGGTTGTCGGCGTTGTCGTCGTTCACGGACGAGACCTCGCCCACCAGGACCTTGCCCTTGCCCGGCTCGCCGTAGAACCTGTGGTACATGCCCTGTTCCAGGAAGATGGACTCGCCGGGCGTAAGCACCACCGTGCCGCCGGGCTGGACGATGCGCGTGAACCCGTCCACGGACACGGCCAGGGGCTCCTTGGCCAATTCCTCGGCGGGCGTGGACCCGTACAGCTCGATGACCAGGTTGCCGCCGCCCCGGTTGATGATGTCCTCGGTCTTGGACCAGTGGAAATGCATGGGGCAGATCTGGTTTTCGCGGACGATCATGATCTTTTCCGCATACTTCTTGGGATGGCCCGTGGCCAGGTTGCCGTTGCGGATGGTGAACAGGATCAGCCCGCGCCGGTCGAACTCGCCCGCTCCGTAGTCGGTCAGATCCCAGCCGAGCTGGTTGCGGACCACCTCGGATTCGCCCTTGCCCTTCCATTGTTCCGGGGACCAGAAGGCCCACGGCGGCAAGGCGAACTTGAAGGAGGCGAAAAATTCCTTGGCATCCTGGATGAGGGCGTTGATCTCGCTGCGTTTCATGAAATCTATCTAGGTGAGCCGGGTACCGGCGTCAAGAAGAAGCGGGTGCGGCTGGACTTCCACCCCGGGCGCGGGCTACACCCCCTCCATGTCCCACACCATCATTACATACGACGACGCCCGCCACCGCGACCGGGTCATGGCCCTGTGGCGCGAGATATTCGGCTACCCGTCCGCCTACAACGACCCCGCCTTCGCCATTGACCGCAAGATCGCGGTGGACGATCTGTTCTGGGTGGCCGAGGCGGACGAGGCGGTTTTCGGCACGGTCATGGCCGGATACGACGGTCACCGGGGCTGGATATATTCCATGGCCGTGGCCCCGGACCAGCGCGGAAAAGGGCTGGGCTCCCGTCTCCTGGATCACGCGATTGAAGCCCTCAAAAGGCGCGGGTGCGTCAAGGTCAACCTCCAGATCCTCGAATCCAACGAGGCGGTGCGCCGCTTCTACGAGGCCAACGGCTTTACCGTCGAGCCCCGCCTGAGCATGGGCAGGGTCCTGGACTAGTCTCCTTTCTTCAATTTTCGTGAGGGTCGAACCGGTCCTCCTCCGTCCACGGCCCGAAGTGAGCCGATCCCGGAGGAAATGTAAAAAACTTTTGGCCCGTGTTCCGTCCCGATACTCCGGGTTTCTCCACATTCCCGCCGGAAAAGGGCCGCCTTTTGCCGTATCGGAACCACTCTGCCCCACTATTTGTACAGGATGACGGACCGGGCAAAGGACATCCGGTTCCCGGCGGGTGTTTTTCCATCGGATCGGCCCCTTCCCCTGTGGAAAAAAAAGTGGCATTCGGCACCAGCCGGGTATATAGGGAAAACCTGCTCTGCTGTAATGACCGCAACACGGGACGGCCTGAGCCGACCGGGAAACGAGCGAGGAAGATGAAATGGGCCTTTTTAGCAGCAAAAACACCAAGGAAAGTTCCGAATTGAACGCCTTTCTGGGCGTTGGCACCGAATATAAGGGCAAACTCGATTTCGTCGGCACGGTCCGCATCGACGGCCGGTTCGAAGGCGAAATCTCCACCGAAGGCGTGCTCATTCTCGGGCGCAAGGCCCGCATCGAAGGGTCCGTGCGCGTGGGCCAGCTGAATTCCTGCGGCGAAATCCTCGGCGAAGTGCACGTCAGGGAAAAGGCCGTCTTCGAAAAGACCAGCGTGCTCAAGGGCAGCCTTGACACGAAGGTGCTTGTGGTGGAAAACGGCGCCGTGGTTGAAGGAACCATCATCATGACCCAGGGGGCGGCCGTCGAGGCCAAGCCCAAGGTCGTGTCCGCGAATTTCGGCGGCGGCGCTCCCAAGCCGGTCGCCAGGGAAATTGAAATCGCCAAGACCGGCTCCGACGATAGCGGGGCCTAACGGAGGTTCACCATGTTTGAAGTGGTTATCGAAGACAACGGTAGAGAATACGTCGCCTTTACCGCCGAGGACAAGCGCGAGGCCGAACTGCTCCTGCAGCGCCACGTCCGCTCCCTCACCGACGGCCTGGCCTACATCCGCGAGGCCAAATCCGAAGCGAAAAAGAAGTAACCGGCCCGACCCGGTTGCCCCGAGACCAGCCCCCGCCGCGCCGCGCCGGGGGCTGGTCTTGGTTGTGCCGCCGGCCTCCGGCGACCGGGGGAAGGGGAGAAGGGAACCCTTTGAGAAAAGGGTTCCCTTCTCCCCTTCCCCCGTACCCCCATCCCCTCATCCTTCCTAAACTTTTTGTGCCGCTTCGCGGAGCGGGATGGTCGTATGCGTACGTGACGCCGTTTCGCCGGGAGGTCTTGGCCCTCAAGGTTTACTGTCTTGGGGATATGTGAGATGGTCCGCACGAAGTTCGCACGGGGGTTTTATCCATGGAAAAGATCATATTGGTGCATGTGACGGGCGGCGACCGGCCCGGGCTGACCGCCGAACTGTCCGGCGTCCTGGCAGGCTACGACGTGGACGTGCTCGACATCGGGCAGGTGGTCATCCACAACTTCCTGACGCTCGGCATCCTCATCCGGCTGCCCGCCAACTCCCAGCCCGTGCTCAAGGACCTGCTCTTCAAGGCCCACGAACTCGGCGTGACCATGCGCCTGCACCCCCTGGACGAGGATCAGTACAGCTCCTGGGTGGGCGAGGCGCACAAGCCGCGCTACATAATCACCTTGCTGGCCCGCTCGGTCTCCTCCTCCCAGATAGCGGCCATCACCAAGGTCGTGTCCGAGGCCGGGCTGAACATCGATACCATCTACCGGTTGTCCGGGCGCGTGCCGCTGGACTGCAACGACTACGAATGCTCGCGCGGCTGCGTCGAATTCACCGTGCGCGGCACCCCCAGGGACGTGGCTGGGCTGCGCGCCCAGTTTCTGGAAATCTCCTCCAGGATGATGGTCGACATCGGCTTCCAGGAAGACAACATCTTCCGCCGCAACCGCCGCCTGGTGGCGTTCGACATGGACTCCACCCTGATCCAGGCCGAGGTCATCGACGAACTGGCCAAGGAGGCGGGCGTGGGCGAACAGGTGGCCGCCATCACCGAATCCGCCATGCGCGGCGAACTCGATTTCAAGCAGTCCCTGCGCAAACGCCTTTCCCTGCTCGAAGGACTCGACGAGTCCGTGCTCAAGAAGGTCGCCGACCGGCTGCCCATGTCCGAGGGCGCGGAAAAACTCATCTCCAACCTCAAGAACGTGGGCTACAAGATCGCCATCCTGTCCGGTGGGTTCACCTATTTCGGAGAAATCCTGCGCAAACGCTACGGCATCGACTACGTCTATGCCAACGAGCTTGAAATAGTGGACGGCAAACTCACCGGCAAGGCCGTGGGCGATATCGTGGACGCCCAGAAAAAGGCCGAACTGCTCCAGTCCATCGCCGACCAGGAACGCATCTCCCTGCAACAGGTCATCGCCGTGGGCGACGGGGCCAACGACCTGCCCATGCTCAACCTCGCGGGGCTGGGCATCGCCTTCCACGCCAAACCCAAAGTCAAACAAGGCGCCCGGCAGGCCATCTCCACGCTGGGCCTCGACGCCATCCTCTTCCTCCTCGGCATGCGCTCCCGCGACGTGGTGTAGCGCGCGGCGGAAGGAAGAACCGGGGGGAAGGGGAGAGAGGGAACCCTTTGAGAAAAGGGTTCCCTCTCTCCCCTTCCCCCCGAGCCCCCCATCCCCTCTCTCCTTTCTAAACTTTTTGTGCCGCTGCGCGGGTGTGCGAGCGCGGTGTGACGTGCGTTTATCGTAGTTATTGGCGCGGCTTTTCGCGTGTGCGCCTCCGCGAAGCGGCGACAAAAAGTTTTGGAGGGTCCAGGGCAGCGCCCCGGCCGCCGGAGGCATCTTCACACAAGAGGGCGTTGTCTAAACCGGGGTGGGCTGGTAAGGAACGGGGCAGATTCATTTTCTTATCTTTTTTTGAGGAGGGCCCATGTTCGAGAGCGGCAAGCCGTACACCCTGGATTCCGTGGTGCGGATGGTCCTGGGGGCCGGATTTTTCATCGGCATGGTCTGGCTGCTGGGCTATCTGTCGGGCGTGCTGGTGCCGTTCGTGGCGGCCCTGCTGGTGACCTATCTGCTCAATCCCCTGACCTGTTTCATCGAGAAGCGGGTGGGCAATCGCGGCGTGGCCGTGTTGCTGACCATGTTGTTGCTGCTCGTGGCCGTGGCCGGGGTCGTCCTGCTGGTGGTGCCCATGGTGGTCGGCGAGTTCGCGCACATGGGCGAAGTCCTGTCGCGGCTGATCACGAACACCGAGTTCGCGGACAAGGTGGCGGCCCATCTGCCGCCGGACATCTGGCAGTGGCTGCGCGACACCGTGCAGTCGCCCGAGGTCAGGGATCTGTTCACGGCCCAGGGAGCGCTCAATGCGGCCAAGGGGGTGCTCGGCAACCTGGTCCCGGGCATCCGGGGCGTGGCCGTGGGCGCGATCAACGCGGCGGCCGGGCTGTTCGGGGTATTCGTCATCGTCCTGTACGTCATCTTTCTGCTGGCCGATTTCGGGCGCATCAAGGCCGGGTGGCAGGACTACCTGCCCGCGCAGTACCGCGAGGGCGTGACCGGGTTCCTGGATGAGTTCGAGAAGACCATGGGGCTGTATTTCCGGGGGCAGATCATCGTCTGCCTGATAGTGGGTGTGCTCATGGCCATCGGTTTCATGCTCATCGGGCTGCCGCTCGGCCTGGTCCTGGGGCTGCTCATCGGGATATTGAACATCGCGCCGTACCTGGGCGTGGCCGGAGTGGTTCCGGTCCTGCTCCTGGCCGGGCTCGACTCGCTGGAGGCGGGCGAGTCCTTGTGGGTGGGGATCGGCCTGGCCGTGGCGGTCATGGCCGTGGTCCAGGTCATCCAGGACGCGGTCCTGGTCCCGAAAATCCAGGGCGAGAGCCTGGGGTTGTCCCCGTGGCTCATCCTCCTGTCCCTGTCGGTCTGGGGCAAGCTGCTCGGCTTCCTCGGCCTGCTCATCGCCCTGCCCATGACCTGCCTGTGCCTGTCCTACTACCGCCGCCTGCTGGCCAAGAAGGCGGCCGCACTCCCGCCTGACCCGGTAGCGGAAACGGACTGATCGCAACGATAGAATGCAAAACGCCCCGACTCCACCAAGGACCGGGGGCGTTTTGCATGTGTGCGGCCGAAATTCAATCGCGCAGCGAAACAGACCGCGCCGAAGGCGCCAAATGGGATGCAAGGGTGCGAACCCTATCGCTGCTGTCGCTATCTCTAAGGCTCGATGATTCGCCTAAGAGCTAGGGCTGCCCGCCGACAAATCCGCAGGACAGCGGATTTGGACCGCGCCTGATAAGGCGCGACCCCGAAGGGGTGAGCCCAGGTCGGGGCGAATCAAGGCGAAATCACCCGACTACCGCCGCGAAGCGGCCTCCTTACTACGCTCTCTTCAAAGCGGCGGTCACTATCCCCGCGCCGATCAAGGTCGTCCCGCCTATCCGGTTGACGATTTTCATGGAGGCCGGGTTGGCCACGATGCGGCGGGCCTTGGCCGCGAGCAGGGCGTAGAACAGGGCCGACGCCATGCTCAGGATCTGGACGGTGATCTCGAGGATGAGCAGTTGCGGCAGCTGGGGGCGGTCCTGGGTGATGAACTGGGGCAGGAAGGCGCACAGGAAGACGATGGCCTTGGGGTTGGTGGCCGTGACCAGACAGGCGTTGAGCAGGTGGGTCCGGCCGCTGGCCGGGCGCGCCGGGCTCGGTCCGGGGTTCGTTTCGGGAGCGGCCCGCCACGCCTTGACGCCGAGGTAGACGAGATAGGCCGCGCCGACCCATTTGAAGGCGGTGAACAGCTCGGCGGAGGCGGCCAGGAGGACGCCCAGCCCGGCCAGGGAGGCAATGGCGGCCACGGCGTTGCCCAGGCCCACACCCAGCGCCAGGGGCACGGCGGCGCGCCGTCCCTGGGCCAGCGAGCTGCCCACGACCATCATTACGGTGGGCCCGGGAATGAGCAGCACCACCACGGTGGCGGTCAGAAAGACCAGATAGGTATCGAGATCCATGCGCGCTCCGGTTGAGAAAGGGAAAATCGAACCGCGATTGGACAGGCAAGCCGCCGGATTGTCAAGCCGGGCGCGTCCTCATCCCATGTCTTCTCCCCATGGCCCGAACAGAGGCTTGGGAGAGTGGGCCGGCTGTGCATTTTTCGAGGGGCCGTTATCGCAAGCCGGCGTCTTATGCCTGCTCGAACGGTAGTACGAAGGAGAATTCGTTCCCTTCTTCGGTGGGAGCGTAGGAGACGCGGCCGTTGTGCAGCTCGACCACCTGGCGGACGAAGTAGAGGCCCCGGCCGGTGCCCGCCTTGTGGGCGACGTTGTCGGCGCGGAAGCCGGGCTTGAATACGTCCATGGGCTCGTCCAGGTCCAGGGGGACGCCCGAGGAGGTCACCCACACGCGGATGCCGGGCCTGCCCGGCCCGAAGAAGTCGGCCATGACCTTCCAGCCGTAGGTCACGCACTTCTCCTCTCCGCCCTCCCCGTCGGGCGCGGGCTCGGTGTACTTGAGGGCGTTGGACAGGAGGTTGTCCAGGACCTGGGATATGAGGCCCCGGTCCAGGACCAGGCGGATGACCTGGTTCTCGGTGCATTCGCCGATCAGGATGAGCTGGATGCCGTTTTCCTCGAACCGGTGGCGGAACCGCTCCACGACCGGGGCGACCACCGCGGTGGGCAGGTTCACGTCCCGCTTTTCGAGCACGTAGCGGCCCTCCTCGAAGTGCCGCCGCCTGAGCAGGGTCTCCAGGAACATGGAGGTGGACTCGTAGTGGGAGTATATCTCCTGGTACTGGGCCTCGATGCCCCCGGCGATCTCGGCCAGCCGGTTGCCCTCTCCCACGAGTTCCGGGGTCGCGTCCTCGTTGACCTTGGCCAGGATGGATGAGGTGGACAGATGCAGTTGTTCGATCTTGCGCCTGAGCCGGTTGAAATAGAGCTTGTAGTACATGTTGGGGACGATGACGTTGTGCCCGATGTCCTGGACCATGGACTTGATGAAGGCGATGTGCTCCCGGTTGCGGGCGCGGATGATCCGGTGGTGGAGCTGGTAGCCCACGCGGTTGACGTATTTTTCGAGGAAGAGCCGGGCATGGCCCGGCAGGCCGGAGCAGGGGTGCATGACGAAGCTGCCCAGGACGTTGTGGGGCGGTTCGAAGGAGAGCATGTCGTTGTAGTCCGGGTTGCCCCGGATGGGGATGTGCATGTACTCGCCCCGGATGGTCAGCCGTTCGTTCATGAACTCGCTCCACGGCAGGGTGGTGTCCTTGTCGCATTTGCCCGTGGAGCAGGCGGCCAGGGAGAAGGTCTCCTCGTCCTCGAGGATGTACATGACCGATTCCAGGCCGAACAGGGCCTGCGGGATGGCCATGCAGACCGTGTAGAACATCTCGCGCCCGCGCAGCTCCTGGGAGAGCTCGAAGAAGATGTTCAGGGCCAGGAGCTGCCGTCGGGAGAAGTCGTACCCGTCGTAGTCCAGGAACTTGGCCTCGATGCGCTCGACGATGAAGGCCATGCGCTCGTCGTCGGTCAGGTCGAGCAGGCTGTCGTTCGAGAGATCGTGGTCCTTGTCGAGGTCGTTCATGTGCGCACGTCCGGGCCGTTTGTAGGATGGCGATTTGGCATATACATACGCCGTCGGACCGATTCTGACAAGGAAATGCCCGAATCGGCTTGGTGGTTGCGGGACGGCAGGAAAGGCGAAAGGGCCGCTTGCGCGGCCCTTTCAGAGGTTAGAGGTCTGCTTTTGAGGAGGGGTTTTGAGGTTAGAAACTGCTTTTCAAGGGAGGTATGGTATATGCTAAAAGGCCCGGTCCTTGCGCCGTTTCACCCGGACGGGATGGGGGGATGACGTCCGGACGGGCACGGGGACCCTGGCCGTAAAGCCGAAATCTTCCCCGTCTTCCCGGACGCCGTGGTCGGCGTCCGGGTCGGTGAGGAGGGGCCGCCGCAACAACACGGCGACCAGGATGATGAGAGTGACGGTAACTGCATCAATCATGACTTGCTTTAAGCACAGGGTGTGCCAAAGAACAGAAATCAATTATTACAGTAAGTTAATAGTTCGTTGCATGTTCAACATTTGTGCAATGTGACGTCTATTGCACATATTTTTGTGCACAGTTGCACAAGTCGAGGGGGGGGGTCAGTTCATGGCCAGGGCGTAGACCGCGCCCACCAGGGCGATGGTCAGGCTGCGCGAGACTTGGTTGTAGAGAATGAGCTTGAAGGCCATGCGCGGCCGGAAGATGCCCGCGTAGTAGGGGAACTGGTGGCGAAAGGCGCGCACCGGGGAGGAGAGCACGTTGCCGAGCATGAGCGCCAGGATGACCTGCACCTGGGTCAGGCTGGTGTCGGCGATGAGCGCGCTGGCCACGGCCAGCCCGGCGGTGAACTCGGCGGCCATGTGGAAGGCCACGATGGACAGGGCCTCGGGCGGCAGGAAGGTGAACAGCGGCACACCGCCCGCCATGGCCGACTGGATCCAGGCGAACAGGCCGAGCTGCTTGAGCACGAAGAACAGGGTGTAGACGGGGCAGGTCACGTAGAGGATCTTGGGCAGCCTCTTTATGAACCGTTTCCAGGCCAGTCTGAGGGCTCGGCCCAGGTTGGCCGCGAGCCTGCGCCGGACGATGAGGATGACCGGGCCGGGCCGCCGCTTGAGCCGTCGCCAGGTGATCCGCACCCTGGGCCTGTCCCCTTCCATCTCGGCCAAACGGCAGGGCAGGCATCCGGGCGGCAGGGGCGGGAGCAGGAATTTGCCCGCGAAGACGATGCCCATGGTCCGCAGGACGGAGGCCAGGGCGGTCAGTCCCACGTAGGTGTAGGCCGCCGAGCCGATGAACGGGCTGGCGATGAAGAAGATGGTCGGCAGGTGCAGGAAATAGGTGGGCAGGGAATTGAACAGGTTGGACAGGACCAGCTCCCGGTCCGACAGCTCGCCCTTTTCGTGGGCCTCGGCCAGCATGGTGTTGGCCGTCAGCCCGGAGAAGAAGGCCATGGTGAAGCTGGCCGCCGAGATGTCCTTGAGCCGGGCGCGCCGGGCCAGGGGATCGGCCAGCTTGGCCGCGTATCGGGTCCAGCGCAGGGACTCGATGAGGATGCCGACCATCAGGGCCACGGAGATGAAGAAGGTCAGCCTGATGAGCGGCCAGAACAGGCCGTTCCAGAGGACCGGCCAGGAGAGGTCGAGATGCATCTACTTCTTCTTGGGTTTGACCTTGATCCTGCGGACCTGGGCCAGCTCGGCTTCGGGCATGTAGAAGGTGTTCTTGTCGCCCGGGAAGGTGGTCTTGCGCACCTCGGCGCAGTAGAGCTCCACGGCCTGGCGCGAGGCCTCGCCCAGTTCGGCGAAGCGGCGCACGAACTTGGGCGTGAAGCGGTCGAACAGGCCGAGGGCGTCGTGGTAGACCAGGACCTGGCCGTCGGTCACGTTGCCCGCGCCGATGCCGATGGTCGGGATATTCACGGCCTCGGTGATGAGCTGGGCGGTCTCCACCGGGATGGCCTCCAGGACCACGGAAAACGCGCCCGCCTCCTCCACGGCCTGGGCATCCTCGATGAGCTGGCGGGTGGCCTCGGCGGATTTGCCCTGGGCCTTGAACCCGCCGAACTTGGCCACGTGCTGCGGGGTCAGCCCCAGGTGGGCCATGACCGGCACGCCGGCCTCGGCCAGGGCGGTGATCTGCGGGACCACGGGCCGGCCGCCCTCGAGCTTGACCGCCCTGGCCCCGCCCTCGCTCATGAGCCGGTGGGCTGTATCCAGGGCGCGGTCCACGGTGGCGAAGGACATGAACGGCATGTCGCTCACGAGCAGGGCGCGCTTGACGCCCTGAGCCGTGGCCCTGGTGTGGTGGACCATCTCGTCCACGGTCACGGACAGGGTGTCCGGACGGCCGAGCACGACCATGGCTAACGAGTCGCCCACCAGGACGAGGTCCACGCCCGCCCGGTCCGCGATGAGCCCGGACGAGTAGTCGTAGGCGGTCAGGCAGCAGATCTTGCCGCCTCCCTTCATGGCCTGGATGTCGGGCGCGGTGACGGGCTTGGCCTGGGACTCCGGGGTGGTCTTGTTGGTAGTGGTCATGGCCCGGAGAGTAGGGCCGTGGGCGGGCCCAAGTCAAGGATTCTTGCTCCGGGGCGGGATAGCGGCGCGAACGAGGTGAAAAAAAGGGCCGTCCGGCATGCGGACGGCCCTCTTGTGCGTTTCGGCGTCGACCGAAACCCGGTGCGCCCTACATGGGGGCGAGGTTCTGCAGAACCCAGATGACGCGGCCCACGGTGCGGTCGTTCATCTCTTCGGCCGGAATGGTCAGGTCGGAGTACTGGTCGTTGTCCGCCTTGAGCAGGAAGGTGTCTCCCTGGTGGAAGACCCGGCGGATGGTCAGACCCTGGTGCGGGAAGTGGACCGCGCACAGGTCGCCGTCCGGGTGCTCGCTCTGGTCGCGGTCGATGCCGACGAAGGCGCCGCGCGTGATGACCGGGTCCATGCTCGCGGAGTCGACCTTGACCACCAGCAGCTTGGGCCGGCAGAAGGACTCGGGCACGGACAGCTCTTCGATGGACTTGGGCTCCCACTGGGCGGCGTCCTTGTCCGCGCCGGCCATGGTGGAGACCGGCACGAGGCGGCCGCGCGAGTTCATGCGGCCGTAAGGGGCCGGGGTCTCGCGCAACAGGGTGTCGGCCGGGACCTTGGCCTTGTCGGCGTTGATATACACGGGCTCCACGCCTTCGGACAGCCAGTCCGGGTCCAGGCCGTGGCTGCGGTACAGTTTCAAGAACCAGTCAGCGGGGATAGAGCATCTGCGCTTGGCGTCCGAAATACTCGATTGACGGACATCGAGCACCTCGGCCAGTTGGACCTGGGTGCGGGCTCCGGTCGCCTTTTTGATGCGTTCAAGTGCTTCCTCGAACCACTTGAGCTGCGCTTCGTCACATCTCCGTTTCTTCTTGGGCATAGTCGCTCCTTAACGAGTGATGGCGGCATATCGGGGACCAGTCCTCATAATCGGAATATTGAAATCCCTGTATGTGCGCCATTATATTTTTCAAGGGGGGATACTCCCCCGAACCGAACGACGGAATCCGTCGTTTTTTCAATGCCGGGAAAATCTCCTGGCGACTTTGGGAGAATCTCCCGATAATGTCAATGATATCGTTTAAGGTTTTTTTTAGCAAAAGAAAAAGGATGTGGCCCTTATGTGACCACATCCTCATTCGAGGTACGGGCGTTTTTCTACTGAAGGTGTTTCAGGAAGGGACTCTTTGGCGTCAGTATGAACCGGGTATTCTTCTCGAAACCGCTCTTATAGGCGTCCAGGCTCCGGGTGAAATCGTAGAACTCGGGACTTTGCCCCAGAGATTCGGCGTAGACCTTCGTGGCCTGGGCGTCGCCCTCGCCTCGGATGATCTCGGCCTGCTTGCGCGCGTCGGCCAGAATGATGGCCCGCTCCTTGTCGGCATTGGCCTTGATCTTGGCCGAGGCCTCCTGGCCTTCGGAACGGTACTGCTTGGCCTGGCGTTCGCGCTCGGCCTTCATGCGTCCGTAGATGGACCGGGCGTTCTCGGCGGGCAGGTCCGTGCGCTTGATGCGCACGTCGATGACCTCGATGCCGTAGGGCAGGAGCAGTTCCTTGGAGCGCGAGGTGACCGCGTCCATGATCTCCTGGCGCTTGTGCGAGACCACCTCGATCAGGGTGTAGCGGCCCAGGGCCACCCGCAGCTGCGAGCGGACGATGTCGTCCAGCCGGGCGCGCGCGCCCTGGATGGTGCGCACCTTGGTGTAGAAGGTCAGGGGGTCGGTGATCCGCCACTTGGTGTAGGAGTCCACGTTCATGTACTTCTTGTCCGTGGTGGTGATCTCCTCGGGCTTGGCGTCGAAGTCCAGGATGCGGGCGTCGAAGAAGACCACGTTCTGGATCAGGGGCAGCTTGAAGTGCAGGCCCGGTCCGAGCTGGCCGGTCACCGGGCGGCCGAGCTGGATGACGATGGCCTGCTGGGTCTGGTCCACGGTGAAGGCCGCGGAGGTCAGGACAAAGGCGCCCAGGATGATGAGCACGCTTATGATGATGGTCGTTTTTTTCATGTCATGTCCCCCTTAGTTCGCTTCCTTGGGAGCGGCCCGGCGGAGCTGCTTGTCCAGGGGGAGGTAGGGCACGGATTGCTTCAGGGCGTCGTCGGACATGATCAGCTTCTCCGCGTCGGGATTGGAAAGGATGGACTCCATGGTCTCCAGGTAGAGGCGCTCGCGGGTGATGTCCTTGGCCTTGTCGTACTCCTTGAGCACGGCCAGGAACCGGGCGGCGTCGCCCTCGGCCCCGCGAATCTTGGTCTCCTTGTAGGCCTGGGCCGCGTTGGTGATCTGGGCCGCCTCGCCGCGCGCCTTGGGCAGGATGTCGCGCTGGTAGGCCTCGGCCTCGTTGATGTAGCGGCTCTTGTCCTCGCGGGCGCTCGCCACGTCCTTGAAGGCCTCGATGACCTCGTCCGGCGGATGCACGTTCTGCATCTGCACGGCCACCACGGACAGCCCGCTGTGGTAGTTGTCCAGGATGCGCTGCATCAGTTCGCGGGTCTGGACCTGGATCTCCTGCTTGCCGGTGGTCAGGGCGTCGTCGATCTTGCCGTTGCCGATGACTTCGCGCATGGCCGCCTCGCCCGCGTGGGCCAGGGTCTGTTCCGGGTCGTTGACGTTGAACAGATAGTTCTCGGCGTCCTTGATCATGTACTGGACGATGAACTGGACCGAGACGATGTTCTCGTCCCCGGTGAGCATCAGGGATTCCTCCTTGACCTCGCGGCTGACCCCCTGCTGGAAGCTCTGGGTGACGGGTCTGCCCACGGACCGGAAGCCGAATTCCACGCGCCGGATCTGGGTCACCTTGGGGGTGAGCGCGCTTTCCACCGGATAGGGAATGTGGTAGTTCGGACCCGCCGTGGTGATGCGGTTGAACTTGCCGAACTGCTTGACCACGCCGACCTCGTCGGGCTCGACGATGTAGAACCCGCTGGCGATCCAGAGGAGGACGAGGAGAGGAATGACGAGCTTCCAGCCGGGCAGCTTGAACTTCTTCAGTTTCTCGAGCTGGTCCTGGAAATCGTCGAAGCCCGGCGGCTTGCCGCCGGGGCGCCCCTGTTGCTGCTTTTGTAATTTGTCCCAATCCCAATTCATAATGAACAGAAGTAGGCATATTGCCGGGACAGGTCAAGAAAAGCCGGAGGAAAAACCATGAACGCGACCGCATTGGGCATAATTCGGAGGCGGCAGGCATGGCCGGGATCGATTCCTGACCGGTCTCTTCCGGCGGCTGCGGTCCCGCGTCCTGCGCCGCGAGGTGGAGGTGGTCGGCCGGTGCAACCGCTGCGGCGGCTGTTGCCGGTCCATCAATCTGCTGGGCCGGGGGCGCTGGCTGCGCCGCGCGGCCCGGTACGAAAGGATGGTGGCCGAGGCCCCGGAGTTCGCCCGCTTCCGCCCGGCCGGGCGCGGCGACCAGGGGTTTCTGCTCTTCGACTGCGCCCTGCTCGGGGACGACCATCTGTGCACCGCCCACGACACCCGGCCCGCTTTATGTAGAAATTATCCGTCCAAGTCGTTATATTACAGGGGCGGCCGTCTTCCGGACGACTGCGGCTACGCCTTCAGGGCCGCGACCTTCCGCGACGTGCTGTTCGGCCGCAAGCCGCGCAAACCCGCCGATTTCTCCGCCGTCCTGCGGCGGGAAATCCAACAGGACAAAGACACGCAGACATGAAAAAGCTCATATTCATCCTCATCGCCGCGCTCCTGACCGGGGGCGGCGTCTGGTACTTCACCGCGGGCCAGTCCAGGGACCGGATCAAGGTCCTCAAGACCGCGAAGGTCACGCGGGGCAGCGTGTCCAAGGTCCTGGAGGCCACCGGCATCGTCAAGGCCCAGGTGGGGGCCCAGGTCAAGATCGGGGCCCAGGCCACCGGCGTGCTCGAGTCCGTGCCGGTCAAGGTCGGCGATCACGTCAGGAAGGGCGACCTGATCGCCAAGATCGACGCCCGCGAGCTCAGGGCGCGCATAGCCGAGGCCAAGGCCAACCTCGACCTGGCCCAGGCCAAGCTCGAATACATGGAGAAGAACCTGCCCCGCAAGCGCACCCTGGTCCAGAAACGGCTCGAGGCCCAGGACTCCCTGGACGTGGCCACCCAGGACGCGGAGATGGCCCGCTTCAGCGTGGCCGCGGCCAAGGCCTTTCTCGACACCCTCAGGGTCCAGCTTTCCTACACCAGCATCTATTCGCCCATCGACGGCGTGGTCAGCCAGGTGGCCGCCCAGGAGGGCGAGACTATCGTCTCCGGTCTGTCCGTGTCCAACCTGATCACCGTGCTCAACCCCGAGAAGCTCGAGATGTGGATATACGTGGACGAGACCGACGTGGGACGCGTCAAGCCCGGCCTGCCCGTGCGCTACACCGTGGACGCCTACCGCGACAAGGTCTTCGAGGGTCTGGTCGACCGCATCTATCCAGAGCCGGAAATCCGCGACAACATCGTCTACTACCGTACCCTGGTGAAGGTCACCCTCGCGCAGGCCGACTTCCTGCGCCCCGAGATGACCACCCAGTGTAAGATCGTCGTCCAGACCAAGGACGACGTGCTGACCGTGCCCAACAACGCGCTCAAGTGGGTCAGGGACCGCCAGGTCTGCTTCCGCGTGACCGACCCGGAAAAGCAGCCCGAGGAGGTCACCCCCGAACTCGGCCTGACCGGCCTGGAGCGCTCCGAGGTCCTCAAGGGGTTGTCCGAGGGCGACGTGGTCGCCACCCAACTGGTCCTGCCCGGGGCCAAGGTCGGCAAGAAGGGGCTGTGATGACGCAGCCGGCCATCTCGCTCAAGGACATCACCAAGACCTTTCTCCAGGGCAAGGGCGACGAGTCCGATCCCGGGATCAAGGTCCTCAAGGGCATCACCCTGGACGTGGCCCAGGGCGAGTTCATCGCCCTGCAGGGCACGTCCGGATCGGGCAAGTCCACCCTGTTGCACATCATCGGCCTGCTCGACCGGCCCACCGCGGGCGTCTACAGCCTGCTCGGCCGCGACGCCTCCAACCTGGACGACGACCAGCAGTCCGATCTGCGCAACCGCGCGCTGGGCTTCGTGTTCCAGTCCTTCTATCTGATCTCCTACGCCACGGCCCTGGAAAACGTCATCCTGCCCGGTCTCTACTCCGGCAGGCCGCGCGCCGAACTGACCGCCCGCGCGGAGAACCTCATGGAGCGCGTCGGCCTGGCCGACCGCATGCACTTCAAGCCTTCGCGCCTGTCCGGCGGCCAGCAGCAGCGCGTGGCCATGGCCCGCGCCCTGCTCAACGACCCGCGGATCCTGCTGGCCGACGAGCCCACCGGCCAGCTCGACTCACACACCTCGGGCGAGATCATGAAACTGTTCCACGACGTGCACCGGGCCGGGCAGACCATCGTCCTGGTCACCCACGACGAGGACGTGGCCCGCGAGGCCGATCGGATCATCCGCCTGCACGACGGACGCATCGCCGAGGATGTGAAGGCCTAGGGAGAGACTGCACGGCCTGTCGGCCGCGCGAAGGGAAACGCCCCGCTCCGGCTGCCGGAGCGGGGCGTTCCTTTTAGAACCGTTCGAAGTCGTCCTCCCCGCCACCGTCGGCGGGCAGGGCGGGGTGTGGCGCCCGGGCAGCGGTCGTCACGGAGTTATGCCGGGCGAAGACCGCGTCCTCGCGCAACCTGAAGAATCCGACAGCCTGGCGCAGGGACTCGGACTGCCCGGCCAACTCCTCGCTGGTCCCGGCGATCTCCTCCGAGGCCGAGGCGTTGGTCTGGATGATCCCGTCCAGCTGCTGGATGGCGTCGTTGATCTGCGCCGCGCCCGCGTTCTGCTCGTTGCTCGCGGCCGCGATCTCCTGGACCAGTTCGGCGGTGTGGTTGATGTCGGGCAGGATCTTTTCGAGCAGGCCGCCCGCCTTTTCCGCCACCTGCACACTGTTGGCCGACAGCTCGCTGATCTCGGCCGCGGCCAGGCCGCTGCGTTCGGCCAGCTTGCGGACCTCGGCCGCGACCACGGCGAACCCCTTGCCGTGCTCCCCGGCACGGGCCGCCTCGATGGCCGCGTTCAGGGCCAGCAGGTTGGTCTGCCGCGCGATTTCCTCGATGATCGATATCTTGTCCGCGATCTCGCGCATGGCCGACACGGTCTGGCTCACGGCCTCGCCGCCGGTGGCCGCGTCCTGGGCCGCCTGCCGGGCTATGGTCCGGGTCTGGTCGGCGTTCTCCGCGTTGCGGCTGATGGAGGCGGTCATCTGCTCCATGCTCGAGGAGACCTCCTCCACGCTGGCGGCCTGGGTGGTGGCCCCGTCCGACACGGCCTGGGACGAGGACGCCAGTTCCTCGCTGCCCGCGGCGATCTCTTCCGTGGCCCCCCGGATGGACGAGATCGTCCGCATGAGGTTGTCGACCATCCCCTGGAGCGCCCTGGCCAGTTCGCCGATCTCATCCTCCTTGCCGAGGAACCGTTCGGGCACGTCCACGTCCAGGGAGCCGCCGGCTATGGCCGAGGATATCGTGACCGCATCCCGCATGGCCGTCACGATCTTCCTGACCACCCAGAAGATCACCAGGGCCACGGCCAGGATGGTGACCAGGGAGCCGACGATGGAGAAATTGCGCATGCTGCCCAGGGGGGACAGCAGCTCGCTCAGCGGGGCGGTGACCAGGATGTGCCAGCCCGCGCGCTCCACATAGCCGTAGGCCATGGCCTTCCACTCCTTCTGCACGGGGTAGTAATACTTATGGGTCCCGATCTTGTTGGTCAGAATTTGCTCGCTGAATTTGATGGTGGAGATGTTTCCCTTGAACACCCGGTCCGGGTTGGCGTGGCCGATGACCGTCCCGTTGCGGTCCGTGATGAAGGCGTAGCCGCTCGAACCGATCTTGATCGGGGCCAGTATCTCTTTGTAGATGACGTCGAACTTGATGACCTTGAGCAGTACGCCGAGCACCTTGCCGGAGGCGTCCCGGATCGGAGCGGAGATCGTCATCACCGGCAGGCCGGTGCGCTCGGATTTGACCGGCGAACCGATAAAGGTCTCGCCGCGCATGGAGGCCTGGAAATAGCCCTGGCCCGCCATGTTGCCGATCTGTTTGCCTTCCGCGGACTCCGAACCGGCGACAATGGCGCCCTTGGCGTCGGCGATGCCCAGGCTTTCCAGTTCAGGATAGCCCTTCTTGACGTTGAGGGCGAAGGCGACGACCTCTTTGTGCGCCGCCCCGTCCCCTTCCAGGGCCCGGGCGAACATGGGCTCCTTGCTCCACAGGTCCAGCTCGTCGGTTTGGGAGGTCAGCCACAGGTCCATGGCCCTGACCGCCGCGTCGCGGTCCCTGGTGGTCGAGGAGATGATTTCCGCCTCCAGGATTTCGGAGGATTCCACAAAGCTGAATCCCTGGAGCAGGGCGATGCCGAGGATGACGACGCCGAGGATGGGAAGCAGCAACTGGCCTGTGAGTCTGAGTCTGGGTATTTTCATAGTGGTCTCTCTGTTTGGCTGAGTGAACGTTGACACTTGCCACTATCGCATGGGCTCAAAAACATTCCATTATAAATAACAGTATTCGTAATAGTGGAACTTGGCGGACAAAGTGCCCAGGGCGGAACGCAATCCGGCGTGGCGCACCGCCCGGCTCCTGTGCTAGGGTGGCCCCAGGCGGCGCGGACAAACAAAAAGGGCGGCCGCCGGGGTATCGGCATGATCGAACAGACAGACGGATCGAAATATTCCCCCCTCGCGGAGCGCGGCAGCCGGCCGCTTCCCGGAGCCGGGCCGGCGGGCGCATGATACGGACCGTATCCCGGGTGGCGGGCATGGGGTTGGAGGCCGTCTGGGCCTTCAAGCTGCGTTCCATCTTCGTGGTCCTGGGCGTGGCCTTCGGCATCGCCTCCCTGACCCTGATCATCACGGCCGTGGACGGGGCCAACCGCATGGCCGTGGACATGGTCGACATGTTCGGGCCGGACGCGGCCCTGGTCTTCGGCGGCAACTTCCAGAAACGGGCCGTGGGCATGCGCACCCTGACGCTCAGCCGCGAGGACGCCGCGCGCATCCAGGATTCCCTGCCCGGCGCGTACCAGGTGCTGCCCATGCGGGCCAAGTACGGACAGACGGTCCGGGCGGGCAACCGCACTTACCACGACGTGGTCATCGTGGGCACCACCGAGGGCTATTCCAAGGCCTGGAACTGGCCGCTCAGCGAGGGACGCGACCTGTCGGCCGAGGACGAGCGCATCGGGGCCAAGGTCGCCCTGCTGGGCGAAACACCGTCCCGCGAACTGTTCGGCGGCGAGTCGCCCGTGGGCCGGGTCCTGTACATCTCGGGCATCCCGTTCCAGGTGGTGGGCAAGCTCTCCTACCGGGGCGTGACCTCGGGCGGGGGCGGCGACGTGGACAACCGGATCATCATTCCCCTGTCCACCCTGGTCCAGCGCTACAACATGGATCGCAAATACTTCCGCGCCCTGCGCGTCAAGTTCGTGGAGCCGGACTACATGCCCGCGCACACCGAGAACCTGCGCTCCCTGCTCCGGCACCTGCACCACCTCGCGCCCGAGGAGGACGACGACTTCTCCATCGTCACCGCCGATGAGATCCTCAAGTTCCTGGCGTTCTTCAAGGGCGGTCTGACCGTCTTCCTGGGCGTGACCGCGGGCATCGCCGTGCTCGTGGGCGGATTCGTGCTGGCCAACCTGTTCTCCATCTCGGTCTCGGAGCGGGCCGAGGAGATCGGCCTGAAAAAGGCCATGGGCGCGCGCAATTCGGCCATCATGCTCCAGTTCCTGGTCGAGGCCTGCGCCCTGACCATGCTCGGCGGGGTGCTCGGCCTGTTCCTCGGCCTGGGGCTGGGCCAGTTCCTGTCGCGCCTCGACATCCTGACCATCCAGTTCTCCTGGAAGGCGTTCTTCATGGCCCTGGCCGGGTCCCAGGCCGTGGGGCTGGTCTTCGGCCTCAAGCCCGCCCGCCAGGCCGCCTCCCTGGACCCCATCCAGGCCCTGCGCGGCGAGGGCTAGGCCGCCGATACAGGCCCGATTGCCGCGTTGCCGCAAACGGTTCAAACCCTCCGTACGCCGGGTACGCTTCGGCCTGGAACCGTTTTTGCGCCTTGCACTCGAAGCTGGCTCGACGGCCTTGGGGAAAAGAGGCAAGCCTCCTTCGCCCTTGCCTGAAATCCCTCAGCACGATAGAAAGCGGAAATGCGCCGCATCAACATCCCCCGAGTGCACGGTTCCACGCCCAGGGAAAAGGTCATCCGTTCCCTGGCGCTCCTCCTGGTCTTCGCCGCCGTCATCTGGGCGTTCATGAAGAACAACGAGCACGTGGTCCAGGTCCTTAACCAGAAGAGCGCCGTGTACGACGAGACCGGCACCCTGACTCAGGACCAGAAGAAGATGATCGTCTCCTTCACCCAGGCCCTGCGCGAAAAATGGGGGCTCAACTGCAAGATCCAGATCTACGGCGGCGACTTCGTGGTCCCGGAACTGGACGACAAGACCCTGTACATCGGCCTGGCTCCGGCCATCGACGCGGCCGAGCTGCGCTTCCCGCCGCTCATGCGCTCCGCGCTCGGCCCGGAATTCATCGATTCCCTCAAGACCACCTTCCTGCTCCCGGCCTTCAAGGACGGCGACTGGCCCCTGGCCGTCCAGGAGGTCCTGGTGGAAATCCTCAAGAAACTCGATTCATTGAACCAAGGAGAATAAGCGTGAGTGATCGCGTGACCATGTATACGGACGGTTCCTGCCTCGGCAACCCCGGCCCGGGCGGCTACGGCGCGGTCCTCATCTTCGGCGAATACAAGGGCGAGTCCGCCGACAACTACAAGGAACTCGCCCAGGGCTACAAGCGGACCACCAACAACCGCATGGAGCTGCTCGCCGTCATCGTCGGCCTGTCCGCCCTGACCCGGCCCTGCACCGTGGATCTCTGGACCGACTCCAAATACGTCCAGCAGGCCATCACCCAGCGCTGGCTCAAGAACTGGCAGCGCAACGGCTGGAAAACAGCGGCCAAGAAACCGGTCAAGAACCAGGACCTCTGGCGCCGCCTCATGCCGCTGATCGAGGAGCACGACGTTTCCTTCCACTGGGTCAAGGGGCACGCCGGGCACCTGCTCAACGAACGCGTCGACGACCTGGCCCGGGGCGCGGCCTCCGGGCGCGACCTGCTCGTGGACGAGGGCATGGAGTAGGGGAATGCCTCCGGCGGGCCCTCGCCGGGCGGGCGTCTCCGACGGCTTAAGAACCTTTTGGGAAAAAGGTTCTTAAGACTCTCCCAAACTTTTTGTGTGCCTTCGGCAGAGGCGTACGAGCGCGTGAAACGGTCTGTTTCGCGTGAGGGGTGGAGTGTGCGCGGTCAGGTGGTGTCCCGCATGGTTCGGGACGGTTGCCCAACGCCGCAGGCGAGATGGCGGATCACGGCTAATCGACTTGGCGGCGTTATCCTACGTCGGCTAGAAAAGTGGTTTTATCGCTTACCGCCTTCACCCAAAAACAACCCGCGATTTCGGATAGAAAAACGGCGTGCTCCTTCTCGCGAAGAAGCACGCCGTTCATCCGTTTTTCTGTCCGAAATCGCCAACCGGCACGGCGGAAGGCGTTCTTTTGCCAGCCTTCCGCGTCCGCACCTCCGAGCGTAGCGAGGCTACGGGATTCTTAAGGCCCTCGGCCTTAAGCGGGGACGCGTCGGGTCTTAGGCCGAGCTTGCTCGGTCTTAGAGCCGTCGACAGCAGCGATAGGGCAGCGCCCTGGCCACCCCGAAGGGGCCGCCGGAGGCATCCCCTAAGCCTTCCCACGGTCGCCCTACTTGGTCACGCCCAATAATCCGTTGATGGCGGCCATGACGGTCTGGCTTTTCACCTGGTCCCGGGTGCCCTGAAAATTGTACCGCTTGGCGCGGGAGCCGCCGGGCCAGGCCCAGGCGATCCAGACGGTGCCGACCGGTTTTTCGGGCGTGCCGCCCGAGGGGCCGGCGATGCCGGAGACGGCCACGGACACGTCCGCGCCGATGGTTTCGAGCACGCCCCGGGCCATGGCCAGGACGACCGGTTCGGAGACCGCGCCGTGCTGTTCCAGGGTTTCGTCGGGCACGCCGAGGAGCTTGTTCTTGACCGCGTTGGAGTAGGCGACCACAGACCCGGCGAACCATTCGGAGCTGCCGGGGGTGTCGGTCAGGGTGCTGGCGAGCAGGCCGCCGGTGCAGGATTCGGCGGTTGCCAGGAAGTGTTTTTGGACGCGCAGGCATTCGCCCACTTCGGCCACGGCCCGCGAGATGAGATAGGTATCCATGTTGTTCCTCCGTCCATAGGTTCTACAAAAACCCGTAATGGGTTGCAATGACGGCGAAGTCGTTTGTATGGTCGGACCGGAGGGAGCATGGTCGTCACGCCTTCGTCATTGTTCGCGCTCGCGGTGTTGAGACACCGGCAGCCGTGGAACTGGAGCCTGCATTGCGCGGCCCTGGTCCTGTTTTGCCTGACGCTGCTGTCGCACAGCTATCTGATGCTGGCCGCTTCGCTGATCCTGCTGGGGGTCGGTTTTTTCGAATTGAGGCTGGACGAGCCGCCGGAGAATCGGTGGTTTCGGTTCGCGCGCCGGGGCGTGGAGTGGGAGAAGGACTGGTCGGCCGCGCCGTGGAACCGGGTGAAGTGGGCGCGGCTGCTGTTCGCGCTGCTGGTGGCCGGGGGCGCGGTCTGGGCGCTGTGGGTCCGGGAGCTGGCCGCGCTGATGCTGCTGGCCGGTTTCGCGGTCCTGGCCCGGGTGGTCCGGCAGAACCGGGAGAAAGGCATCGACCCGTGAGAGGGGAGGTGGACAGGATGCCGGACGAGACCTATTATCATAAGACGGAATAAATACTCTTTGGAGGGAATATGAGCGACGACACCAACGCCTGCAGGCAATGGCTGAACGAAGTGAACTGGGACATGATCCACGAGGATGCCGTCACCCTGTACCTGGAATGGGGCAATAACAACTACCGCGACGCCATGCGTTCGCCGGTGACCACGTCCGGCGAGTATTCCGTGTATTTCGCCATCGACACCTGGGCCGAGCCCAAGGTGGTGCTGATGAAGATGGACAACTACGGTTCGACCATCCTCTGTTCCAAGAAGGTCCCCGACGACCTGGCCGGGCAACTGCTCGACGACATCAAGGGCATCAAGGGCATCCTGGAGCTGACTCCGCCCATCAAGGAATGGCTGATGAAGGAGCTGGACGCCTAGAAGGTTTTGGCGATCAGGCCGCTTCAGGCCTGCATTGCCGACGAGTTGGAACTCCGCACGAACGATCCCGCGGCGATACTCTTAGCAGGGTGTGGCCGCGGGATTCCTGCGTTGTGCGCCGGGGGTCAGGAGGCGGCGCGGCCCTCGCCGCTCTGGCGCAGCAGGTAGGGCGCGGCCAGGGCCCCGGCCAGGCCGACCAGCCCGGCCACGATGAAGGCCAGGGGAATATCCGCCCGGTCCACGACCAACCCCAGGACCAGGGGGCCGGTGACCTGGCCCAGGCTCATGGAGGCGGTGAACGCCCCGGCGGCCGCGCCCATGCCGTGGATGCGGCCCCGCTCGGTCTGGATGGCGATGCAGGCGGCGCGGGAGACCGCGCTGAGCAGGCCCATGGCCAGGGAGAGGAGGAAGAACATGACCATGGTCCGGCAGTAGGCGATGGCGAGCATGGACAGGGCGGCCAGGACCCCGCCCCAGAGCACGAACGCGACCCTGTGGCGGGGGTGTTTGTCCACCAGCAGGCCGCAGGGGTACTGGAACAGGGAGCCCGCGAACATGTAGGACGACAGGACCAGCCCGATTCCGGCGGCGCTGGCCCCGCTGACCTGGACCGCGAGCATGGGGAAGAAGGAGTTGAACCCCCAGCGGTAGAAGCCGCGCGTGGAGAAGTAGGTCATGACTCCCCACATGGGCCGGTCGCGGAAGATGGGCAGCAACCCCTTGAGCCCGGACCGGGATTTGCCGGATTTGGGCTTGGTGGCCGGGGCGTCGGGCACCAGGAAGAGGATCAGGAGCAGGGCGAGGAAGGACAATACGCTCATGGCGTAGAAGGGCGCGGCCATGCCGTGGTTGTCGCAGAGCCAGCCGCCCAGGTAGGGGCCCGCGGCCATGCCCATGAACATGGACATGAAGTACAGGTTGCCGAGCCGACCCTCCTGGCCCACCGGGGTGATGTCGCCCACGTAGGACTGGGCCACGGGCGTGACCAGCACGCTGGCGCCGCCCTGGATCAGGCGGATGAGCAGCAGCACGGCGGGCGAATCTGCGGCCACGTAGGCCAGGGATACGGCGATGAACAGGACCAGGCCCGCCATGAGGATGCGCTTTTTCCGGTGCTGGTCGGCGAAGCGCCCGACCAGGGGGGCGAGGAAGAGGCGCGACAGGGCGAACCCGGAGAAGATCGCGCCGATCTCCAGGCCCGAAGCGCCCATGCCGTGGGCGTACAGGGGCAGGATGGGGGAGATGACGCCGATGCCGAGCATGACGACCACGGTGGCGATGAACAGGCTGGAGAATACGCTGGTTTTCATTGGGTGTCTTGTCGCCCCGGCGTCTCGCGATGGCCTGTCACGGCGGTCAAACCGTCAGGCCTCCCGCGGATGGGGCGGGGCCAGGGATGCGCAATGGGTCGGACGGGCGGCCCGGGCGGGCGGCACGGCGTCAGTTCTCTTCGATGACCACCCCTTCGCAGACGAACGAGATGCCCTGTCCCGAGGCGGTGCCGATCATGACCGCCTGGATCACGGGCACGGCGGTGTTTTTCTCGGCCTGCCACTTGACCGTGAAATTGGCCCCGGAACCGCCGGACAGATCACGCTCGGACACGTAGACCTCGCGGGTGCCCATGGGCTCGATGACCACGGGCTCGGCGAAGTGGTCCTTCACCAGGGTGCCGTTGTCGTCGTAGTATCTGACCGAGGTCACGACGATGGAGTTGTCGTAGTCCACGTTGCGGATGGAGAGCAGGCCGGACAGGTTGTACGGCTTGCCCTTTGGGCCCTGGTAGATGTGGGAGTAGATGGGCACGTACACGGTCTGTCCCTTCGACACGTGGAGCTTGCGCCCGGCCAGGGCGGGCAGGCTGAGGACGGCCACGGCCAGAAGGGCCGCGATCAGGCGAAGGGACGTGGTGCGCATGGGGTGGACTCCTTGGATATCCGATTTGAGACAGAATAGGCCGTTTCCGGCCCGGAAGGCAAGAGCTACAGGAAGGCGCGGATGACCAGCCCCGCGCCGAGCAGCCCGATGAGGGCGAAGACGATCTTGCGGAAGGTGGCCTCGGGCAGCCTGCGCCGGACCTTGCCGCCGATGTATATGCCCAGGAACACGGGAATCAGGCCGGCGAGGGAGATGACGACCAGTTCCGTGGAGACCAGCCCGAGCCGGTTCAGGCCCACGAGCATGATGATCGAGGACAGGGTGAAGGAGGTGTTGATGGCCTGGACGAGCTCGTCCTTGGAGATGGGCAGGGCCATGAGGTAGGGCAGGATGGGCATGATCTGCGAGCCGGTCAGGCCGTTGACCGCGCCGGTGACCACGCCCACGGCGCAGTCCAGGAGCGGGCGCTGGGTCAGGTTCAGGGTGCGGCCCCACAGGCTCCCCCCGCCATAGAGGATCATGGCCGCGCCCAGGACCAGCCGGGGCATGGCCGAGGAGCCGCCGCCCAGCAGCCACAGGCCCAGGGCCAGGCCGGGCAGGGCGGCCAGGAACATGAACTTGAAGCGGCGCAGGATGGGCAGAAAGCCGCCCGCGTCGATCATGACCAGGGCGTTGGACAGCAGCGACGGGATGATCACCAGGGGGATGGCCACGCGCATGTCCAGGTAGGCGGCCATGATGCCCAGGCAGGTGGTGGCGAACCCGAGACCGGCCGTGCCCTTGAGAAAGGCGGCGAAGAAGAAGGTCAGGAAGATCAGCGCGAGGTTGAGCGGGCCCATGGCGACTGGCATACCCCCGCTCGCGGGCCGAGGCAACCACTTCCCTCTTTTCAGCGGGCCGACTCTGCGTTATGGCTGTGGTCGATTCGAAAACAGCATCCGGAGAACCCGATGAAGATACCCGTTGGATACACCTTCGCCGCGGCCGCGGCGTCGTTCAAGAAGCCAGGCAAACTCGACCTGGGGGCCATCGTCAGCCGCACCCCGGCCGTGGCCGCCGGGGTGTTCACCACCAACAAGTTCCAGGCCGCGCCCGTGCTCCAGTGCAAGGAGATGCTGGCCGACGGCCGGAAGATGTCCGGTTTCCTGGCCAACTCGGGCCAGGCCAACGCCTGCACGGGCGATGAGGGCCGGGCCAACTGCCGAGAGACCCTGAATCTGGCTGCCAAGGCGCTGGGCGTCCCGGCCGACGAACTGCTGCCCGCCTCCACCGGGGTCATCGGCGCGCAGTTCAATATGCAGAAATGGGCCGACGTCATGCCCGCGCTTAACGAGAGCCTGTCCACGGCCGGTCCGGAAGACACGGCCCGCGCGATCATGACCACGGACACGGTGCACAAGCTGGCCGAGAGCTCCTTTACGCTCAAGGGCGGCGAGGTCCGCCTGCTCGGCATGTGCAAGGGCGCGGGCATGATCTCGCCGAAGATGGCCACCATGCTCTGCTTCGTGGCCTGCGACGCGGACATCTCGGCCGAGGCGTGGCAGACCATGCTGGCCGACTGCGTGAACCTGACCATCAACCGGGTCACGGTGGACGGCGACATGTCCACCAACGACTGCGTCCTGGCCCTGGCCAACGGCGAGTCGGGCGTGGCCATCGAGTCCGAGGACGACTACGTGCTGCTGCGCAAGCACCTGCTCGCCGTGCTCGAGGAGCTGGCCTACAAGATCGTCATGGACGCCGAGGGCGGCACCAAGGTGGCCTTCATCGAAGTCTCGGGCGCGAAGAACGACCTGGACGCCGAGAAGGTGGCCCGGGCCGTGGGCAACTCGCCCCTGGTCAAGACCGCGCTGTTCGGTTCGGACCCCAACTGGGGCCGGATCATCTGCGCGGCGGGTTATTCGGGCGCGGATTTCAAGGCCGAGGACCTGGTCCTCAAGATCGGCGGCGTGCTGGTCTTCCGCGACGGCACCCCGGAGCCGGGCGACATGGACGACCTGCTGAAACCGATCATGAAGGAGCGGGACATCGTCATCCACATCGACGTGGGCGACGGCCCGGGCTCCTCCATGCTCCTGGCATCCGATCTGACCCGCGAATACGTGTCCATCAACGCTGACTACCGCAGTTAAATTTAATATTAAGTAATACACCGAACTCCCGTCCCTCCCGCCCCGCGAAGCGGCTATAAGAAGTTGAGGAAAAGGAGGGGATGGGGGTCCGGGGGAAGGGGAGGAAAGAACCCTTTTCAAAGGGTTTTTCCTCCCCTTCCCCCGGCCGCCGGAGGCACATCCATGGCAGATATGAAAGCGCGCGGCAAAATGACCCGCATAGTGGATTTTTTGAACGAGTGCGGCATGTTGCGCAAGACACCGAGGACCGGGTACCAGTTTCTGGGCACGGGCTCGGAGAACGTGGCCGAGCATTCGTTCCGCACGGCGGTCATCGGCCATGTCCTGGCCCTGATGGCCGGGGCGGACGTGGCCCGGACCACGTACATGTGCCTGTTCCACGATTTGCACGAGGCGCGCACCGGGGACTTCAACTACGTGGCCCACATCTACAACAAGTCCAAGCGCACCAGGGTGCTGGAGCACGCCACCGAAGGCACGGGACTGGGCGAGGATATCCTCGGGTACTGGAAGGAGCTGGAGGAGACCGAAACCCTGGAGGCCAAATTGGCCCAGGATGCGGATCAGCTTGACTTCATCCTGAACCTGAAGGAGGAGCTGGACCTTGGCAACAAGTACGCCGGGCAGTGGCTCGGGGACGCGGTCAAGCGGGTGCGCACGCAGTGGGGCCGGGAACTGGCCGAAACCGTCATGGAGACGGACCACAAGGACTGGTGGTTTCTCGGCCCGGACCGGGACTGGTGGGCGCGCAAGAACGGCAAGTCCGGGGCGGAATGAGCCCGGTGCGCGGCCGTTTTGATTTCATAAGTAAATTTATTTAACGGTCTTGCCGTTTATGTTTATATTGGGTAAAGATTCCAAATTGGATGATGCGCCGCCTGCCGTTTGTTGACGGCGGGGGGCGTTCGTCGGGACGGCGCGGGGCGCTGTCCAAGGGTTGGGAGCCATTCACATGACGGAGAAAACACGCGGAACAGCCATACCTCTGTTCCCATGCGGAATCTGTCGCGCGATCGTGGACGAAATCGGGAGCATGGCTCTCTTCCTCCTCGATTCCCTGCGGCTCATCTTCGCGGGTTTCGGGCAATTCCCCAAAATCGTCCGCCAGATATATTTCATCGGAGTGCAGTCCGTGTCGGTGATCGCCCTGATAGGGCTGTTCACGGGCATGGTCATGGGCATGCAGCTCTATTACGCCCTGTCGGTGTTCGGCGCGGACGGTTTTCTGGGCACGGGCGTGGCCCTGTCCATGGTCCGCGAACTGGCCCCGGTGCTGACCGCGATCATGCTCACGGGCCGGGCCGGATCGGCCATGACCGCCGAGATCGGGGTCATGCGCATCTCCGAGCAGATCGACGCCCTGACCATCATGGACGTCAACCCCATGCGCTACCTGGTGGCCCCGAAGATGGCCGCCTGCCTGATCAGTTTCCCCCTGCTGACCGCGTTCTTCAACCTCATCGCCCTGTGGGGCGGGTGGCTGACGGGCGTGAAGCTGCTCGGGGCCAACGCGGGCGTGTACTGGTCGCGGGTGTCCGGTTCGCTGGACTGGGACGACATCCAGGGCGGGTTCGTCAAGTCCATCGTCTTCGGCGTGCTGGTCTGCACCATCTGCTGTTTCGAGGGCTACTTCACGCACCTGCGGTCCGGCCACGCCGGTCCCGAGGGCGTCAGCCAGTCCACCACCAGCGCGGTGGTCAAGTCCTGCGTCGTCATCCTGGCTGCGGATTACATTCTGACGTCGCTGTTGTGGTAGGGGAGAAGGCGTGAGCGAGGCACCGAGCATACGACTGGAGAACCTGACCGTGGGGTACGGCGAAACGCCCGTGGTCAAGGATCTGAACATAGAATTTCCCGGCGGCAAGCTGTCCATGATCGTGGGCGGCTCGGGCTGCGGCAAGTCCACGGTGCTCAAGCACATCCTGGGGCTGCACCCGGTCATGGGCGGGCGCATTCTGATGGACGGCCACGACCTGGGCGCGCTGACGGCCCGGCAGGCGCACTGCATGCGCCAGCGCACGGGCGTGCTCTTCCAGGACGGCGCGCTCCTCGGGTCGCTTCGGCTCAAGGACAACGTGGCCCTGCCCCTGCGCGAGCACACCCGGCTCAAGGAGGCGGAGATCATGCGCATCGTCCAGGACCGGCTCGAACTGGTCGGCCTGGGCCACGCCCTGGATCTGTTCCCCAACGAACTGTCCGGCGGCATGCGCAAGCGGGCCGGTCTGGCCCGCGCCCTGGTCATGGACCCGCAGGTGTTGTTCTGCGACGAGCCCACCTCCGGCCTGGACCCGGTGCTTTCGGCCGAACTGGACCAACTCCTGCTGGAGATGATGTGCCATTTCGACATGACCATGGTCGTGGTCACCCACGATTTGGCGAGCATGCGCGGGCTGGCCGATTTCGTGGTCATCCTGGGCGAGCACCGCTGCCTGTACCAGGGCACCATCGAGGAACTGGAAAAGACCACGGACCCGTACCTGCGCCGGTTCCTGGACCGCAAGGCCGAGGAGCGCGATGCTCCGAGGCTGACCATGCCGCCCATCGACCCGGCCATGATGCGCATAGACTGCGGCGAGGCCCTGGGCGCGAAAATCACCATCCGTAAGGACAATAGATGTTCAGAATAAAGAAAGAGACCGCAGTGGGGATCTTCGTGATCATGGGGCTGCTGGCCGTTGTCTACATGAGCGTCAAGCTGGGCAACGTGCAGCTGTTCTCGGACAAGTATTACGAGATCAAGGCGAATTTCACCGACATTTCCGGGCTGAAGGTCAACGCTCCGGTGCAGATGTTCGGCGTGGAGATCGGCTTTGTCAGCCAGATCGGCCTGGACCAGAAAAAGGGCGTGGCCGCGGTTTCCATGATGCTTTTGAAGGAAGTGGAACTCACGGACGACGCCATCGCCGCGATCAAGACCAACGGCCTGATCGGCGACAAGTACGTGAAGATCGTGCCGGGCGGGCTCGGCGACCCGGTCAAGCCGGGCGATACCCTGTTCAACACTCAGCCCGCCATCGATCTCGAGGATCTGATCAGCAAGTTCGCCTTCGGTTCCGTCTAGGGGCCGCGGGCTTATGAGGGATAGAAATATTATGGTTTGCAAGAAAATAGCAGCGGCCCTCGTTTTGGGCTGCCTTTTGGCCTTCGGCGCTCAAGCCGCCCAGGCCGCGCAGTCTCCCACCGAACGCGTGCGCGAGGGCGTGGACAAGATCATCCAGATGCTGTCCGACCCGGCCATGCAGGACCCGGCCCAGCACGACGAGGCCATCACCCGTCTGCGCGAGGTGGCCGAGCAGTACATCGACTTCGGCCTGGTCACCAAGTTCGCCGTGGGGCGGCCCTGGCTGGAGATGTCCCCGGAGCTGCACGCACAGCTGCGGGAGGCCTTCGTCAAGCTCCTGGAACGCTCCTATCTGAAGCGCATTCCGGCCTATGGCGGGCAGAACGTGAACTACACGCGGGAAGAGATTTCCGGCAACAACGCCAAGGTCCAAACGGAAATCATTGACAAAGACAAGAAAATAGTTGTTGAATTTCGCTTGAAAATCGTTCAAGGGAAATGGATGATTTATGATGTCGTCGCCGAAGGCGTGAGCCTGGTGATGAATTACCGCAGCCAGTTCGCCGAGGTCCTGAACAAGGGGACCGGCGAGGATTTGCTGAAAACGATCCAGGATCGCATCGAACAGATCGACCAGGGCAAAGAGGAAGAACCGGCGTCGTGATGAAGGGAGAACAAGAAGGACTTCGCCTGCTGGCCATGGTGCTTGCCGCCGCGCTCCTGCTCGGAGCAGCGGGGGTCTGTTTCGCTGCCGACGCCCCGGCCGAACCCGTGATCGTGGCCCAGTTCGGCGGTGAGCCCGCCAGTGTACCCGCCACTTCGCCCAGCGCTGCGGACGATTTCGACGAGTTCGACGCCGCATACAGCGACCAGCCTCTGGTCAGCGACCCCCTGTCCGGCTGGAACCGGGCCTGGTTCCAGATCAACGACGTCCTGTACCGGGGGTTGTTCCGGCCCATGGCCCAGGGATACGCCTGGGCGATCCCGCCCCGTCCCCGCACCTGGGTTTCGAATTTCTTCACCAACCTGCTCTTCCCGGTCCGGTTCCTCAACGACCTGCTGACCGGCAAGTGGGACGCCGCCTACATGGAGACCTCCAAGTTCGTGGCCAACACCTCGTTCGGCGTGCTCGGCCTGGGCGACGTTACCGGCGGCATGCCCAAGAATTGGGAGCCCGAGCGGCCCACGGCCGACGGCTTCGACCAGACCCTTGGCAAGGCCGGGTTCGGTCCCGGCATCTACCTGGTCTGGCCGTTCATCGGCCCCAGCTCCATCCGGGGCACCGTGGGCTGGGTGGCGGACGCGTACTGCGATCCGGTGACCTACGGCCGGTTCACCTTCCTCGAGTTCATCGCCATCCGCGCCTACAAGAATCTGAACGAGCTCTCCCTGCAGCTTGAAGGCAACGAGTACGAGACTCTGACCGACGGAGCGGTGGACAAGTACGCCGCGGTCCGCGACGCGTACATCCGCTACCGGGCAAAGAAGGTCGCCGAATAGGCACACCCCTTCCCGTTTCCATGCAGATCGCCGTTATTTCGGACACCCATATGGGTACGCCGCCCTCCTGGCTTGACGCCGTGTACGACCGCTGGCTCGGCCCGTCCGACGCGTTGATCCACTGCGGTGACATCACCTCCACGGCCGCCTGGTCCTACTTCCTGCGCCACGACAATTTTCTGTGCGTGCGCGGCAACTGCGACTGGGACCCGGAGCTGGCCGAGCGGCTGGAGCCCATGCTCACCGCGCGGGTGGGCGGGCTGACCGTGGGCGTGACCCACGGCTGGGGTCCGCGCTCCCAGGTGCCGAGCGCCGTGGCCCGGGCCTTCGGGCCGGACTACGACCTGGTCTGCTACGGCCACACCCACGCCCGCGACTGGTCCGTGGTCGACGGGGTCCGGCTGGTCAACCCCGGCTCCCTGGGCGAGAACGGCTCCCTGGCCCTGGTCCACGTGGACGATCACGGCGGGTTGCGCTGCGAGTTCGTGGACGCCGTCTAACCCCTTTTCCCCCTGCCTTCATCCCCTTGCGGAGCGCTCCGCGCCGTCCGTTCACGAGCCGGAGAACTCCGCGCGGCGGTTGCACTTTCCCCCCAGGAATGGCATGACTCAACCGTGGATAAAATGAGGAAAATACCGCCCGTTGCCGCATTGCTTGCGCTGCTCGCCGTCTTGACGCTCGGCCTTGTTCCGGCCAGGGCCCAGGGGGAGCGGGAGTTGGTCTTCGGCATGTCCGCGGCCTTCACCGGGGCCAACGGCGAACTGGGCATCGAGTATTACCGCGGTCTGACTGCCTACCTCGACTATTACAACGCCCATGTGGGCGAGGGCGGATGGGCCATCCGGGTCGAGCCGGCCAACGACGGGTACAACCCGGGCCCCTGCTTCCAGAACACGGTCAACTTCATCGTCCGCGACAACGTCTTCGCCCTGGCCGGCTACGTGGGTACGCCCACGGCCACCCACGTCCTGCCCCTGCTGCAGAAGTTCAGCGACCGGCACATCTACATGCTTTTTCCCTTCACCGGGGCGCAGCCCCTGCGCGACGAGCCGTTCGGCAGGTACGTCTTCAACCTGCGGGCCTCCTATTTCGACGAGACCAGGGTCCTGGTCAACCGCCTGCTGGACGTGGGCCGGAGCCGCATCGGGGTCTTCTACCAATCCGACGCCTACGGCCGCACCGGCTGGGACGGCGTGCGCCGCGCCCTGGCCGCCCACGGACTGCGCATAGCATCCGAGGCCGCCTACCGCCGGGGGGCCGCCTTTGAGCGGGATTTTTCCTTTGAGGTCCAGCATCTCCTGGCCGCGGGCGTGGACGCCATCGTCGTGGTCGGAACCTACGCCGCCCAGGCGGCCTTTGTCCGCGACGCCCGCAATGCGGGATGCGGCCTGCCCATCGCCGGGTTGTCCTTCACGGACAGCGACAAGATGCTCGACCTACTCAAGGGTGAGAGCGAGCGCTCGGGCAGGGACTACACGGCCGACCTGATCCAGTCCCAGGTGGTCCCGAGCTACGAGGAGACCGGCCTGCCCGGCGTGCGCCTGTACCGCGAGATCATGGGCAACTACGAGGGGGGCGCCATGCCATCGGGCGGGGAGGAATATTCCCCGCGCCGCTACAGCTTCGTCAGTTTCGAGGGCTTTCTGAACGGCATGCTCCTGGGCGAGATGGTCCGGCGCATGGGCGACGATCCCCGGCGTGAGCGCATCCCCGAGGTCATGGAGTCCATCCGTGACTTCGACCTGGGCATCGGGGTGGATGCGCATTTCGGCCCCGACCGCCATCAGGGGCTCGACGCCGTCTACCCGACTACGGTCAGGGAAGGCCGGTTCCGGGCCGTGGACAGCTGGGAGAGGTGGCGGAAATGAAGGCCTCCAAACTGTTCATCAAGCCGCTGCTGCTCATGGTCGTGATCTTCGGCATGGTCGCGGTGGTCACCTCGGTGACCTTCTCCAACCGGTTGCGGCACGAGATGACCCGCGAATACGAGTCCAAGGCCCTGGCCCTGGCCCGGTCCGTGGCCGAGTCCGACATCTCCACCATCCTGAGCAAGGACGCGGGCGCGCTCCAGGCCCGCATCGACCAGTACCTGGGGATCAGCGCGGTCTCCTACGTGCTGGTGGCCGACGAGAACGGCAACGTCCTGGCCCACACCTTCGTGCCGTTCGTCCCGGACCGGATCCTGCGCATGGTGGCCGAGACTCCCCGGGTGGAGACCCGCGAGGAGCACATCCTGCGTGACGTGATCCTGGACGGCAAACGGTATCTGCACGTCTCGAGCCCCATCCTGTCCGGCCTGGCCGGGGACGTGCACATCGGCATGGACTACGCGGTCATCGACCGGAACATCCACGAGGCCGTGGTCGAACAGCAGGTGGTCATGCTCATCCTGTTCGGTGCCAGCCTCCTGCTCGTCTTCCTGTTCGTGGTCAACATCTCCAAGCCCCTGCGCCAGCTGACCGAGTACGCGGGCCGCGTGGCGGTCAAGGACTTCGGCAAGGTGCCCGAGATCAACTCCAACGACGAGGTCGGCCAGCTGGCCAAGGCCATGGAGGCCATGACCGGACAGATATCCGAGCTGGTCGGCAGCCTGGAGGACCGGGTCAAGCAGAAGACCCGCGAGCTGCAGGAGGCCCGCGACGCCCTCAAGCAGAAGGTCGAGGAGCGCACCAGCGAGCTGATGCGCACCAACACTCAGCTCAAGATCGAAATAGCCGAGCGCAAGGTCATCGGCGACGCCCTGCGCAAGGCCGAGAAGAAGTACAGGACCATTTTCGAGAACGCGGTGGAGGGCATCTACCAGTCCTCCTACTCGGGCCGGTTCCAGGACACCAACCCCGCGCTGGCGCGCATCCTCGGCTACAAGTCGCCCGAGGACCTGATGAGCTCCATCTACGACATCGGCACCCAGATGTACGTGGACCCGGACCGGCGCAAGGAGTTCCTGCGCCTCATCGATGAACGCAACGAGGTCAAGAATTTCGTGTCCAAGGTGCGCAAGCGCGACGGCCGGATCATCTGGGTCGCGGAGAACGCGCGCAAGATCGTGGACGCCCAGGGCAACATCGTCTGCTTCGAAGGGTCCATCGAGGACATCACCATGCGCAAGAAGGCCGAGGACCAGCTCAAGCGCCAGGCCTTCCACGATCCGCTCACCGGCCTGCCCAACCGCGCCCTGTTCCTGGACCACCTGCGCATGGCCATGGAGCGCTCCAGGCGGCGCAAGCACATGTTCGCGGTCCTGTACATGGACCTGGACCGCTTCAAGGTGGTCAACGATTCACTCGGCCACGACGCGGGCGACGAGCTGCTGCGCGGGGTGGCGCGGGTGCTCGAGCAGTGCGGCCGGTCCGTGGACACCATCGCCCGGTTCGGGGGCGACGAATTCGCCATTTTACAGGAAGAGATATCCGCGCCCAAGGACGCCATCGCCATCGCCCGGCGCATCCTCGAAGGCGTGCGCCAGCCGTTCACCATAGGCGGCAACGAGGTCTTCACCTCGGCCTCCCTGGGCATCGTGCTCAAGACCGACGGTTACGACCGGCCCGAGGCGCTGCTGCGCGACGCGGACACGGCCATGTACCGGGCCAAGGAACTGGGCAAGTCGCGCTTCAAGGTCTTCAACCGCAAGATGCATGACCAGGCCCTGCAGCTCATGGAGCTGGAGACCGACCTGCGCCGGGCCGTGGACCTGCGCGAGTTCGAGGTGGTCTATCAGCCCATCGTCGAGCTGGACACCCGGCAGGTCTGCGGGTTCGAGGCCCTGGTCCGCTGGCGTCACCCGGAGCACGGCATCATCGGGCCCAGCGATTTCATCTCCCTGGCCGAGGACACCGGCCTGATCTACGCCATCGACAACCTCGTCCTGGAAGAGGCCTGCGCCCAGGTCCGGCGCTGGCAGACCCTGGCCGGGGTGACAAAGGGCAGCGAACTGACCGTGAACATCAACATCTCGGGCAAGCATTTCGGCCAGTCCATGCTGGCCGGGCAGATATCCCGCGCCCTGGAGGACTCGGGACTGTCCGCCGACTCCCTGAACATAGAGATCACCGAGTCCGCGCTCATGGACAACCCGTCCGTGGCCGAGGATATCCTGCAACAGCTCAAGGACCTCGGCATCCGCATCTGCATCGACGACTTCGGCACGGGCTACTCGTCGCTGTCCTACCTCCAGCGCTTCCCCATCGACGTGGTCAAGGTGGACCGCTCTTTCATCATCGCCGTGGACGAGGACCCGGACAGCCAGGCCATCGTGCGCACGGTATTTTCCCTGGGTGAGTCCATGGGGCTCAAGATCGTGGCCGAGGGCGTGGAGACCTCGGGCCAACTCGGCTTCCTGGAACGGGAGGGGTGCCGGTTCGTGCAGGGGTATTTCTTCTACAAGCCGCTGACCGTGTCCGAGGTGGACCACCTCCTGGAGGGACAGCGGCGCGGTTGACGCACGCACAAACGGGGAGACGCCATATGGCCATACGCCGGTTCATAAGCTGCGGAGTGGAACCCATCGAACAGGTGCTCATGCCGTTCCAGGAGTTCTTCCGGTCCAAATCCACCAGCGGCATCCTGCTCATCGCCGGGGCCCTGGCCGCGCTCGTCTGGGCCAACTCCCCGTGGGCCGATTCCTACGACGCCCTGTGGGGCACCGAGTTCACCGTGGGCTTCGGCGGGGCCGCCCTGTCCAAGCCGGTCATCCTGTGGGTCAACGACGGGCTCATGGCCCTGTTCTTCTTCGTGGTCGGCCTGGAGATCAAACGCGAATTCCTGGTCGGCGAGCTGTCCACCCGCAGCCACGCCGTGCTGCCCCTCGCCGCGGCCATCGGCGGCATGGTCGTGCCGGCGTCCCTCTTCGCCCTGGTCAACCAGGGCGAGCCGTCCATGGCTGGCTGGGGCATCCCCATGGCCACGGACATCGCCTTCGCCCTGGGCATCCTGGCCCTGCTCGGCGACCGCGTGCCCTACCAGATCAAGATATTCCTGACCGCCGTGGCCATTGTCGACGACATCGGCTCCATTTTGGTCATCGCCCTGTTCTACACGGCGGACATCTCGCTGATCATGCTCGGCCTGGGCGCGCTCTGTCTGGTCCTGGCCTTCGTCGCCAACCGCATGGGCGTGCGCACCCCGGTCTTCTACGCCCTGGTCGGCTGCCTGCTGTGGTTCTTCGTGCTCAAGTCCGGGGTCCACTCCACGGTTGCCGGCGTGCTCATGGCCTTCGCCATCCCGGCCCGCACCCGGTGCGAGGCCGGGGCCTACTCAGTCAACGCCGCCCGGCTGATCGACGACTACCGCGAGGCGGCCGGGCCGGACGAATCGGTCCTGACCAACCAGGACATGCACTCGGCCCTTCTGTCCATGCAGCGCATCACCACCCGCGCCCAGACCCCGCTGCAACGCCTCGAACACGGACTGCATCCCCTGGTGGACTACGTGGTCATGCCGGTCTTCGCCCTGGCCAACGCGGGCGTGAGCTTAAGCGGCGGCATCCCGGCCCCGGCCGTACCGGCGGCCCTGGGTACGGCGCTCGGCCTGGTCCTGGGCAAGCCTCTGGGCATCGTGCTCATGGTCCTGTTCATCATCCACTTTTCCGAAGGCTACCCGCGCGGCGTGACACTCAGGCACTTCATCGGGGCCGGACTGCTCGGCGGCATCGGCTTCACCATGTCCCTGTTCATCGCCACCCTGGCCTTCGGCCACGCCCCGGGGTTGCTCGCCGGGGCCAAGACCGCCGTGCTCGGCGCGTCCCTGATCGCGGGCATCGCGGGATACCTGGTCCTGCGCGCGGCCCCGGCCCCGGAGCCCCCGGCCGGGTAGAACGCTTCCTATCGGGACTGATCCGGTGTATCGTCAGACGATGCACGCGGCCGACCATTTCAACCAACCCCAGACACCGGACGAGAACGAGCGGACCACAACGAGACAATGATGAGTGAACAAGGATTGATCGAAGGCGTCTTTTCCATAGAACGCAAGGCCAAGATCGGCACGGGCACCACGACGCGCCGCGTCGAGCAGACGGCCATGTACTATGCCAGGGAAGTGGACGGCGAAAAAATCGAACTTCAGGGACTGAACAGCAAGAACGTGCCCTTCGGGCCGGTGGAGCTGATCACCAAGGACGAACTGCTGTCCGACTACCTGCCCATGCCCCAGCTTTTCAAGGAGGTGATCGGCAACCTGCGTTCGGTTCAGAAGTCCGTGGCCCGCGGCGACAAGTTCCGCAAGCGCGGCGAGAATTTCACGGCCGAGTACGAATACGCCAACGCCCTGAACCTGGACGAGCAGAACGTGCGCGCCAACTTCGGCATCGGCCTGTGCCTTCTGGCCCGGGACGAGGAGGAAAAGGCCAAGAAGGTTTTCGACCGCATCCTCGGCCTGGATACCGCCTTTTCCGACGACCACAAGCACCTGTTCAACGAGTACGGCATCGCCCTGCGCAAGAAGAAGCTCTTCGGCCAGGCCGTGGACTACTACCGCCGCGCCCTGGACCTGTCGAACAACGACGAGAACCTGTGGTACAACCTGGCCCGCGCCCAGTTCGAGCGCCAGGACTGGGCCGCCTGCGCCGAGGCCCTGGCCAAGTGCCTGGAGCTGGCCCCCAAGCACGAGGAAGGGCGCAAGATGATGAACCATCTGACCAAGAAGGGCCTGGTCTAGGCCGGGAGCGGACATGGGCGCGGTCAGGGCATTCGTCATCGCCGGAACGCACAGCGGGTGCGGCAAGACCTCCATCTCCCTGGGGCTGATGGCCTCCCTGGCCCGCCGGGGGCTGAAGGTCCAGCCGTTCAAGTGCGGGCCGGACTTCATCGACCCCGGACATCACGCCCTGGCCTGCGCCCGGGACGGCCGCCCGGTGCCCAGCCACAACCTGGACGGCTGGATGCTCGGCGAGTCCACCAACGAGGACATCTTCAACCGTTACGCGGCGGACAGCGACGTGGCCGTGATCGAAGGGGTCATGGGGCTGTTCGACGGCATCTCCGGCACGGGCGACGCCGGGTCCACGGCCCAGATGGCCAAGATCCTCGGCCTGCCCGTCATCCTGGTGGTGGACGCGCGGTCCATGGCCCGGTCCGCCGCCGCATTGGTGGCCGGGTACGCGGATTTCGACCCCGAGGTGACCCTCGCCGGGGTGATCTTCAACCGCGTGGGCAGTCCGTCCCACGCCGAACTGCTGCGCGAGGCCATGACCCTGGTGCCCGACGTGCCCGTGCTCGGCTGCCTCGGCCGCGACGAGGACATCAGCACCCCTTCGCGCCACCTCGGCCTGGTCACCCCGGATCAGGACGGCCCGGACCTGGACCGCTATCAGCGGCTGGCCGACTGGGTGGAGAGCGGGCTCGACCCGGACGCGCTGCTGCACTTCGTGCCCGAGGTGGAGGCCGTGGCCCCGTTCGAGCCCGTGCCCCAACTGCCCAAGGTGACCATCGGCCTGGCTCGCGACAACGCGTTCTGCTTCTACTACGAGGAGAATCTCCGCCTGCTGCGCGAGGCGGGCGCGCGTCTCGTCGAATTCTCCCCCCTGAACGACACCCGCCTGCCCGAGCACCTGGACGGGCTGTACCTCGGCGGGGGCTATCCCGAACTGTACGCCTTCGAACTCGGCCAGAACACGCGCATGCGCCGCGAGATCAAGGAGTTCTGCGAGTCCGGCCGCCCGGTCTACGCCGAATGCGGCGGGTTCATGCTGCTCATGAACGATATCGTCACCGGCCGGGGCCGCTACGCCATGGCCGGGGTCTACCCGGTGCGCGCCGAGATGGGCGAGAAGTTCCGCGCCCTGGGCTACCGCGAGGTCACGGTCCGCGAGGCCACCATGCTCGGCCCGACGGGGACCTTCGCGCGCGGACACGAGTTCCACTACTCCTCCATCCAGACCCCTCCCCCTGAAAACCTGCATCCGGTTTATGATCTGGCAGGTCGCAAGGGCCCTCTTGAAGTGCCGGAAGGCTTTGTTACCTGGAATACTTTGGGGTCGTACGTACACCTTCATTTTGGTTCCAATCCGGATATAGCGAAGGCCTTCGTTACTGCGTGCCAGAAGAACTAGCGCGATAGGCGGCTTCCGAGAGCGGGCCATCTGCACATCTCTCGAGGGACCGCCTGATCCTCACGTACTGGGGTACGCCGCAGTCAGGCGGTCCCTCGAAAAATGCACAGCTGACCCACTCTCGACAAATCCGCAGGACAGCGGATTTGGATGTTGCGGTCCTTCCGCAACGCCCCGAAGGGGTGAGCCCCAGGACGGGGCGAATCAAAGCCTATTCCAAGCACGAGGGACTGAGCCGCTGTCGGGTGCTGCGCACCCGATTCGCTCCATTTTGGGAGAAGAATGACGGCATGTGGAGCGCGGTGGGACAAATACCCATATTGTGGCGCTACCTCCCCGCGAAGCGGCGATAAAAAGTTTTGAAGGGGAGTCCAGAGGGGAAACTTTTCCAAAAGTTTCCCCTCTGGACGCCGGAGGCATCCCCTTGCGGGGCTGGGCGGGACAGGGTAAAATTATGGGGATGCGCACCTGGATTCTACATATCGACATGGACGCGTTTTTCGCGTCCGTGGAGCAGATGGACAACCCGGAGTTGAAGGGCAAGCCGGTGGCCGTGGGCGGGACGTCGGACCGCAGCGTGGTTTCGGCGGCCAGCTACGAGGTGCGCAAATACGGGGTGCGCTCGGCCATGTCCGTGGTCAAGGCGCGCAAGCTGTGCCCGGAGATCATCATGGTCCCGGGCCGCATGGGGCGGTACAAGGAGATTTCGCACCTGGCCATGGACGTGCTGCGGGAGTTTTCGCCCACGGTGGAGCAGGCCAGCGTGGACGAGGCGTACCTGGACGGGACCGGCCTGGAGCGGTTGTTCGGGCCCATCGACGAGGTCGGGCGGCGGATCAAAGAGCGTATGAAGGAGGTCACCGGGCTGACCTGTTCGGTGGGCGCGGCCCCGGTGCGTTTTCTGGCCAAGATCGCCTCGGACATGGACAAGCCGGACGGCATGTTCATCGTCCGCCACGAGGAGGTCGGCGAGTTCCTGCGGACATTGCCCGTGGGCAGGATCCCGGGGGTGGGGGCCAAGCTCCTGGACGTGCTCAAACGCCTCGGCGTGCGCACCTGCGGGGATATTTTGCTCAAGCCCGGCGAGTACTGGGAGGACCGGCTGGGCAAGTACGGCTCGGCGCTCTTTGACCGGGCGCGCGGCATCGACCCCACGCCGGTCACGCCCCATGAGGCGGCCAAGAGCTGCAGCGCGGAGAACACCTTCAGCGAGGACACCACGGACAGGGCCCTGCTCAGGAAGTGGCTCCTGGCCCAGTCCGAGCGGGTGGGCGAGGACCTGCGCCGCCACGGGTACAAGGGGCGGACCGTGACCCTGAAGATCAAGTATTCGGATTTCAGCCAGATCACCCGGTCGAAGAGCCTGGACGGGCGCACGGATAACACCGGGGTCATCTACGAGACCGCCTGCGCCCTGCTCGACCAGGTGAAGCTGCCCCGCTCGGTGCGGCTCATCGGGGTGGGGGTGTCCAATTTCGAGGCCCGGGCCCGGCAGGTGACCCTGTTCGAGGAGGGGCCGGCCGGCAAGGAGGCCACCAGCGAGCTGGACAAGGCCGTGGACGCGGTCCGGCGCAAGTTCGGCGGCAAGGCCGTGACCCGCGTGGAACTGCTGGGCTTCAAGAAAAAACCAACCAATTCGGCGGATTGATCCGGCCGGTCGGGAATCGGTCGATCCGGCTTGCCAAACCTGGGGAAGGTTACTACATAAAAGCATTGAAGGGATGCATGAAATGGCTCGCTGTCCGGCGGGTACAAACGAATAATAACTATCTGTAAAGCCTATGGAAAATAAAAAACAGCCCCGTATTCGGGGACGGTGGGTTCTTGTGTTGGCGCTGTTCGCGCTGTGCCTGACCGCAATGCCCGCCCTGGCCGAGGACGAGCCCGAGGGGCTCATGGAAGTGAACCTTTCCCCCAAGCCCGAGCCGCTGGCCGGTGACGTGGAAAAGGGCATATCCCATCTTTTCGGCGTGCTCGAGGACCCCTCCGAACAGCTCTCCGTGGCCGACATCCGGCCCATGCTCGACTTCGTGGTCAACGTGGACGCGGACCCCAAGGACATCGAACCGGCCAAGCGGTTCGGCGGCCGGGGCATCTGCCTGCGCCGCGACGTGTCCACGGACCTGACGCGCATCCTCAAGTTCTTCTACAACCCGGACATCCCCAACTACCTGCTCTGTCCGGCGGTCCTGCGCATGTCCGGCTGGCACAAGGGCAGCGAGTTCCTGTCCCGGTCAAGAGGGATGTGGGAGGAGCTGCCCGGCCTGACCGAGGACGCCCCCGTGGTGGTTCGCGGCCGGGAATACGAGATGACCACGCCCGACTCCTTTGCCGAGGCCTACTACGGCTATGACCTGAACCGGCTGATGATCCTGGTCAAGTTCCAGGGCAAAAACGTGCTCATCTCCGTGTCCCAGCAGGACGGCAAGTCCGACGTGGGGCGCAAGGGAGCCATCCTGGACGACACCCGCTGGGATTACTTCTACTCCGGCCAGGAGGGCCTCAACCGGGGCATGATCGGCTGGATGGACACCTTCACCTACGCCTCGGGTTCGGTCCAGGTGTTCGTGGAGCAGGACGCGGCCGCGCCGCGCTCCACGGTCTTCCTGTTCAAGTGGCTCAAGGCCGGTTGGGCGGGCATGAACGTGGTCCAGCGCTCGCACATCTATGACGGCACCCTGCGCTACGTGCGCAGCTTCTCCAAGGTGGTCGAGTCTCCGGATCTGACTCCCGAGTACCTGGCCGAGGGCCTCAAAAGCATTCTGGGCATGCCCGAAGGCCGCGTGGACGGGCTGATCCAGGAGTACGCCCGCAACTTCGAGGCCCGCTTCAAGGACGATCCCAAGCTCCAGGACAGCGACTACGCCAAGGTCATCCGCGACGGCGGATACGCCGAGGTCCTGGACGACAAGGCCCGCCGCTCGGTGCTGGCGCTCGAAAAGCTCAAGTCCATGCTCGGCATGGAGACCCTGGTCACCCTGGGCGACGAGACTCCGCAACCCGTGGCCCAGGCCCCGCAGGCCGGGACCGCGCCCGGCCCCGTGGCCGCCCGGACCGAGGAAGTGGCCGGGCGCGAGGCCGTGCCCGGCAGCTAGCCAGCGGTCCGGATACACGCTATGTTGACGGCGCGCCGGTGATTCGGCGCGCCGTTTTTCATTCTTGCGCAAGGAGTGGCCCTATGCTTGTTCATGTGGATGACGCGAAATTCCTGTTCTGTCCCCTGCTCATGACCCACGACGACAAGATGAAGATGTGCCAGGTGGCCCAGTGCATGATGTGGCGCTGGGTGGACCGGGAAAAGGGCACCGGCTACTGCGGCATGGCGGGCAGGCCCGCCGGGGCCGAGGGCTAGGCCGCGCCGCGTCAAACCGCCGTCAGGACAACCGCACGCCATGCCCAAACCGTTTCATTTCAAGCTCGACAAGGTGCTCGATTACCGCGAGCAGCTGGAGGAGCAGGCCAAGGGCGCCCTGGCCCGGGCCCAGGCCGCCCGCGACGCCCAGGCCGAGAAGCTGGCCGGGCTCGAGGCCCGGCTGGCCGATCATCTGGCCCATGAGGCCGAGTCGCGTACGTCGGCCAACGACATGTGGCTGTGGCGGCAATACAAGGACGCCCTGTCCCAGGACATCTCCGTCGCCAGGGTGGAGCTGAACGGGTTGGAACTCAAATTGCAAAGATCCCGCACGGAAGCCGTGGAACGATCCAAGGACAAGAAGCTCCTGGAGAAGCTCAAGCAAACGCAAGCCAAGAGGCACCATGACCAAGAAAACGCCCGCGAAGAAAAGGAAAACGACGAAATGTCAACGATCCGGTTCGAGCCTCACGATCACTAAGGTTCTCCTCAGCCTCGTTTTCCTGGCCCTGTTGAAGCTGGCCGTGTTCGGCCTGTTGAGCGTCGATTCCCTGACGCTCAAGGCGGTCGAGACCGTGCTGCCCGACGTGCTCTCCGGCGAAACCGCCGAGGCCCAGACCCGTGCCGCGCCCGCCGCGTCCACCACGCCCATCGCGGACAAGGCCAATTCCGAGGCCAACCGCGCGGCCCAGGCCGAAGCGGCCAAGGATCAGGCCGCGGCGCAGAAGCGCACCGAGGCGGACATGCCCGCCGAGTGGAAGGCCCTGAAGAAGAAAGAGGAGGAGCTGGCCATCAAGGAGCGGACCCTCAAGGAGATGGAGGCGTCCATCAAGGCCGAGGCCGTCAAGGTCCAGAAACTTCACGACGAGATCCAGTCCATGCTCGACGAGGCCAAACAGATCAAGGATCAGCGCGTCAAGCAGCTGGTCGACATGCTCTCCAACACCAAGGCCAAGAAGGCCGCCGAAATCCTGCAGTCCATGGACGACGTCCTGGCCGTCAAGGTCCTGTCCGGCATGCGCGGCAGGCAGGCGGGCGAAATCCTGTCCTTCGTGGAATCCAAGAAGGCGGCCAAGCTCTCCGAGGAACTGACCAAGCTCCAGATTCCCTTCGCCAACTAGGCGGGCGCGACAACGAACCCAACGGGCGGGCGGTCTTCGGGCCGCCCGCCTTTTTTTTAATCAAGGATGGAAGCCGCTTCGCGGCGGTATTGGATGACTTCGCCTCCGGCGGGCAGCGGCAGCTCCTGGCGAGTCTTCGAGCCTTAGAGATGGCGACAGCAGCGATAGGGTTCGCACCCTTGCATCCCTCTTGTGCGCCTTCGGCGCGTGGGGGCGCTTTCCTTTCGTTGAACTGCGTACCGCCTTCACGTATAGCAGGCCCATGACACGTATCCGAATGGTTGTGGCCTACGAGGGGACCGAGTTCTGCGGCTGGCAGGTGCAGCCCGCCGACCGCACCGTGCAGGGCGAACTGGAGCGGGCGCTCCATACCATCCTCGGGCGCGAGGTCCGCGTGCACGGTTCCGGGCGGACCGACTCCGGGGTCCACGCCCTGGGCCAGACGGTCCACTTCGATGTCCCGGACGGCCGGCCCGGGTTTCCGTGGCGACGCAGCCTGAACGCCATCCTGCCGCGCGACGTGCGCGTGCTCGACGCGGCTCCGGCTCCCGGCGACTTCCACGCCCGGTACGGGGCCGTGTCCAAGACCTACGAATACTGCCTGTGGCACGAGCGGGAATTCTGTCTGCCCCAGCGCCGCCGTTTCGTCTGGGACTGCGGGCCCGTGGACTTCGCGCGCATGGAGGCCGCCGCCAAAGCGCTCACGGGAGAGCACGACTTCGCGGCCTTTCAGAACGTGGGCACGGACGTGGGGTCCACGGTGCGGACCGTCACCGACATCTCGCGGCATGTCGGCGCGACCGCGCACGAATCGGTCTGGCGGTTCACGGCCGATGGGTTTCTCAAGCAGATGATCCGCAATCTGGTGGGCTGCCTGGTGGCCTGCGGCAGGGGGAAGCTCGGCGTGGACGAGGTCCGGGCCATCCTGGAATCGGGCGACCGCACCCTGGCCCCGGCAACGGTGCCGCCCCAGGGGCTGACCCTGGTCCGGGTGGAGTACGGGCCGGACAACTAGCGGCAGAGCACGTCACGCTTTTCCGGGTCCCAGTAGAAGGTCGAGGCCTCGAGCCGTTTCTCGACCTTTTTCCGGGTCTTGCCAAAGGTGATCATGGTCCCGGGGTGGACGAATTTCTTTACCTGGATGGTCACGCCCTGCATCTCCTCCTGGTGGCGCAGCAGCAGCCGGTGAATCTTGGCGCTCAGGGCTTCGCGCCGCTGGATGAGCGCCTCGCGGTGCTTGACGACCTCGAACAGGGCCGGCCGCTTGGCCTCCGGGGTGCGCGCCAGGAGAACCTCGGGCGGCTCGGTGCCCAGGGTGGCCTCGATCTTCTTGATGGCCTGGACCACCCGGCCGCGTTCCTCGCGCAGCTTTTCGTCCTCGGCCTCCTCGACGATGATGCCCACGGTCGTGGCCACGCCCAGCTCGGAGCCGAGCTCGTTGACCTCGATGCCCCGGCGGGCCAGGATGACCCCGCCCTGGACCGTGCCCTTGCCGGACAGGGCGATGAGCCTGCCGCCCGTGCGGATGACCGAATTCTGGATCTCGTTGGCGATGACCACGTCGTGCTTGGCCCGGATGCGCGCGCCCACGGCGTAGTTGGCGATGACCCGGCCGTCGCTGAGGATCTCGCCGCCGTCGGGCATGAGGATGCCGCCCTTGACCTCCACCAGGCCGCCCGCGTACACGGCGGCGCTCTCGATGGAACCCTCCACCAGGATGTGCGTCGGGGCCGAGACCGAGAATCCGGCCTGGATCGACCCCAGGACCTTGACCGAGCCGTGCTCGACCTTCACGTTGCCCGAGTTGAGGTCCACGTTGCCCTGGATCACCAGGCACTGGGTCACGGACAGGGTGTTCCGCTCCATGACCGCCACGCCTTGGGCCTTGGAGGAATAGGTCACCCCGTCGGTCTGCAGCAGGACGTTCTCGCCCAGCGTGATCTTGAGCTCCCTGCCCGCGTGGGGCGGGATGGTCTTGCCGTGGATGTCGATGCCGCCCTCGCCCGGGGTGGGCGGGTGCAGCCTGCCGATGATCTGTCCGGTGTTGACCATGGGGTAGACGCCCCGGTCGCGGAAGTCGAGGCGGCCCGCGGCGTCCTCGGTGCCGGTCTCCTCGCGGGTGGCTACCAGCGATTCCAGCCAGCCGTCGCGGCCCGGCACCGGGTGCGTGCCCTTGACCAGGACCTGGTTGGGCAGGGACATGTTCATGTCCGCCGCCTGCCTCAGTTTGGCGGCCAGTCCCTGCAGGTCCACGGGGATGAGTACGCCCATGTCGCGCAGCTCCTTTTCGATGCGCTCGGGGGTGATGGGCTTGCCCCGGAAATCCTTGTGGAAAAGGGTCCCCACGACCTCGACCTCGTCCGGGGTGATGCGGGCCACCGGGTCCACGGAGACCACGTCGTCGCGGATGCGGGCCAGGCCCCAGACCTGGGAATAGTAAGCCTCTTCGGACGAGTCCCAGGCCACGTTCTCGCCCAACTCGACCTTGACCGGCTTGGGCGTGAAGGTGGTGCTGGGCGGCACGGGCCGCCCGTCGATGGATTCTCCGTCGGCCGCCTTGGCCGCCGGTCGGAAGCGCAGGAAGCGGTCCCCCGGAAATACGGGAAATTCCAGGTCCCCCAGGGGCGCCAAGGTGGCCTCTCTCGGCTCCCGGGGCGGGATGCCCCGGACCAGGGTGATGCCCCGGAACTCGGCCCCGGTGGTGACCGCCTCCACGATGCGCTTGGCCGCGTCCTCGTCCACGGGCAGCCGCACCCCGCAGGCCGCCACCTGGGCCTTGAGCAGGGCAACGCTCGGTCCCTTTCCTCCGTTGGGGGGAAAGTACCGGTTGACGCCCAGTTTCATGCCGTCTTCGGACATGGAAAAGCGGAAAACCGCTTCGGGACACGTTTTCAGAGACTCTTCATCCGCCATGACGCACCGCTTTTGCATGATGAATGGAAAAGGCTGTTCGTCCGGCCGATCCGTGCCGGCGGGAGCCACCCCTTTTGTTACACATATCACACCTGTCAGCCACATGGCAATTGACTGAAAAAATGGTAATTCGGGATTAGTCAGGTATTCCGGGTGAGTGACAGCCGCCAGTAGAGTTCCTCGAGCAGCCCGGCCAGGTCGGCATAGATGCCGCCCGGTTCCGGAGGCAGGCCGAACAGGGCGCGCCGCTGCTCCCGGAGGCCCTCCTTGGAGACCGCGCCCGAATCCGAGTGGAACACGGTCATGGCCAGCCGTTCGGCCAGGAGGTAGCCGGTCAGCCCGTTGCCGAGCAGGTCCATGAGCACCCGGAAGCGGTCGCGGTGCTCCTCCCAGAAGGCGAGGGCGGCGTCGTTGGGTTCGGCCGCCAGGGACTCGCAGATGAGCGAGTACAGGGTGTTCACGCCCGCGCCCGGGATGCCGCGCCGCCAGCCGAGCAGCCACGGGTTGCGCCAGAAGAGCAGGAAGTGCTCGGCCCCGGTGCGGATGATTTCCTCCATGATCCGGCGGGCGCGGATGAGCACCGCGTCCTCCCAGACGACCGGGCGGGCGGCCACGTCCCAGGCCGGGACCGGGCCGCGCGCGGCCACGGCGGATTCGGGCTCGTCGAGCACCCGGCCGAGGATGTGCGAGAGCCAGCGGTTGGCCTGGTTGGAGGCGGGCGTTTCCAGGTGGGCGTAGCTCAGGACGACCCGCCCCTTGCCGAATTCGTTGGCCGCCACCACGGGCGTGCCTTCCAGGAAGTCCGGGCTCAGGTTCACGCCGTACAGGTTTTCCCAGTCGGCCATGGTTCCCTTGGGCAGGGTGGCCAGGTTGAGGTCCGCCACCCAGAAATCCGGTCCGGGCTTGCCGTAGCGGGCCAGCACGCTGACCGCCGGGTCCACGGGATCGAACCGGCCCGGCCACCAGACCGGGAGCAGCCCTTCGTCCATTCCGTCCGGGACGAGGTCGTTTTTCGTGTCCAGGCTGGCGTTGACGTGGCCCGAAAGAAAGTGGTGCAGCCGGTTGCGGTATCCCTTGCGTGTCCAGGGCGAAAGGGCCAGGCCGAAGGGGGTGGACAGGGCCAGCCCGGCCCCGCCGCAGAAGCCGAGATAGGCGCCGCCGCCGCGCACGTAGTCGCGGACCGCGTCCATGCCGCGCCCGCCCAGCCGGTCGGCCTTGCCCTTGGCCCGCCCGCCGGGCACGAGCAGCGCGGCCGGGACCTCGCCGAACTTGCCAGCAAGCGCGCCATCGGCTATTTCTGAGCCGCGCACCAGCCGGTGGGGCACGGACCAGGCCGTCAGGGCCCGGGCGGCCAGCAGCCCCCAGAAGTGCGATTCGTCCCAATATATATGTATGCTTGACATATGCGGCGCTCTTGACAAGTGTAGGCCGACGCTATCAAGCGAGGGCGTTGACCGCAAGAAAATACGGAATGATACTACGGTGTTTAGGCACCGTCCCAATAAGAAACCAGACCCCCCGCAAACTACCCGGACTCCGCCGAAGGCGGCACAAAAAGTTTAGGAAGGAAGAGGGGATGGGGGTCCGGGAGAAGGGGAGAGGGAACCG